>CAZNXE010000385.1:0-4890 GCA_964576465.1 uncultured Planctomycetaceae bacterium
CGGTGGCCGACCCTGGGGCAAATAGTTCGTTCGACTTTACCAATGGCGATGCCATCACGCTCGAAGCGTGGGTCAAGCTCGACCATTTCCGCGACGGTTCACCGTTGTACGTGATCGGCAAGGGACGCACGGGCTCGCCCCGGTTTGCCCGTGACAACCAGAACTGGGCGCTGCGCGTCGTTGGTGCTAAAGGCGTGGCGCGACTCAGTTTCCTGTTTGCAACGGCAGCTGGCACTGGTAATTCACACTGGCATCGCTGGACATCGAAATCCGGATTCGACGTCGCGACGGGATGGCATCAGATCGCGGTAACGTATCGTTTCGGCGATCCCGACTCGATTCGCGGCTGGATTGACGGTCTGCCGACGGACGGAACGTGGGACATGGGAGGTGCGACGAAGAAGCCGCCTGTCGTGGACGACGACGCGGTCTGGATTGGGTCGTCGCGGGCAGGCAGTCCCGGGAACAGTTTTGGTGGATGGATCGACGCCGTCGCCATTCATCGAACGCTGCTGGACGACCAAATCATGGCCACGCGGTTTCGCCGTGTGGGCGGGCCACGTGTTGTCGGTCCATTGCCGGAAGTGATGCCCGAGTTGATCGATGTTCCCGAAGGTCGCGTGTTGGTTACGTTCTCCGAAGGGTTGCCGGCGCATCAACGCTGGTTGAACGAAGGCGAAACATGGCCGGACGAAACTGCTCGCTGGCTAGGAGACGAGTTTCTGCTACCGCGAATTCCGCTACGGTTCGACGCGTGGGGAATTCGGGCAAGTTGGAAAGCTCCGCTGTTGGTCCGCATGGCGGCGGATGTAGAGCTGCTACCGGGCAAGCTTCGGTTCCTTGTGCGGTCTCGAGCGCTGAGTCGCCTGTGGGTCGATGGTGTTGTTATCGCGCGAACCGAAGCCATCACGAAGCAGCCACCCAACGGCGAAGAATCCGTCACTCCCCTTGCACAGCCGCCCCTGCCCGGGTTGCGTGCCCATGGTTATCACCAACAGGAAGTCTTCGGCGATGCGATCATTGCCGAGACCAACGACGGCCAGCCGAGACGCTGTCGTGTGGTGCTGGAAATGGTCGTCGGCGGAAAGAATGTCCGTACCGAAACGGGCGAAGCGTGTGTGGCTGCGCAGACGGAAGATGGACGATCCTATGTGATACTACGACCGACTACGGGACGGGAATTGCCGCTGACCGATGTGGGCGTCGAAGCGGTGCTCGCAGGAATTGAGTCGTCCCTATCCAACTACGATGACCAGACTCGTCGCAGGGCGGCAAGCTCGCAGAATGACTTCTGGCATCAGCGACATGAGACGGCTCGCGCCTGGGCTGAACAACACCCCGCACCGTCTGTTCAAAGCGGATCCGTCGATCATCCAATCGACGCCTTCATCGTCGCAAAGATAGAAAACGCACTGACCGCGGCATCCAAGTCAGACCCACGGCAGGCTGAGAACTTTCACAGCAAGGTCTTGCCGGTCCTTCGCGAGCACTGCTTCCGTTGTCACGGAGAGAAGGACAAAGGTGGCTTGAAGTTGAACTCGCGCGAACATGCCCTCCAAGGCGGCGATTCTGAAGTGCCGGCCGTCGTTCCCGGCGATCCCACTGCAAGCGAACTAGTCGTCCGCATTCGGAGTGAGGACGAAGACATGCGCATGCCTCCCACGGAACACGGCCTGAGCACCGAACAGACCGCCCTTCTCGAAGAGTGGATCCAGTCAGGTGCCGCATGGCCTGCCCCGCCGGTCTCCGCGAGCCAAGTGGCCATGTCGCCAGCGACTGACGACGAAGTATTTCTGCGTCGCATTTTTCTCGACACGGTCGGAGTTCCTCCCACTGCGGAGGAAGCCAAGGTGTTTCTTGCCGATACCGAACCCGGCAAGCGCGAGCGACTGATCGACCGATTGCTATTGGACCAGCGCTGCGCCGATCACTCGATGAGCGATTGGTTGGACCTTCTGGCCGAGAATCCGACGTTACTCAATGCGTCGCTCAACAGCACCGGGCCTTTTCGGTGGTTCTTGTACGATGCGTTGCGGGACAACAAATCGCTGGACCGGATTGTGACGGAGTTGATCCTGTTGCGTGGCAGTCTGCACGAAGGAGGTAGCGCGGGCTTCGCGTTGGCAGGGGAAAACGACGCCCCGTTGACGGCCAAGGGACATATCGTGGCGTCGGCGTTTCTGGGGATTGAACTACAGTGTGCCCGCTGCCACGATTCGCCCTATCACAGCACGACACAACGCGATCTTTATTCACTGGCTGCCATGTTGTCTCGGAAACCTGTGACCGTGCCGGAAACGAGCCGCGTCCCGGCGGCCTTTTTTAAGAAGAAACAGCGCGAGTCACTGATTCGTGTCACGCTGAAGCCTGACGAGCCGGTCGCCGCCGCGTGGCCGTTCGCGGAAGTAACCGGAATCGTCGACGACGCGCAAGTCGATGGTCTGATGATGAAACCGGACGATTCGCGAGAACGACTCGCCGCACTGATCACCGCGCCACAGAATTCACGCTTTGCACGCGTGATCGTGAATCGCACTTGGAAACGCCTAATTGGCACCGGCATTGTCGAGCCAGTGCATGACTGGGAAGGTCGCGCGGCGAGCCACCCAGAGTTGCTCGACTGGCTGGCCCAGCAATTGACCGCCAATAACTACGATCTGCGACATGTAATCCGTCTGATCGTCTCGTCGCAGGCTTATCAGCGCGAAGCGACCGGGCGTAATTTGGGCGCATCGCCTGAACTGCGCTTCTTCAACGCGCCGAATCGTCGTCGTTTGACGGCCGAACAGATCGTCGATTCACTTCACGCGGCGACGGGATCACCGCTCGATGTGGAAGAGCTGACGTTTGTGCATGACGGACGTCGCCCGATCAGCAATCGGCTTACACTGGGGCGTCCGCATCGCGCGTGGATGTTTGCCAGTCTGAGCAACGAGCGGGATCGTCCCAGCCTGTCACTGCCTCGCGCCCGAGCGGTGTCCGACGTGTTGGAAGCTTTTGGCTGGACCGGCTCTCGCCAGAAGCCGATCCACCAGCGGGACACCGACTCCAATGTCTTGCAGCCGGGAGTGCTTGCCAATGGCACGCTTTCGATGACCCTAACCCGCGCCTCACAAAACAGCGAACTCGCACAACTAGCCGTCGATACGCAGTCGCCCGACGCGCTCGTGGATGCTCTGTTCCTCCGCATCCTTACGCGGCATCCAAAGCCGGACGAGCGAGCAGCATTTTCTTATGCGTTGAACGAGGGATTCGACGGGCGGCTGGTTCCCGCCGACCAAGTCAATCCGCCATCGAAGCTGCCACCGCTTCCGCTAGTCACGTGGCTCAACCATCTACAGTCCGAGGCCAACACCATTCAGCAGGAAGTGGAACGTCGCGTCCGCCGTGGACCGCCACCAGATCCCCGTCTGCGATCTCAGTGGCGAGAACTTTACGAAGACCTCGCCTGGAGCCTAGTCAATCACCGTGAATTCGTCTGGATGCCGTAAGCCACGAATATCGATCAACACACGCGAGTACACACATGACCCGTCAGATAGTCATCAATCGCCGCGAGTGCCTCGTTGCCGGAGCAGCGCTCACCTGCGGACTCGTACTGCCAAGAGCCGGTCTCGCTCAACCATCCTCTGAGTTGCTTCAGGGCAAAGCCGAGCACGTGATCTCGATTTGGCTGGGCGGCGGAATGGGCCAGCTCGACACGTTCGATCCGAAAAGAAAAGGAGACCCAAAGAAGAGCATTGCTGGCTCCTATTACGAATCGATCGAGACCGAGGTTCCCGGCGTACGGCTGTGTGAACACCTAAAGAAACTCGCCCCCTTGATGGATCGTGCGACAGCGGTTCGAACCGTGCATCATGAAATGATCGACGAACATGCTGCGGCCACCAATCGCATGCACACCGGTCGAACGATCAGCGGCACGGTGACCTATCCATCGCTCGGTTCGTTGATCGTCCACGAGCGACACGCGGCAGCCGATGACGCTCCGCCCTATGTCTTGATCGGATATCCGAACGTCACGCGCGGTCCGGGCTTCCTTGGAGCCCGTCACGGCTACCTGTATTTGACTGACACCAGTCAAGGACCGGTCGGACTGTCACGTCCCGACGGTATTACGTCGGCCCGGCAATCGCGGCGAGAGTCGTTTCTTTCGGTACTGCGTCGAAACGCCGAAGTGACCAGCGATTCGCGACTGCTCGATTACGATGCGGCAATCGAGCAAAGCCTGAAGCTGAGTGGTCCCAAGTTCAATCGCGTCTTTCAACTCGACCGGGAACCCGCCGATCTACGCACACGCTATGGTGGCGAGTTCGGTCAGCGCTGCCTGCTCAGCCGTCGCCTGGTCCAACGCGGTGTTCGATTTGTCGAAGTCTCTCACAACCTCAACTTCTTGAACGGTGCCGGATGGGATGTCCACTACGAGGGCATCCTCAATCAACACAAGCTGATCCAGGAACTTGACACTGCCGTGGCGACACTGATTACGGATCTTGAAGAGAAGCGAATGCTCGACAAGACTCTGATCGTCATCACAACCGAATTCGGTCGTCCACCGGAGTTCGACAGCGGCGGCGGTCGTGGACATCAGGGAACGACTTTCACCTGTGTCCTCGCCGGCGGCGGCCTGTCGCATCGCGGAGCATGGGGCGAAACCGACGAACTTGCGAAGGAGATCGTTTCCAGCCCAGTTGGCGTCCCGGACTTCTTCGCCACCATCTTCGCCGCCGTTGGCATCGACTACCGCAAGAACCTCTACGCCGGAGACCGCCCAGTCCCCATCACCGACATGGGCCAACCGATTGCCGAACTGTTTGCATAAAAGGCCTTGCACAATACAGATTGAAATGCGGGTTCGAAAGGGACTCAGATGAGCACGAGCGATGAACA
>CAZNXE010000386.1:0-1233 GCA_964576465.1 uncultured Planctomycetaceae bacterium
CACCGATCGCAGCCGAATTTCGGCCGCCGAGCGCGAGTGCTTCTACCAATTGCTCGCCGCCGCGGGCCGCGCGGACATGAAGCGATTCGTTCGCTTGACGCCTGACGATTTTCCAGTCGCACCGCTGTTCAACTCGCCGGAATTGCAACGCGGCCGGCTGGTGGCTTTGCGAGGGGTCGCGCGACGCATTACGAAGATCATTGTCGACGACGCCGACATCGTCGAACGCTTCGGCATCGACCATTACTATGAGGTTGCCGTCTTCAGCGATGACTCGCAGGGCAACCCCGTCATATTCTGTCTTCGCCAGCTACCTCCCGGGATGCCAACCGGCGAACGCATCAGCGAAGCGGTCCGCATTCCGGCCTTCTTTCTCAAGACGTGGACCTTTGAAACTGCCCAACTAAATCAAACAGTGACGACCGCCGACGATGAGCCGCGGCAGCGTAAGAAAAACCTCCGGCAGGTCGCGCCACTGTTAATCGGCAAGTCGCTCCTGTGGTACACACCTCCCGAACCCGAGGTGCCCGGCGTCTCCGGCTGGATCACCGGCACGCTGTTCTTGCTTGCCTTGGCGGGAGTATGGTTCGGCCTCTGGCGCCGTCACGTAGCCGATCGCACCTACGCCCGCGGAACCTTAGCCCCGCTCGATACAAGCGGGATCGATTGACTGAAATGGTGAATGCCAAACTACAGATAAACGGTTCCTGACACGAATGGCACTGTCGGCCTTGATTGTGCGCGCAGTTTTCCCAGTGACAAGACGGCGTGGTTTTTGTACATTCCGTCTTGCTGAAGCGATCTTTTCGTAAGGGCCCGCTTTTGGCTATGATTTTGATGCCCTCCTTGGCTGCGTTGACCGCGTAAAAGCCAAGGAGGGTTTTTTCATGGCGTCTTCCATACCACATTCACCCCAGCGTGGCAGCGGCGGCTTTCAACAAGTTGCTGATGCGTTCCTTACCGGCGAGGGACTTCCCTTCGCGAAGATTCTTTCTGCCGAGCGCATTGAGCGTCTGTTTGCCAAACATGGTTGCCTGTTTGGTCGGCAAGGGATCTACACTTCCGCGATCATGGTGTGGTCCTTTCTCTCGCAGGTGCTGCGCGATGGCAAGGAAGCCTCTTGTCAGGCGGCCGTGGCGCGCGTGGTGAGCTACTGCGAGGGTGTCGACATCGACTCGCCCACCAGCGAAGAAACAAAAACCCGCAAAAGAAAAAACCACCATGGTTCCGGGT
>CAZNXE010000386.1:1243-4866 GCA_964576465.1 uncultured Planctomycetaceae bacterium
AAAAAGAAACAAAGGTGTCAGGAACCGTTTATTGACAAGAATCTGCCGGCGTGATAGCTTTCGGCCATGGGAAGACCGAAACGGGCGGCTGTTGGGGGCTTGATTTACCATGTGTTGAATCGCGCCAACGCGCGGATGACCATCTTCGAGCGCGAGGCAGACTATCAGGCGTTCGAGTTGGTCGTGCAACAGGCGGTCGACCGAACGGGCATGCGGCTGCTGGCCTACTGCGTGATGCCCAACCATTGGCATCTCGTGCTGTGGCCAACCGAAGACGGGCAGCTTTCGCGGTTCATGGGCTGGCTGACGCTCACGCACACACAGCGGTGGCATGCCCATCGACACAGCACGGGCAGCGGCCATGTTTACCAGGGGCGTTTCAAGTCGTTCCCAGTTCAAGACGACGAGCACTTCCACACCGTGTGTCGATATGTGGAACGCAACGCCTTGCGAGCCAACTTGGTTCGACGCGCGGAAGCATGGCGTTGGTGCAGCCTGCATCGTTGGCAGCAGGGGACCACGCAAGAGAAGAAGCTGCTGACCGCTTGGCCCTTGCCCCGCCAGGCAAGCTGGGTTGAACAAGTCAACGCCCCACAAACCGAAGCGGAATTGACAGCCCTACGGCGGAGTGTCCAGCGTGGTCGACCCTACGGCGGCGAGCCGTGGTCGAAGAAGATCGTCCGCAAGTTAGGCCTCCAAAGCACCCTCCGCCCCCACGGCCGCCCCAAATTACAGAAAAACGGTTCCTGACACCTTTGAATGGACTGACACCTTTGAATGGACCCAACTGCCCGCCAGCCATCAGAGTATGTCCTTCTGCCAGTCGCCGTAGAACCACTTTTTGTTGTCCAGGAGCCATTTGTCTCTCTCTTTCAGCAGCACATACTGGCACCGTTTCCTGAAGACGCCCGTCTTCTTCGTCTCGACGACGATGCGACTCTTGGTAGGTATTTCCACCGACACGATCTCCTCGGTTTGGAGATCATAGTCGGGAGGATTGCCGCAACTGAACGCCGCGGTGCGGCCGTATTTGCGATGCTTGGCGGTGCAATGTTCCTCAAAGATCTCCTGCAGGGCGTCGAGCCGCTCCTGACAAAACGTATTCCACTTCTGAGCGTCAACAGTGCCGTCAGACCTGTTGCCAGTCTCACTGCCGCGGTACGACTCGAGCTCCCATTGATTCATCGCTTGGAAGAAGCTGGCGAGCACCTGCCGGGCGCTGCTGGTGTCGTGCGAGTTCTCGGCGACTGGCGAGGCGGACCTCTTGGTTGCCCTGTTCTTTAGCTCCGCTGTTTTGCGGGCGGCGAACAACGCGTCGATGCCCTGCTCCGTAACGTCCGTGCCCGTCACTTGCCCTGGGTCCAGCTCTAACTTCCGCAGAGGGGCGAGTGCCAAGACGCCTTCATCGGTGACGACCGTGTTCCTCAGTCCCAGTGTGGCGAGGTTTTCGGCGGCGCTCAAATGGGGGAGGCCGTTGTCGGTGACCGCCGTATCGTCCAATTCCAGCCACCTCAAGTTGGGAATCGCAGCTACATGCTTCAACGCGGCGTCCGTCACCTTGGAACCTTTGAGCCAGAGCTGGGTCAACGTTGGATGCCCGCCGAGAGACTTGACGGCAGCGTTGGTGACGGGACAGTTGACGAAATGGAGGTGCTTGAGCCCGGGAATCGCCGCCAAGTCCTCGACGTCAGCGGGCGCGATCTTGCTCTCTTCGATAGTAATGAACTGAAGTCGTTTGGACCCTTGCAGGTGCTGGAAGGCGCGTCGGGGTAACCTGGCGCCGGCCTTGAAAGCCAGCTTGCGAAGCGTCCCCATCTGGCCCAGTTCGACAAAGTCATCGTCGGACAGCCGTGTTTGCTGGAGCAACTCCATGATCCGCTTCTGCTGACTCATTGGCTCGTCTCGTTTCCCGGAACTCTACACACCACGCGGCCGAACGGGCGAAACAAAGGTGTCAGTGAATCAAAGAATCAAAGGTGTCAGGAACCGTTTATTGCCAAACCAAAGATTCCCGGAACCGATTAGGCCATCGAGTCGTCGCGTCATTCACTGACGTTCCCTGGTTGGGTCTTGAGCTGCCGCACCTCGGATGCGCTATTTTGAACATTTCGCGACCTGGAAGCAAATCTTTTCTCTGAAATTCGCGACCATCCCGGGGAAGGGAGGCGTTTGGGATGGTTTTGAACCTTCGGGCAGAACTGCCTTGCGCGGCACTTCGTTCGCGGTTATGGCTAGCGATTGTTGATTGAACGGTGGCCCGGCGACTCTGTTCCGGTCGGACCCGCTTGCGATGAAGCGGCATCACCTCAGGCGGCTGCAATTTGTCTGAGCCAGGACACGTTGCGCCCGACTCTTTGAACCGACATCACGTGGGCGAGGGACGTGCCTTAAAAATGGCCTGGGGACGCGTTTGACACCTGCTGGGGTACTCGCTATATTCATCGCTTCGTTACTTTTGCCAGTGGCAAGCAGTGGCGAGCCCTTGCTGGTGAGCTTGATCGCGGTAGAATAACAGCCGGCCAGAGTTTGCGGTCAGTCAGTAGCGTGAGGTAGCCAGAGAATAGAGGCCCGATTTCGTCTTCAGCCGCACAGGCGAAGCACGCGAAATCGGGCCTCTGCCCTCTGGGCAGTTGAGCGAGATGTGTGAGAGGAAGCCTGGGATGCGGGGTTTAGCGATTCCCATCTTTTGTTGTTTGCTCGGGTCATTTGTCGCTCGAATCGATCTTTGACAATTTGGTTAGTTGCAAAAAGTGGCATCTTAAATCAGCCACTCGTCGGATAGGTCTCCGCTTTGGAGGCACGTTCAGCGGGTGGTTATTTCGAGTCTCTTAGTAAAGCGACATGGTAGCCAGTTCCGACATGCGGTCTGGATGCTGTGTCACAATTTGGATCAATCGTTACTTTTGCGACTGAGTGCTGTTTGCTGAAAGGCGGCAGCGTGAAAGTCGCGACTGTAGATGACAATTGTTCGGCGGTTCTCACTTTGAGAGCGTTCGATCAATGTGGTCAAGCTACTAAGGGCGCATGGGGGATGTCTTGGCGTTAGAAGGCTTTGAAGGGCGTGGAAGACTGCGAAAAGCTCGGGGGAACTGTCAAACGAGTGTTGATCCCGAGATTCCCGAACTGACGTACGCTGAATTCATAGGCGTACGTGGCGAACGCGGTGAACTGAAACATCTAAGTAACCGTAGGAATGTAAAGAAAACTCGATTTCCTCAGTAGCGGCGAGCGAACGGGAAATAGCCCAAACCGCGGAGGTTTTCCTCTGCGGGGTTGTAGGGCCCTTCACATGAGAGTTACAAAGTGATCGACTAACAGAACTGTCTGGAATGGCAGACCACAGAGGGTGACAGTCCCGTACGTGAAAGTTGCATCACCTCTCGAGGGGTACCTGAGTAGGTCGGGTCACGTGGAACCCTGACTGAATCAACGGGGACCATCCCGTAAGGCTAAATACTCTCTAACGACCGATAGTGAACTCAGTATGGTGACTGAAAGATGAGAAGAACCCCTGCTAGGGGAGGACACTGAACCTGAAACCATGTGCCTACAAGCGGTCGGAGCACTATGGCGCATTGCGCAATGTGTGACGGCGTGCCTTTTGCATAATGATCCGGCGAGTT
>CAZNXE010000387.1:0-4865 GCA_964576465.1 uncultured Planctomycetaceae bacterium
TGCGACGCCGGCAAGGATATCTATTCGGTCGCCGGTCTGGGAACCGACTTGGCTCGGGCCGATCAGCTCAAGCAACGCATTGAATCCTCGGGCGTGACATTCATGGCTGAGTCATCGCGACGTCACGCCCCCGCCACCAATCGGCTTAAGGAGTTGATCGTTACGCGGCTGGGAGAACCTCGCCTCCTGTTTTGCCACCGCCGCCAAGTGTCCGATGACACCACGAACAACACACACAAGGGTTCGGCGATTGACGCGATAACCAACGAACTGGTGGAAATCGTCGATTGGTGTCGCTTTATTGTCGGGGCAGAACCGACATCGGTGATCGGGCTCAAGCATCTTGCCCACAACGATTCTACTGGCAATGACTACGAGATGATGAGTCTCGACTTCTCGTCTAGCGATGCCGTTATCGGGTCGGGCTCGGTGGCTCAGATAAGCTCTGGAAACTACATCCCGCACCAATGGAGTGAAGCGGCTTCGTTTCGCTTACCGTCAGACTTGCAGGTTGTTTGCCAGCACGGCATCGCTTTTGTCGATCTGCCGGCCAAAATCGTGTGGTTCGACTCCGCGGGACGACACCAAGAATCTCTCGATAGCGAACGCCCTTTAGGCGAAGCGCTGCTCTCACAGTTCTACCGAGGCGTGACAAGCCTGGTTCGCAACTCGAACAGCCTGGAAGACACGTACCGTGCATTGAAGGTTGTGATGTTGGCCTACGAAAGTCAGCAACAAGGCCAACGAATGCCGCTTGATTGATGACCTGGCTTCAGAAAACCCGAATTATCAAGTGCGGTCACTACCATCCGTTATGCGGGGATCGCCTGTTTCGTCGTTCTCCGCGGGTGCCAGTCGCATTTTAAGCTCGATGGCCCGGAAAAGCAGCGACGGATGCGCGGCTCACTTCAACGGTATTGTTGACAGGCGGCGACGGCGAGTTCGTCACAGCGTTCGTTTTCAGGATGCCCGCTATGTCCGCGAACGGGTGTGTAGGTGATCGTGTGCGTGGCGATCAACTCGTCTAGAAGTCTCCATAGATCTTCGTTCTTCACGGGCGCCCAGCGCCGGCCATCCTTGCGGCGCCATCCGTTGGATTTCCATTTGGCCATCCACTGAGTAAGCCCCTTTCCGACGTAGGTGCTGTCGGTAAGAATTTCGACGTTGGACGGCCGTTTGAGAGCTTTCAGCCCCTGGACCACGGCAGTTAGTTCCATGCGGTTGTTGGTGCTTTCGGTTTCGCCACCCGAGTGTTCCATCTCTTTGCCTGTCTCGCAATGGCGAAGGATGAATGCCCAACCGCCAGGCCCTGGGTTACCGCTGCACGCGCCGTCGGTGAACAATTGGACGTCTGCCGTGGCAGGAGTTTGATTCGACATAGAACTTTGCAAGTGATCGAGAAGCGACCGGCGATGGAACCAATTCAATTGGTCGAAGCCGTGTCGGGAATGTTGGAAGGTGTTGGAGGGCCAAGGAGCCGTGCATCGTCGGTTGTGGCACGTCCCTGTTGTAACTCTTCGAGCGAAGTCGGCAATGGTGAGGCGAGACGAGGATGATCGGTCAGGTGCCACGGCAGCCGGATCGTGAAGCAACTCCCCTTGCCCAAGTCGCTTGCTAAAGTGACCTCGCCATCGAGCAGGCGGCAAAGTTCCTTGACAATGGAGAGGCCCAAACCGGTGCCAGAATACTCGCGCGTCATCGCGTCGCCTCCGGATAACACGGTATTTCCTTGCCGGAATTTCTCGAAAATCGTCTCCTGATCTTCTTCGGAAATGCCTACGCCGGTGTCCTCGACAACCAACAGCAAGTCTCCCTTGGGGTTTCGTCGCGCGGTGACGACGATGCGGCCTCCCTCGGGCGTGAATTTGATGGCGTTGGACAACAGATTGTTAAGAATCTGTTGGACCTTGCCCTGATCTTGGTGGATTTCAGGCAAGCCGGGATCGATTCTGGCTTCGAGATCGATGTTCTTCTTTTCAGTAAGCGGCCGGGCCATGTCGCATTGGGCGGCGACCACTTGTTCAATGCGAAAATCGTCGAGACGGATATCCATCTTGCCACTCTCGATCTTGGCCAGATCGAGAATGTCGTTAATCAGCTCCAGAAGCATTTTTCCCGACTTTTGAATATTCTGCACATAGCGTCTCTGTCGCTCGTCGAGGTCATCGTTCCCGTTGAGAACGTCGCTGAAGCCGATAATGCTGTTGAGCGGGGTGCGCAATTCGTGGCTCATCGTCGCCAGAAAATCGCTCTTGAGCCGGTTTAATTCAAACAACTGCAAGTTAGCCTGTGCCAGTTGATCGACTTTGGCATCCAGGTCGGTGTTCACCAGACGAAGCTCTTCTTGGGCGTCGACCAAATGGCGCAGCATGCGATTGAACGCCACGCCAAGTTGCTCGAACTCGTCGCCGGTATGGATTTCGGCCCTGAGATTGTGGTTGCCATGGCTAATCGCGTCGCTAACATGCCGCAAATGTTGCAGCGGCTTGACGATTACATAACGAACAATGACGTAGGCCGCGATCATCGCCAGGAAAACCGTGATGATGGCCGTGGCCAGCAGAATGGCCCGGTTGCGGTTCAGGTCTGCCTGTGTGGGGCCGGTGGGAATGCTGACCTGCACGATCCGCAAGAGATCGCCCTCGAACAAATCTGGATTCGGGTCCAAGGCCTTGTGGCAAATCACACAATGGCGTGTTGCCCGGACCGCCTGGTAGTAAAGGTACTCACTCCCGTCGGAACTCGATCGAGCGTCCCATTCAATTTGATCATTCGGCATCCGTAGTTCGTCGGCCGATTCGCCCTCTTCAGAGGTGTTGGCAGCCACGAACCGCTTCATGAGTTCCCATTCCCAATCGTCACGGGGTGCTTCGTCCGCGCGGTGATTGCCAGGATTGCTCGACGGGGGGCGGATCGAACGACTCTTGTAGTTCTGCCGCTCGAGTCGACGATCGATCTCCTGGGTGAAGAATTGGGCGTCTTCGTCGTCGGGATGCACACCAATCTGCTCCCAGTGCGACTTGACGATCACCTGATCGACCAGCAACTGGCCCTTGTAGAAGTTCTGCTTGTAAACCAGTCGCTCGGTCTCTTGGCCATACCACCAGAAGCTGCCGGTGATCAACAGCAGCAGACAGGCACCGAACAAGAAGCGGCACTTCCGCTCCAAGCTCGACTCACCCAGCACACGTTTGAACGAGCGGTATGACATCGACAATCCAAGAAGCCACTAAGAGACCCTAACCTGCGCATTGTACGGCGACAGTGAAACGCCGTCCAAGAGCAATTCGGGTTCTTCAAAGATTGCCTTGCGGGGCTGCCTCGTTGCAGAAACAGACGTTCCGCGTCGCATTCGAGCCATGGGTTGTTAGAATGTTGCACGTTACTAGCAGGGCCATGGTCGGGGGGCTTGCCCAGCCGAGATCGAGGGAACTTGTGGAAGGTATGCAGCGAGAATTTGCACGATAACGATGGAAATCTCACAGATATCAGACGCGCTAACAATCGATGAGAAAGGCATCTGGACCGCCTCGCAATCGACGGCCATCTCTTATCCCAAGGACCGCAATGCAACTTGCTTTCAGTTGGAGGATTCCTCGTTTTGGTTCCGACATCGCAACGAGTGCATTGCCGCGGTCGTGAAGCAATATCCTCCCAAGGGGCCGATTGTGGACGTGGGCGGTGGGAACGGATTCGTCTCATCGCGTTTGCTTCAGGAAGGGTTTCCGGCGATTCTGCTCGAGCCGGGTCCGGTGGGGGCCTTGAATGCCAAGACACAAAGAAACATTCCCGAAGTGATCTGTGCGACATTCGGGGATGCCAGCTTCCACGAAGATTCTCTCCCGGCAATCGGGCTGTTCGACGTTCTGGAACATATTGAAGACGATCGAGCGTTCGTCGAACTGCTCCATTCCGTGCTTCAGCCGGGCGGCTTGTTGTATGCAACCGTGCCGGCTCATCAATGGCTGTGGTCGCTCAGTGACGTTAGTTCTCAACACCATCGTCGCTACAACAAGCAGATGCTCGAAGACGTGCTGACGGGCAGCTTCGAGATTGTTCATCACACCTACTTCTTCAAACCGCTCATCCTCCCGCAGTTCTTGCTTCGATCACTCCCCTTCAAGCTTGGCCTATCGAAGAAGCGAAAGGTGCTCGACACGGCAACCGAGCACGGCACAAGCGGTGGCTTGGCGACCAAGATGATCGCCCAGCTTCTCAGCAGGGAACTCAACAAGATCCAGCGAGGGAAATCGCTTGCAGTAGGAGCAAGCTGCCTGTTTGTTGCCAGGAAGATGGCTCGCTAACAAAGTGAGTGCAATTCCATGGGATACTGTTTCGCCCGTTTGGGTCATTTCAATCGTCTTGCCTCCGACATCTCGTGTTGTTGTGGTATCCTGGAGGAAAGTACACAAGGCAAGGGTAGCCTGGAGACTTGACCATGACGTATCGGTTTCCGCCTGACGTCGCGAAGCTTATCGAACACCATTTGGCTTCGGGGGCATATGCATCGGAAGACGAAGTCCTCCGCGACGCAATGGGAGCGCTAGACCAACTCGAGTCAGACCAGATCACCCGCTGGAATGAACGCAATCAGCTTGCCTCGGAACAAAGCGAACAAGGGCTTTCCAAACCTCTCGATGATGAAGAGGTGCTCGCCCGGCTCCGTGAGAGACTCGCGAAAGAAGGAGTTCTCGACTAGATCCCATTCAAACAGTGCCACTTGCACGCATGATTCCGAAGACGGGGTCTTCGTACCTCCCTGCTCACTCGAAGTAGGGAAGTCCGCCGATTCATCCCCCTCAAAGGCGCTCCTTAGGCGTGCGGCAAATAAGAACGTACCAATCACAACCCGACGCGTAAGCGAG
>CAZNXE010000388.1:0-4842 GCA_964576465.1 uncultured Planctomycetaceae bacterium
GAGTTCGTCTTCAAATATCACCGATTGATGATAGTCGCAACGAACCGAAACGCGCGGCCACGACAGGGGACCAGCATCGTCGGTCATCAGCACGCTCAACCCTCGATCGCGCAGAAACTCGTGTTCCGCCTGTTCCATATACCTAAGAAAGGCCGTAAAGTGCGCGATTCCAGCGGCATCGGTATCGATCCACTCGACGCGACGTCGGGTTCGAAACGGTTTGTCCATCAGATGGTCTCGGGGGCGATGATCTTGTGAATTGCGTTCAAGCCAAAAGTTCGCGGTACAAGGCCATCGTCCGCTCGGCCATGACCTCTGCATGATAGCGTGTTTGGACGGCCAATTGGCCAGCCCGGCCTAGTTCTTCTGCCCTCGGGCGATCGTTAAGCAACTCCCTCAGCGACTGTGCAAGGCTGTTCGCATCGCCCGGCGCGCACAACAACCCGCCGCCAGTATCTTCGATCAACTCGGTAAAGGCACCATGGTTCGGCAAGACCACGGGCACGGCGTTAGCCATGGCCTCGATGACCGAGAGCCCTTTACTTTCGCGATAGACCGTCGGCAAGCTCATCACGTCGAGCGATTGTAAGAAGTCGATCTTCGCTTTGCGATCCAATTCGCCGACGTACTCGAAGCGATCGCTCAGCCCTAGCTTGTCGATGCGACGTTGCTGCTCGTTGAAATAAGCCTGGTCGGCCGGCCCCAAGTAGCCCGCCACGCGCAGTTGCACATCGGCCAGGGTGGGGTCACGGGCGAGCATCGCAAAGGCATCGATGAGCTGATGCAGCCCCTTGTCGTGACAGATGCGAGCCAAGAAGCCAACCGTGCGACGTTGGTTCTCACCGGTCTGCAATCCCGTGGCATGTCCACGGAGATCAAGCCCCGCGGGAACGACGTGGATGACCGCGGGATCAACTTGCAGATAGTCTCGCATGTAATCGGCGTAGTATTGGTTCATGGCGACATAGGCGGCCACGTCGCCAGCGCGTCGGCGCATTTCATCGCGCGATTGTGTTCGATACGGCTCGGGCAGTTTATCCAAAAAAATATCCTCGCCGGAAAGCCCCACCACCACCGGAACTTTGAGTGCATCCCGAATCTGATGTGCCATGCCCATCAGTAGGGCATTCGACAGATGAACCATGTCGGGCTGCACGTCATCGACCAGCCAGCGAATGAGCTTGCTCAGTTCTTTGCGCTGGTGTCCATGTTCGCCGCGAAGCATCGAGAGCGTGAGTGCGCCGAGCATTCGGGCGTCGGTTGTCGATGCGCGCCGGGCCAACCAATTGATGAGCCGTGGCGAGTCCCACGGACGATCGAGAAAAGCCGGGGTGAACCGGAACAGCGGGATCTTCTGTTGCAGATAGACGTTGATCCCGCCAAAGAAAATACGGCGTTGGCTTACCGACACCTCGTCGGTGCGAATCGGAGTGTAGGTTGGCACCAACATCGCATCTTCGCCGGCGGCAATCAGCGCTGCGACCAGCGTGTTGTCGTGAAGGCAACTGCCGCAGTACATACCGCCGGCACCTGCGCCGAGATAAACAATCCGCATGGCGTGCCGAGCCTAGGTACTGGGAAGTGGTGCGACAATCTCTAACAGTTCGATGGCCGGTTCGCCGTTGCATTCGATGGTTGCCGTACGGCCGTAGGTGACAACTGGCCCCTCGGCACCGAAGTGATCTTGTAAATCTTTCCCTAACTCGACGCGCCACAGACTGTGTAGGTGAATGGTCCGCATCACATCATGTTCGATCAAGATGCGGCCCAATGGCATTTGCTCGCTGAGGATTTCATCACACACCTCGGCTGGGAGATCCGAGAGATGGATGCGCATGATGCCGTACTGCACGACGGTTTTATCACGCTGGCAAGCCAGTAGAATCTTTCTGGCGTAGTGCTCCTTGGTGACAACTTTGTCGAGCACCCGGACATCGACGGGGCCCCCATGAAATTTCTCGACGGTAACCGTCATGTGGTGTTCGTGCGCCAGAAGCTGACGGTACTCTCTCGGCATCGCTTCGGCAGAAACCGCTGAGAAGCCCCCCAGTTCCGCCCGATCGTTGTAGAACAGCCGCACCAGCGGATCGAGCCTGTTGGGCAGTTGCTCAGGGTCAGTCACGGGGAGTAGTTCCTTCGTTCGCCGGTCAACGCCAAGCGTACCAACAAGGGTTTCACTTCGGCACCGCGATACCGTTCACCAAGTCGAGCGTTGGCACCACCACGACGGGCGACTCGATCGACGGACGTTCGAGAACTGTGTCGACCAAGTAATAGAACAGCCGCCGTAACTCGTCTGGCTGAATCTCATCAGCAACCGCTTCGGCCCTGGCGCGATACTTTTCGACAAGCTGTTCGGCCTTTTCAAACACACCGGCACGATCGTACAAGGCCCGAATGCGTCGCATCCGCGTGTCGTTCGAGAGCGGTGCTTGCTGCTCCTCTTCTTCGGTACGATCGACCAACGCATAGAGCGCTGCCGAGTCGTTGTCATCCAGTGCATCGAGCGCCAGGGCCCAGAGCACCGTTGGGCGGCCGCCCAAAACATCGGCCCCGTGGCTCAGTTTGTTCTGATCGCTTTCGTCCCAGTCCTTCAAATCATTGAGAATCTGAAAAGCGACCCCCAGGTGCCGCGAGAACAGAGTGAGCGATTCGCGAATCCCATCGACGGGACCTGCCAGCCGTGCCCCGGCATACAACGCGGCCTCGAATGCGGGGGCGGTTTTCATGGCGTAGATTTTCAAGGCGTCGAGCGGACCGAGTCGCTTGTCGCGGGCATCACGCCAGGTGAGTTCAGCGCCTTGGCCCTCGCAGAGTTTCATGTGGGCATCGGCCAACCGGTCGACAATGTCAGCGGCCACATCGGGCCCCAAACTGCCCGTCTCGCGACTCACCGCGCGATACCCTAGGCCGATGAGATAGTCGCCGACGTTGATCGCGGTTGAGGTTCCATAGCGGCGATGAATCGTTTCGTCACCATAGCGATAGTCGTCGTCGTCCTCAATGTCGTCGTGAACGAGCGACGCCTTGTGGAATGTCTCGATCGACAAGGCAACTCTGCGCACGGCGTCGGGCAACTCACTGAGATGCTCGGCGCCGGCGGCCTCGGTGGCATGCCCGCCGGTGAGTGCATCGTGTACGGCCAGCACGATGAACGGTCGCGAGTGCTTACCACCAGAGGCCAAAAAATCGTACGCGATTGTTTCGGTCGAAGCGATGGGTTCGAGATCGGCCGCGGCTGGCGTCGGGCTACTTGATGGTTTGCTTCGCAAGCGTGGTGCCAGCCGGTCAAGTTCGGTCGGCTCGAACATCTTCTCTGCTGCCCGCATTAGGTGGATGTAGCTGCGGGTTCGCACGGTCGGTTTCTTATGCGGAATGCGGATCATCTCGGCGACCCACTCTTCGTCGACTGATGTGTTGCGGCAGTCGCTCGACAACAGCGGAACCGCGACGCAGGGAATTCCGGCCAGCAAGATTTTGTCGATGGCCTTTTCCAACACATTCAAGCAGGCCACACCAACCACCGCGTCGACATAACCGCCGACAATGATCTTCAAGACGATGGGCGAACCTTCGGCCACCAACACTTTGTAGCCCAGGTCTTCGGCCTCGGTGCGAAAGTCGGCAATGCTGCATGCCCCGCAGCGGCGGCAATCCAATCCGTAGTCGTCGTAATCGGCGGGGCAACCTTCAGCATGCTTCAGACAATGCGGCAATAAGAACAATCGCCGCTCGGGCGGAACGGCCGCCACCTGTTCGTGCCAGAAAGCCGAGACCAACGTAACCATGGCCCAGCCAACATAGCCCTCGGGCAGATTGTGCTCGGCAAGAATGCCCCGGGCCATTACCTCTAATTCGTCTTTGCTCATGGGACGTTGCTTGTCGAGCGTGTTGGCAAAAGCACGGATCCGCTCGCGGAGCATTTCGCGGGCTTCTCGCGTCTCGGGCACGAGCTTGAGATGGCTGGTCTTGCGACGTCGCCGTTTTGGCGGGCTGGACTTCTTGCCAGCGTCGCTCGTGAGAGTCTTTTCCGAAGGGGCGGTTGCCAAGATGCGGTCCCTTACGTGATGGTGGACGGTGTTAGGCAAGTTGACGATTCAGGCTGCGCTTGCAGTGCGTGCACCGCGTGACCCAGCGCCGACACCGTGAAGGTTGGTGGGTAGAGCTTCTCATGATACCACAGCTTGGCGAAGTAGAAACCGATGGGCGATGCCTCGCGGTAACGGCCCGATTCGACCGCCCCGACCAGCCAAGCCAGCCCACGCTGTACGACACGTGAAACGTCTGCTTGCTTGAGGACCGGGAGGAGCGCCTCGAGCGCGATTGCCGTTTCTTCCACGCTCGATGTTGACGGGGACACCGACTTCTTCTGCACCGGATGCGGTCCCCCCCAACCACCATCGGCCAATTGTGCGGAGGCAAGCCAAGCAATGCCACGGCGGGCTTCGTCGCAGTCGAGCCGTCCCAAATCTCGGTAGGCCAATAGCACGCGTGACGTACCGTAGACAGGGTTCTCCTCACCCTCGCGATGTTCGTTCCCGAACCAAAGCGGAATCCAAGTGCCATCTTTGCGCTGCCGCGATGCGAGGTAAGCAAGCCCTCGCTCGATGGCTGCGTCGATGCGAGCACCAAGAGGCTCGCTCTCGGGCAACGTCGGCGCAATGCGTAGCGCCGGTTCTTCGTTCACTTGCGACTGGTTCCAGGCGTGCAACGCACGTAGCGCATGCGCGGTAAGATCGGCGCCGCTGCGGTCGAATGGGAGAAAGCCCCAGCCGCGACAGAACGTTGGCCAGCCGCCGTCTTTGTTTTGGGTGCTGACGATCAGTTCGACGGCCTTGGCGA
>CAZNXE010000389.1:0-4748 GCA_964576465.1 uncultured Planctomycetaceae bacterium
AGAGTCGGAGACATCCTCAAATTGGCGATTTGTCTGAGACTGTAACGTTGTCTAGAATAGAGGAAGTGGTGGGTGGTCTATAGCGAGAGGCCGTCGATCGTTGCGACACGTAGGCATATGCTCAATGCGGCACGTGAAACAGGAGTAAAACCCATGAATCTTCGGCCAGCAGTTATTGCACTCGCAGCCTTCAGTACGTGCTTGTTTGTTTCTAGCGAGGCATCGGCACAGCGACAGGGCTACAATCCGCCTTCGGTCAGCGCGGCGGCAAACATCTACAGCCGTCCCACGGTTAGCCCTTATCTGAATTTGCTTCGCGGCGGCGCGGGTAGCTATCAATCACTTGTGCGCCCTTTGGCCAACAATAATCAGGCCGCCCGACAAAACGCCCGACAGATTCAGCAACTACGGCGGAATGCCACACCAACACGCACGGGGCGTGCGGCGGGCTCACAAGGAGTCTCCCCTACCGGCCACACCACGGCATTTCGGAATCTATCGCACTTCTATCCGAACGCACGACGTTAGCCGCATCCCGCGAATTGGGAGTGGGATAAATCAGTTGAAGTCAACCGTGGATGAAATCAGGGCTCGGTTCGACAACGATGTCGATCGATTCTCAAGCCTTGAGACAGGTCAGACTGCGACGATTGATGCTCCCATCTCGCTGGAGCTAATCGCTGAAGCGGCCTGGGCGTCGACCCCCAGGGCACAGCGTGTGCTTGACGTTGGGTGCGGCGCGGGGAACTTCACTCTGCAGTTGATGAAATTGCAACCGGTTCGCGAAGTCACGCTCCTCGACCTCAGTCGACCGATGCTGGATCGCGCGAGCGAACGGATCCAGCAGGCATCTGGAATCGTGCCCAAAGCGATTCAGGCCGACATTCGCGAAACGGAACTGGATGAGGCGTCATTTGACATCATTCTTGCTGGCGCGGTGCTGCATCACCTGAGAAGCGATGAACAGTGGGAATCGGTGTTCACGAAGTTGTATCGCGCGCTCTCGGTCGGTGGTTCACTGTGGATTTTTGACATGATCACCAGTTCGACCGCTGCTGTGCAAAATCTAATTTGGCAACGGTACGGGGAATATCTCTCCACGTTGAAGGATTCCGAATACCGCGACCATGTCTTCGCTTACATCGAGAAGGAAGATACGCCTCGGCCGCTCGTCTATCAGCTTGATCTTCTTCGCCAGGTAGGGTTCGAGGATGTCGAAGTGCTCCATAAGCATGGGTGTTTCGCCGCGTTCGGAGCAATCAAGCGGTCTTAAGCAACGACTGCCGGAAAGTGGCCGTTTGTCCAAATGGCTTGATCAGCATGGTCGCTTCAATATTCTGATGCGGGGTTTTGGTGATGGTTCCCGGTCGCACAACGATTGAAAAACAGCACGTCCCCCACAACCTCCCCTTGTCGTCTCGTACGTTCCCGTGCGAGAATCTAAGAAGTGACACAGGGTTGGACCAAGGCACGGGCTTCCATCAAAGTGTTTCGTAATGAATCGGGCGGATCACATTGCGGCAAACCCTGACTTTCCTTGGCTCGACGCCGAAGACGAATCGGGAATCGCGAAGTTTCTCGAACAACGCGGTTGGCTAGAGCCCGGCGAGCGTGTGCTCGACAGCGGCGGAGCCGGCGACGGGAATATGAACCTCACTCTGCGTGTGAGGACCAACCGTCGTTCATTCGTCGTAAAGCAGGCTCGACCGTGGGTGGAGAAGTACGACCACATTGAGGCCCCCTGGAACCGGGTCGATTTTGAACGCCGGTTCTACGAGCGTGTCGCGTTGATTCCAGATGTCGCTTCCCGCATGCCCCGGTTGCTGGCCTCCGACGCGAAAGCCAGGGCCCTGATGTTGGAATACGTGGACGGGGCGGACGACTTCACGGCACTTTACGGTGGTGCCACGATCGACGAGCCCGTCATTGCCGAGTTGGCGACCTACGTCGCGGCACTACACGCGGCAACTCGCGATGAGCGTACCGAAGGGTTTTCTAACACCGGCATGCGTGAGTTGAATCACACGCACATTTTTGAGGTCCCTTTGCTCGAAGAGAACGGAGTTCCGCTCGAACAACTCGAAAAAGGACTAAGCCACACGGCGAGCGAGCTGCGCGGTGATGAGGCGTATCTCCGCGAAGTACGCTTGCTTGGAAAGCAGTATCTAGAGACGGGTACCTGCTTGGTGCATGGCGACTTCTTCCCGGGAAGTTGGCTGCGGTGCCCACGGGGATTATTTGTCATCGACCCCGAGTTTTGCTTTATTGGCACACCCGAGGTCGACCTTGGATGCGCAATCGCACACCTGGCATTGGCAAAACAAGACCGTGCCGTCGTCGATGCGTTTCTGAAAGGTTATGACCAAGTCTCCGACGGAAGCAGTGTCGAAGTTGAGCTTCTGTCGCGTTACGCCGCGGTTGAGGTGATGCGTCGGTTCATCGGAGTGGCGCAGTTGCCGATTCCCGCAAGCGAAGGTTGGCGGTCGGAGTTATTACTGCGTTCGCGAAATGCAATGCTCGAATCATCATGGGAGTTGCTCTGGACATGAATGACGTCGTCCGTTTTTTGAGTGTTGTGTTCGCGGCTGGGTGGCTGGCCCAGATGAGTGTCGGCGCTGAAAAGATCGGCGTGACGGACGTTTGGCTTGATGTCGATACCGCGACCGGGCTGGGCGATGTCGACGACGGCTTAATGATGATTCAGGTCTTCCATTCGCCCGAGTTGCGTGTACGGGGGGTGAGCGTCGTTTTCGGGAACACCTCGCTCAAGCACGCCGTGCCCATTGCGGAGAAGATCGTCACGAAGTTCGGCCCAAAGGGAATGCCTGTCGCGTCGGGTGCCGCCTCGCATCGTGATCTTGGCAAGCAAACCGATGCGGTACGCGCGATGGCCGCTGCCTTGCGAGAACGTCCGCTGACGCTGCTTGCTGTTGGGCCCGTGACGAACGTGGCCACTTTGCTAATGCTGTACCCCGAGTTGCACGAGAGAATCGACCGCATCGTGATGGTCGCCGCTCGACGGCCTGACCAAAAGTTCATCAGTAGCCCGACTCAAAAGCTTCCTCATCGCGACTTCAATTTCGAGCTAGATGCGGACGCCATGCAGGTGATCTTGGACACTAATATCCCGCTGGTATTTGCCCCCTGGGAAGTGTCGTCGAAGGTCTGGATCACGCGAGCCTATCTGAAAACTCTTGCACAAACAGGCGAGTCGGGTGCATGGATCGCCGAGTCATCCGAGTATTGGATCTCGATGTGGGAAAAACGCATTACGGACCGTGGATTCAACCCCTTCGATACCTTGGCTGCCGGATGGCTGACGCACCCTGACCTGATCGAATCAATGCAGGTCAACGCGCGAATCGAGGAACTCCCCGACGATCGCGCGGCTGTATCGACATCGGACAAGGCCAAGACGAAGCCCTATCTTCTGGTCGATCCTGCCGAGCAAACGACTCGCGAAATTATCTACTGCCACACGCCGCGACCTGAATTCAAAGCGTTGCTGCTTGAGCGTCTGGCCGCACAGCCCTGACTCGCTACCTGTCAACGCAAAGGATTGTGCATGCGTACGACCTTGCGAACCGGTGATCGTTGTGTTCGTAGCGGGTTGTGGCGTTGCGAAGCCACCGCTTCATTGGACGCAAGGCGTGGTTCGGTAGTGGCTTCGGCTCCAGGGTTGGTCGTTGCCGGAATATTGAACCTCGCCTGAGCCGCTGGCCGCGCGGCTTGGTCACTAGGAGGTGGCAGCCGCTGCGGCATCGCTCGGGCATCAAGAGAGGCCGCACTGAGTCTCCTCGGTTCGGTTTGCACGTTGCTCGCATTTCGACTTGAGTCCGAGGGCATGGTCCTGCGAAGGCGATTGCCCAGTGGACTTCGACCTGTCGTGACAGACCTTGGGCTTGTGCTGTTTGCCGCGCCGGTCCAGCCTGATGTTGGAATTCTGCTCGTTTCGTCCGCGGGAGTCGGCTCCGGTTGATCCTCTTCCGGAGGTTGGTCTTCCATTTCGGGCGTCTCGAACCCCGGAGGGAGACTCGGATCGGGCATCTCATCCAAATCCGGTGGAATCAGTCCCGGCTCCTCCATCTCTGGCGGTGGGTCCAATGTCGTTTCCGGGGGCATCTCAAATGGCTCCTCCAGCGACGACGGACCTGGCTCGGTCAACGGTGGTGGCTGTTCATCTGGAGTTGCTGGCATCTGCATCGGCTCTTCAAGTCCAGGTGGTGTCGGCATCGACTCTTCGAGACCGGGTGGTGTTGGAATTTCTCCCGGAACCGATGGCTCTGGCAACATGCCTTCCAGTCCAGGTGGTGTTGGAAGCTCGGGGGCTTCGTCTGTATCTGGACGAGGTTGATCGAGAGGTGCAAGGGGCAAGGTTTCGGCAGCCGGAGGCGCCGGTGGTGCGTCGGTGTCTTCGGTTGGTTCTTGTTGTGGCGGCGCGGCGGTCGGTGTTTGTCTCAGCTTCGGCAAATTCTTCTCGTGAATCGGTGCTTGCCAGCCAGGCGCCCAGGGCCGCCAAATTGTTGGGTAGTAGCCGTGAAAACGTTTCTGGGGCATATACCGACCGCTCTCATACGGACCTCCAGCCCAGGCGTCCTTCGCGAAAAGCATCAGTATCGCGACAGCCAATAGCCACTGGAGACGGGATTCGTTTCTCTTGAGAATCATTTTGCAGACTGCTTTCGTATCGGTGCCGCAAAGAGCGTTGGATTGGGAGTTCGCGACGAATTCTCTCTTGTTTATCAAGC
>CAZNXE010000390.1:0-4718 GCA_964576465.1 uncultured Planctomycetaceae bacterium
CGAAAATCGATCGCAACTCCGGTTCAACTCTCGCTAGGGCGTAATCCAGTAGTTCCTTGTGTTCGTCACGCTCTTCTTCGGGCTTGTGGTGGCTCTTCGGCTCTTGCGCAAGGGTCTGAAACTTCCAACGGTGTTCTTTCCGCAAGTGCTGGAGGGCCTCGTTTGTAGCCAGACGGTAGAGCCAGGTCTCGAATTGCGAGTGGCCCGCGTATTGATCGATTTTGCGAAACACTTGAAGGAAAACCTGCTGCGATACATCCGCCGCGTCTTGCAATCCGACCATATGAACCATAAGTCGATATACCTTGCGACTGCACGATTCGTAGAGGCGCTGCTGAGCACCACGCTCACGGGACCGACAGCCTACCAATACGGCATCGTCAATCACTGCCATATCGGAAAGCTGGTTTCGTGAGGTTGTATCTTTAGATGCCATCGCCAATGGGTTTCTTCACGGGATTACACAACGTTCTGACTTCAGGACATAAGTCATTTGGCATCATGGGGTTGCATCACGCAATACCCAGAGTGTGCTTTTGCCACCCGACAAGGCCTCCTATCATACTGGCACATAGCACGCTCTGGTATGCACACTCCAGATTGTGGACATCTTGCTTTCGCCGAGTTGGGGCACTCGTTGGACAGGGTGAGAAAATTATTCCGATTCTCGTGAAGAAACCCTAATGATGCAGCATCTAATGAGAAAACCGCGGAGTTGGTTCGCGGCGACAAACATTCCCCCCCTTTCTGCAATCCGAGGTTCTTGATGAAGTACACGGTTCCCGCATTCCTCATGGTTGTTGCTTTGTTTACCTTTACTTTTGGCCTCACCGGCTGTAGCTCCGATTCGACGGAGCCAAGCGACTCAAGCACACCTGCCGCCGAAGATGATGAACATGGCGATCACGATCACGGTGATGACGATCACGGCGATGACGACCACGGTGATCATGCACATGGTGACCACGATCACGGCGACCACGATCACGGCGACCATGCCCATGACGATGATAGTGGGCAAACCGACATGGAGAAGATGAAGGCGGAACTTGCCAAGTTATCTCCCGAAGACGCCGCAGCGGCCATGGAGCAGCATATGTGTCCCGTCTCAGGAGACATGCTCGGCACAATGGGTGCACCTACCAAAGTAGATGTAAACGGCCAACAGGTGTGGATTTGCTGCGAAGGGTGCGAAGAAGACCTGCTAGCCAATCCCGATAAGTATCTCGCCAAACTAGAAAAAGAGTAAGAACCTATCCCAGAACGTCTGTAGGGAACTCCGTGCTATTCCGCGCGTAGCGGGTTGGTTCCCGGAACGCCACAGGGCGCTCCCTACAGGTATTGGGAAAAGCACTAGGACCGAGTCGTGAGTGACCTTGCCGATTTCGCCAAACGTATCGAAGAGCGATTGGCGGAGGCCAGCCATGAGCCCGATTGGACACCTGAAGAAGCCCAACGCTACATGGCCTCCGTTGCTGACCGCCACAAGCGTTACGCGCTGATTGCTTCCCATCTAAACGAGCAGATCGTTGGACCGCGGCTAGAAACGTTTGCCCGCCACTTCCCCAACGCCAAGCTCAAGGCGGTCGATCCCATGGGAGGCCACACTTGTTGGCTGGGGTACTGCGAGCGTTTTCCGGCCAGCACGAAAGTGACGTTCGCCGTTGGACACGATGTTCGGCTTGAGAAGGTGTCCGTCGGCTATGAGGTGTCCATGGTACCGGTGTTTGTCAAGTTCAACGAACACGACCGATTGACGTTGCCACTGGACCAAGTAGACGATGAGACGGTTGCCGAATGGGTTGAGAGGCGACTGTTGGAGTTTATCGATACGTACTTGCGAATCGACCGCGGCGGCGAGGACTTCGCCGCGGACACCACCGTCGATCCTGTGTGTGGCATGCGAATCAGCCGCTCTCTTGCCGTCGCCAGCACGCAGTATCTGGGGCATGCATACTACTTTTGTTCGGCCGATTGCGAGTCGAAGTTTTCCCAGGATCCGACAGCCTACGTACAGGTGAAGGCGACGTGATAATCGCGGGCTGAATCCGGCAAGAGATTGCGATTCCGTGGTGGGATTAGTCGCCCGATTCGTAGCTTTCTGGGCTATTCTCATCAACGCCAGCCGTCGGGGGCTGTATTGCCAAGTGACGTGAAGCCGCACACGAATGACAGACGCAGTCTTTGTATTGCTCGTAGGGCAGTGGTGGCAGCGGGCAATAGTGACAATCGATGTAGCAGCCTGAATAATCGTGATAGGCCGGGGCGCAGCCGCCTGTAAGCAGCAGCCCGACGGCACAGACGCATACGAAACGGGAAACCGTTGACATGGCTGGAGTCCTTGGCGTGTTGGACGTGGGGGTCCGCTTCGGGGTGGGTTATGGCGCAGGCAGCACCGGCGGGACGACTTCAGGGGGAACTGCTTGTGGCGGGGCAGCACGATCGTCGCTTGGGACCAACGCGAGCGGGCCGCCAATGGTTCGCTCCAAGCTGGCGAGCGTCTGACGCAATTGGGCTTCTAGACGATGGTAGGCGATTTGAAACCGTAGGAGCTGACGCCAGTTGTCAACCAACGTAAGAAAGTCAATCGTGCCGACTTCGTAGGCTCGCACGGAGACCTGAAGTGTTTGCTCGGCCTTGGGTAAGATCTCTTGCTCGAATAGTTGCAACAAATCGCGCTGGCTCGTCACCTGCACAAACAGGTCTTTAACTTCTTCGGTCGTGCGATCTCGCAGCGAATCGTATTGCCGGGCACTCGACACAACTTGAGCTTCCGCTTCTCTCACCGCGGCATCTAGCCGCTTGCGATAGATCGGCACATTGATGTTCACGCCGACCAAGAATGCGTCGCGCCCGTTGGAGACACCACTTATTCCACCGCTGCCGGTCGAAATCCACGTCGTTCCGAATGTGGCATCGGGGTAATAGTCCAAACGAGCAAGATCGACCGTCTCCCGATCGCGTAACACGGCGGCTAACTGCGCATGCAACTCGGGTCGCGCTGCGACCGCACGACTATACAGCCAATCTAGATCACGCGGCACTTGTTCTCCCCGCAGTCGATCGAGCGCCTCCACGGGAGTCTCTGGAGAAATGTGCAGCAGACGTGCTAACTGTGCTTGTGCGCTGGAGCGTTGTTGTCGATAGCGAATCAACTCATTATCCAACACAGCAACTTCGACTTGTGCGCGGAGTAGGTCTTGCTGGCTTGCCGTGGCGGTGCGGTACTTTGAGTCGGCGATTTTAGCGAAGTCCACCAAGAGCACCCGATCTCGCTCGGAAATGGCGATTGCCCTTTGAACAAAGTAAAGCTCGAAGTAGGCCCGCTTGACCTGCTCGACCACTTCGATTTCTTTCGCCGCTAACTGGGCACGGGCAACGTTCACTTCCGCTTCCGCAATGGCCGCCCGTTGGTCGAGTTTTCCGAACCAGGGAAGCTTTTGACTAGCGTTGACTGAGTACTGTTGTGGACCCGCCGCGGTTTGAACTTCCTCGGCAAAAACCGTTGACCCAAGCGTGGGATCGCTCAAGCTTGCCGCTTGTGGAACCCGATTGGCTCTGGCTTCGACAAGCTTTCGGGCCGCTTGAATCTCTGGATGTTGCGACAGCGCGAAGGCAACGTATTGCTCGACGAAATGCGGTCCGCCCAATTCCTGCACCACCGGCGGCATGGAAGCGGCAACGGCGGCAGGTCCAGGCACCGTCATCCGCATCGCCCGTTGCACAAGCGCATATTCTGCGTCGTGAATCTTTCCGGCGCTGCGGCAACCGACGGTTGTCAGGAGCCCGGTAATCACAATCAGAGCAATCGATGGATAGCTTTGCATGAATGTTCGGACTCTTTCCATGGCAAATCACCAATCATCTGTTACGGCGGCAAGTGGCCACTTTTGTGGGCGCAATTGAAGCCAAGGACACCCAATTTGTATCGTCTAGAACCTTTGCCAAAATCCACACAATCAGCATGCTGTGCATTTTCCCTAATCGCGCACAGCAGTGACTCACACCGCCTGAGGGGGGCGTTTTCGAGTTGTCGCCAAGAGCAAGCGACCGGAGAGTGCTGCCATTGGGGTGTGCTGAAGGAGCTGCTCCAAGAATTCTCCTGCGCTCCCTAGCGCGGAAAACAGCCGTTGAGGGGCAAGTTGGATTCCTCGAAGTCGCTGCACTTCGAAACAATGATTCAGTTCGTCGCGTAGTTCTCGACCCGTAAAGCGAAAAAAGTAGATATCGCCGGCATGTAGCCCCTGTTTGGCGTTCTCCTCGGTTGCCCGAAATCGTCGTTGGATCTGATTCAGCAGACGGTCGTGATAGACAGTCAAGGTAAACTGACCATCAACTTGCAAGACGCGTTGAATATCGACGAAGGCTGTTTGTCTCGCCGCCGGACTTGGTAAGTGTTCAAAGACCTGGCAGGAAACCGCCTTGTCGAAGACCTCTGCACGAAAGGGTAGTTTGCAGACATCGCCCTGAATGAGAAGGAAGTTTGCACCCATCGCACGTAGCCGACGTCCGGCAATCTCCAAGCTGCTACGTGAAAAGTCGACCCCAACGAAGGTACGAGCCTTTGAAGCGTAAGCTTCTGCTGAACGTCCAGTACCGATTCCCAACTCCAGGATCCGATCGTCGGGTTTAGGAGCAAGTTCGTGGAGAACCGTGCTCATTTCGAGTTGTATGGAGGAATCCGTAAACTGGTCGTCGTATTGGTGCGCCTCGGAATC
>CAZNXE010000391.1:0-4654 GCA_964576465.1 uncultured Planctomycetaceae bacterium
CAGGTGGTTGAGACCATGCCGGCGGTGACGACGATGATGATCACCGTGGTGCCGCCCAACAGAACGCCCACCCAGTGTGGAAACCCCAACAGCGGTTGAATCAATACCCCCGCGCCGACCATTTGCGGAATCAGGTAGAACACGCTCACCGCCAGCGTGCTGATACCGGCGGCCAGCTTGATACCGCGCGAACCGAACTTGGCATCCAGCGCGTCGGCAAACGTGAACTTGCCGAACCGCTTCATTGGTTCGGCCACGACGAACAGGGCCACGATCCAGCCAGCCAGGTATCCAATGGAGTACAGGAAGCCATCGTAGCCATAGAAGGCGATCATGCCGCAGATGCCCAGAAACGACGCGGCCGACAGATAGTCGCCAGCGAAGGCCACGCCGTTGACGAACCAGGGGATCTCGCCGTGGGCGGCAAAGTAGCCTTGCGACGTCTTCGCCCGGCCGCCGAGATAGAAGCTCAGCCCGAGCGTAAACGCCACGAACAGAAAGAAGACGATCACCGCGACCGCCGAGGGCTCGTAAATCACGCTCGATTCTCCCCGCCGTCGGCATCACGCTTGGTGGGCTTGCACAGCCAGCCATACAGCAGTGCCAGAACCAATGCCGCCACGATCAATCCGAAGCCATAAAGAATCGCCAGATTGATGCCTGGCACGGGAGTGATTTCCATCGTGCCGGGCGAAAACGCGCACAGCAGCACAAAGCCGCCATACAGCAGCAAATAGACACCGAATAGAACGAGACCAATCCGGGCGTTGCGTGTTTCCATCTAGGCGACTTATCGAAGTGGGAAGGGAGCCACGCACAAAGGCGACGCGTAGCAAGATAGGGCGAGAGCGAGCGAGCTGCAAGTAAGACCGGCTTTGGCCTGACATACGGGCGTTATCACTTACGGAACACCCCTTCATTGTCAGGCACTCGATGTCGACCTACCATTGGTTTGACGATCTTGAGCTTTCTCCCGGATTGCGATTTCGATTCGTTGCTGCCCCATGACTACACCTACAGTCGAAACGAGTGACACACCGCCACCAACAGCGCCGGCGGTATTGCCGGAATCGAAGCGGTTGTTCTTTATCGACAACCTGCGGGTGTTCATCATTTTTTGCGTGCTGTCGCATCATGCGGGCAACCCCTATGCGAGCCACGGCTTCTGGTACTACCAAACCGGGCCATCGGAAGAGATCAGCTCGATGGTCGCGCTGTGCATTATGCTCAACCCCAGCTTCACGATGGCCACCTTGTTAATCTTCTCGGGCTATCTGGTTCCCCCGTCGTACGATCGCCGCCCGTTTTGGATCTATGTTCGCGAGAAGTTTATTCGCTTGGGCATTCCACTGATGATCGGCGGGATGATCATGCTGCCGCTGTTGCAGTATTTTTCGTTCCACAGGAACTGGGGATACACGGGTTACGATTCGTTTTGGCAGTATTATTGGGAAGCGTGGCTAGGGTTCGGCACGATGCCTGAGGGATGGAACGGACCGGGTTGGCCCGACCGCAACCTGGCCCACTTGTGGTATATCGAGCACTTGCTGGTCTACGCCTTGGGCTATGGCATCTGGCGAAAGTATTTCTGCAAGCCGGGCAGGTCGCTCCGCACACCAAGCCCTCCGCCGGGGCATCTGGCAATCTTTTTGTTCGCGGTGTTCATTTCACTGGCCACCTTCGCCGTGCGGATCTACTGTCCGTACGATCGTGTGTATGCACTGTTTGGCGTGTTGCAAATCGACATGTCGCACTTCCCGCAGTGGCTACCATTTTTCTTCGTAGGGCTTGCGGCCTATCGCTACGACTGGCTCACGCAACTGCCCGCTTCGACTGGCCGCATCTGGCTCACAGTGGCTGTCGCGCTGGTGCTATTGAATTTCACGATTCCCTTTACGCCCGAGTGGTGGGCTGCAGCCCACAGCGCGGGGTTCACGCTGCCGAATTTTGTGAAGTGCGTGTGGGAGTCGTTCTTCTGTGTCTCCGCGGCAGTGGGTTTGATTACGTTGTTTCGCGAGACACTCAATTGGTCGACCAAGGGAATGACCATCTTGGCAGCCAGCGCCTATGCGGTGCATGTGTTTCATCCGCCGCTGATCGTGGCTTGGCAATACGGCTTGGCGCACATTGCTATCCCGACGTTCTTCAAGTATGTGATTGCGACGCTAGCTGGCATCGTCACCTGCTTTGCGTTTGCCCACTACGTCATCCGCCGCCTGCCATATGCCAAACGGGTGCTTTGATTCGCGGTCCCGAGAGGTTCTAACTCCGGTCCCTCATTCGCAATCAAGAGTTTTCCGGTTTGGAGGACTTTGCAGATTGTACGCTTTGTATCAAAAATTCGTGCAATATCGATTCGCCCCGCGCCGATAACCTTTGTGGCTTGTAACGGTCGTGCGGACGCAAGTGCGCGTTAGCAACAAACACCAGCCGCAACGTTTTGATACCAAGGTGCAGCTGCTTCGTTGGGCATTTCCAACGTCTGAGCTGCCACGGCGGGGGGATATCGATGAAGCGAATCACACAGGGATGGTATGTCGTCTGTTTGGCGGCATTGACGACTTGGGCAAGTAGCGACGTTCAGGCCCAACTGGCGGCGAATGGTCGCCGCGGTCAACAACCGCATCAAAGAGATGCGGCATCGGCTCTCGAAGCTGAACTCACCGCGTACCTCGAAGACGATGCGTACGATCCGCCACGTCCTGCCAGACGGGAAAGTGGCTGGGATGCATCACCACTGAACCGCGGTCGCTCGCGAAGCGACCGCCGTGTACAGCCCGTCAATTACGAATTGTATGAAGACGATGTTGTGTACGAAGACGGTGGATTCTATGGGAACGAATTCCACGGTCCCTCGTCGAATTCCAACAACTATGGTCCTGGGCATTCGATTGGCGGTTGGGGAAAGTCGTTCTTCATTGGCGGTGAATACCTGCTACTCCGCCCACACTTCAGCGACTCGACGGCCTTCATTCGTAACGATGCCTCCGAGAACGGCAACGATTTTACGTTCAACGAACAGTCGATCGATTTCGATTACGACTACAGGAGCCAATTTCGTGGCTATCTGGGTTTCCGACTCGATCAGTGTCAGAGCGAGTTGCGATTTACGTTCTGGAACATGAACTTCAACACGGACGCACCCACGCAGCAGCCGGTGCCTAATATCCCTACAGGGCAAGTCATTCCGCCGATCAGCTTTGTAAACAACATCGATACGGCGGCCGACGACCCGGGCGATGTGATTAGCGCCAACTCGACGCTCGACGTCAACGTCTATGACCTCGATTTCTCAAAGCGTGTTACGTTCAACAAAGTACCGTGTGGTTCGAATCGCTGCGACCCCTGCTTCGTCCCTTGTCCTGGCTGGGACGTGCAGTTCACCCTCGGTGTGCGGGTTGCCGATATCAATCGCCAGTACCGCACGTCGATTCTCGATGCACAGGGTACACAGAAGTCCGACGGTCAGGTTGACGGCAAGTTCGTGGGAGCAGGGCCGCACGTGGGAATTTTAGGCCGACGGTTTTTCGGTCTGAACGGACTCTGGTACTTCTACGGCAAAGGCTCCGGGGCGCTGTTAGTGGGGAACTACGAGCGCAACATCTCGCGGTTCACCGTTGACAACGGGGTCACGCTGCTTACCACCTCCAACGGCGACCAAACACGGACCATTCCCGTCACCGAAATCGAATTGGGTGTGGCTTGCCAACCCAGTCGTTGGGTAAACCTTTCGGCTGGCTGGCTGTTCCAAACCTGGTGGGATCTGGGCGCGTTCGAGGCGGCCAGCGCATCGTTCATCCCCTTGGACGACGGCAACATCATGTCGTTCGATGGTTTGACCATTCGCGGCGAAATCACGTTCTGAACCTCCCGCACATTGTCACGTGACACCGACTTCCGGTGCGGCAATACGCTACATCGTGCGAAGATGCGGGAAGGCCGGCTTCAAGTCCCCCCCAACGGGACGCGAAGCCGGCCTTTTTTCGTTTCCAGTGGGCCGTCCCGGGGGCATTGCCTTCAGCCGGCGGTGGTGTGCGGGCTCAAGGATTTGCGTTGCTCCTGGGTGATGATTAGCATGGCACAACGTTCGTAGGTGGGCCGCCAGGCCGCCGGAAGACTAAGATGAGCGTTCACGCCGCATTCAATTGCCAGGAGAGAACCCAGCCATGTTCGATATTCAAAGCAGACGTGAATTCATCCGACGGGCGATTCTGGCAGGTACCGCCACTGCGGCGATGCCCTTGGCCACTTCGGTTCAAGGTGACGAGGCACCAAGCGATTCTTCTTCGCCCAATGAAAAACTGAACATCGGCGTCGTGGGTTGCGCCAACCGTGCTTACGCCAATCTCAAGGGTGTCAGCAGCGAGTCAATCGTCGCCTTGTGCGATATCGACGAGGGCCATCTGGCAAAAGCAGCCGCCGAGTTTCCCAAAGCGCGTCAGTACGCCGACTACCGCCGCATGATCGACGACGGTGGATTCGACGCGCTGGTCGTGTCGACCCCCGATCACACCCACGCCATTCCTGTTGTGCGTGGTCTTAAAGCAGGCTTGGATGTCTACTGCGAAAAACCGCTGGCCCATAGCGTGTGGGAAGTGCGGCAGATGCGCGAGTGGGCGGCCCGAGAGAAGGCCGTGACACAGATGGGCACGCA
>CAZNXE010000392.1:0-4648 GCA_964576465.1 uncultured Planctomycetaceae bacterium
AAAAAAAGCCACCGCATACTTCGCGAGGGAGTCGCAGTGAAGTATGCCTGGATTTGCGAGTACCGCGACTCATTTCCCATCAACGCCATGTGCAAGGTGCTTCAGGTTTCTCGGTCGGGCTATTACAGCTTCGTGGAGCGTAAGCCCTCGCCGCGCGAGGTGCGCCGTCAAGCGATCCAAGAAACGGTCGAGCGTTTGCATACGGCGTCTCACGGCATCTACGGCAGCGTGAAAATCGCTCGACAGATGCAAGAGGACGACCAGTTGGAATCGGCCTGTCGTAACACGGTGGCTCGGGCGATGCGTGAATTGGGCCTGAAAAGCAAGGTTTGCAAGTCGTTCACGCCAACCACCACCAAGAGCGACCCGACGAAGAAGCCCGCGGCGAACACACTCGATCGCAACTTCACGGCCGAAGCGCCGAATCGAAAATGGGTGACGGATATCACCTATTTGGCGACGGCCGCCGGCTGGGTCTACCTGGCAACCGTGATCGACCTGTTTAGTCGCAAAGTGGTCGGTTGGTCGATCGGCGCGTCGCTCGCCACCAGCCTGGTGAGCGATGCGCTACGCGACGCCATCGAAAAGCGAAGGCCCATTGGCAGCGAACTTCTGCATCACAGCGACCGTGGCTGCCAGTATACGAGCGATGCGTATCAGCGAACCCTGAGGACCCTTGGCATCGAGTGCTCGATGAGCCGCACCGGCAACTGCTATGACAACGCCGTGGCCGAGCGGTTCTTCTGGTCGCTCAAGCACGAGTGGACCGAACACCAATCGTACGCAAACTTGGAAGAAGCACAGTTGAGTGTGTTCAAGTACATCGAAACGTTTTACAATCCAGTGAGATTGCACCAAACGCTCGGTTACAAATCACCCAACGATTACGAAGCCGAACGCGCCCCGGCAACAGCGGCGTAACTTTTCCGCCCCGCCAGTGTCCGAAAGTGGTGGGCTATCGCCCTTCAAACCGGCATACAGTGCGGACAGGGGATTTCCTTCGTGATCCGCATCATTTTCCAGTGATAACGAGTCTCTGGAATCGACACGTATTCGTTGCACGTCTTGCAGTCGAACACTTCCTTCTTGCCGACAACACAGTCTTCCACGGGGTATCGCGATATACACGGGCCATCGGGCGAGTGGTTGTTACCACATTCGTCACAGTGATGCGGATGAACGTCAACACCCTTTCCGGTCAGTAGGTTCATGAGGCTGAACGGACCGGCGGAACTTGTCGTGTGCCATGCAGAAGAAAAAAGAATGGCGGATGCGACCAAACCAACCACGAGAATTCTGTCTTGACGCATGCGATGAACTCCGATTCGCTGTCCGGCAAGGACTTCCGGTTATTCGACGTGGGCAAGATTGCGGAGGCTCGGTGGCTTCCAGTAGTCCGGATGAAAGTTGTGATTATCATTCGGACCGTTCTTGGGGTCGTATCGGTCGTCCACTCGCATTTTGCTCATCCGTTTTCGATCGATCGGAACAGTCAGATTTATCGACACATTTGGCTGCGGAAACATCCGATCGATCAGTCCGTTCGACCGTGCGGATGCGTATAACCGTGTCTATTGTGCGTCGAAATCGCACGCAATTTTTCGAGCTTGCCATGCATCACATTGCCGTTGAGCCAAGAAAGCCACCGTGCTACGATCCGATCCAATTTGAGCGTGCGTTATAGCGCACTCGTTACGAAAACCGGATTGCCATGCGGAATCATTCACGACCGACAGCGTTGCTGCACGCATTGTTCTTTCTTTCGGGCGCGGTCGCTCTGATCTATGAAGTCGTATGGACCCGCTGGCTGACGGGCCTGTTAGGAAGCGAATCGGCAGCCACGGCCATCGTGTTGTCGGTATTCATGGCCGGCTTGGGGCTGGGAAGCTGGCTCTCTTCACGCTTCGCCGATCGCGTCGCGCGACCCATTCGCATCTATGCGTTGATGGAGTTTGGGGTTGCCGCGCTGGCGATGCTTCCCCTGTGGGAAATGCGGCTGTGGACCGGTGTGTTTGAAAAACTAGCGCAGTGGCAAGGCCCCGTTTCGCCTTTGCACGATGTGTTGAGATTCGTATTGGCAGCGATCGCCGTCGGACCTCCCGCTGTTCTCATGGGAGCAAGTTTTCCGTTGATCGTTCGGGCGCTGGCCACCTCAGGCAATGAGATCGGGCGTCGCACGGCGACTGCTTATGCGGTCAACAGTTTCGGCGGAGCTGTGGGAACATTGCTGGTTGGTTTCTTTCTGATCGAAAATGTGGGATTGCGCGGCACCTGTTTGATCGCGTTCGGAATCGCCGTGGTCGTCGCTGCCGCAGCGTTTCTTTTAGATCTTCGCACGCAACCCAACGTCGTGGACCAAAACGATTCAATAGTCACAGCCCCGCGATCAGCAGCAGCACATGGCCAGATCGTTTCGCGGCAACAAACCGCGAGGGCCTCAAAGGACATCGCGTCGCGCCTCACGCCGACTTGGATATTGGTGGCCGCCGCCGTTTCGGGATTCTGCGCCTTGGGGTATGAAACCATCTGGTCTCGCGTTCTGTCGGTGCATACGCTGAATACGACCTACGCCTTTTGCCTGATGTTAGCAATTCTGCTGTGCGGATTAAGCCTCGGCAGTTGGATGATCCGTGGAAGGCTCGATCGTCTTCAAGATTCGGCAGCGTGGTTTGTCGCGATTCAAATCCTCTTGGCGCTTTATGTGCTCGCCAGCTTGTTGTGGATTCCGCAGATTGTCCAAATCGCTCAATGGTTGGTGCCCGGCGGTGAATCGGGTGGTCTGGCCGTTTGGTTCGGTAGGCCTCTCGTAGTGGCTACCGGATTGCTCTTGATCCCAACGATGTTGATGGGCGCATCACTGCCGGTCGTCTGCAAACTGTATGCCTCGGTCACTCCAGGCATTGCTCAACCGGTAGGACGCACGGTTGCCGCCAACACTTGGGGTTCCGTCCTTGGCCCTTTGGCAATCGGACTGGTTGTTATTCCATGGTTAGGTACGTGGTGGGCAGCGGCCCTTTGCGCCGCGGTGGGGGGCGTCTCCGCCGTGGCCGTGGCACAAGCCTACATCGTTCCGAATCGTCGCCTAGTTTGGACAGCCGCGGCAAGCACTGCAGTCGTCTTCGCTGTTTCGCTGGGCGTCATCCATGGCGGAACATTCATTACACAGCAAGGCCACGGCTCACACGACACGGTTGTGTTTTGGGCTGAAGATGAGTACGGACTGGTTGAAGTGACTGAAGACAAACATCTCGGCACGCGGTGGATGTTGACGAATCGATTGCACTGGGAAGGCTCCACGCTACCTCGGGCAGTGGCCCAGCAGCGAAAGCAGGGACTACTGCCTTTGATTCTCCACCCGTCCCCGCGTCGCGTTCTGGAGATTGGGCTGGGAACCGGAATCAAGCTGTGCTCCCTCGAGTCGCCGATCGTGGACGAGGCCGTCGTCGTCGAAATCTCGCCGGGCGTGATTCAAGCCAGCCAATGGTTCGCCAACTACAATCGTCACGTTGGCTCGGAGCACTCGAAGGTTCAGATCGTCCGCGCCGATGCCAGAAATTTTACGGCGCTCACGCCTCGAACATTCGATGTGATTGTCAACGGCCTTTTGACGCCGTATCACGCTGGGGTTTCACGCCTCTATACGGTCGAACATTTTCGCACCTGCCATACCAAGTTGGCTGCCGACGGGATGTTTGTCGTTTGGGTTGCAATTCGCCAAATCGCTCCCGACGATTTGAGGGTCTTAACGCGAACTCTCTTGGACGTATTCCCTCACACCACCATGTGGCTAGATGGCTACTACTTGGCCTTCGTCTCGACCAAGCAGCCAGTTGTATACGATGCTGAAGAAATCCTACGTCGCTGCGCCAGCGACGACTTGGCGACGGTGTTAGGCGACGCCGGACTCAACTCACCGGCCCCGGTACTGGCAACCTTTGTGGCCGGACCACAAACACTCGCACAATTCGCTGATAATCAGCCACGCAACACCGAAGATCGCCCGATCATCGAGTTCCGCACACCCCGTCTGGGAGACCGGCTCAACTCCGCGGAATTGGCCGCGGAGATTCTCGGCACCCTCAGCATGCTACAAGAACCATTGTCTCCCGGTCACGTGAAGGCCCACCCTACAACGCGGCAGCGTCTGCTGCGTGCGCAACAGGCAAGGTACACTGCTAATCAAGCACTCATCCAAAAATGCTACGGCAACCACATCGAAGCTGCCACGCTTTTCCAGCAGGCGATTGCAGAAGATTCGACCGACGATCTGGCGCGATACGAGATGGAAATGTATCTAGTCGCTCACGGCAAGCAGTGTGTTGAACGTGGACTGATCGACCAGGCCGTTCATGTCTTCCGGCAGGCGGTTCGTGTCAATTCACGTTCCATCGGCGCGCTGGCCAGTCTGGCCACACTGGAAGAAAATGCCGGCAACCACGAAGCTGCCTACTATCTCTGGCAGCGTGCCCTGGCCCTCGATCCCCATAACCGACCCATTCGCGAACGTATCGCCAACACAAACAACGGCAATGCATCTCGAAAATATTGAGACCGCGTACGTGGACCGCTTGTTCGCAGGTTTAGCTGTCTAGAACATCCGGCAGTTTGTGGTGCTTCATCTTTCGCCGGATCTCGATCGATTTGTAGA
>CAZNXE010000393.1:0-4623 GCA_964576465.1 uncultured Planctomycetaceae bacterium
AGGGCACGCCTTCGTCGTGTCACAATTCTGGGAGTCGTATCGCGTTGAAGCTAGACTTAGGGCCCCCAATCCAGCTATGTGGATTTCCATATTTTCCATCGTTGACGGTTTCGATCTGGTGATCGCGTGGAAATCCCGGGATCACATCGGCTGCGAATGCTTCGGCACCCGGTTCAACGGCAAGGTTGATCGGCGGCGTTTCTCCTTCGACGTCAAATCGCAAGACTTCGCCGGAGGAAAGCATTATTGAAGAAGCCGGGTCGTCGCCCACAACCTCGACTTCTCCCTCGATCACGTTAACGTCCGCATGGCCGGACTCATTGACCATGAGGGCAAACTCCGTCCCGTAATCGATCACATTTCCGCCGGGGGCCTCGATCGTGAACCCGTGTGCCGAATCGGGTACGTTCGCGGTCAGTCGACCTCGTCGTAGTGCTCCACGATTTTCCGAGAGCAAGTCAAAGACCACGGGACCGGTCAGCGTAACTCGGGCTCCCTGAAAGAACACTAATTCAGCCACCCCCTCGATCAAGTCGAGACGCTCAGCTTGAAGTTGGGCACCAGGATGTGCGGGCGAGCTGCTGTCACCCCAGCGGCAGTTTTGGGCGCTTATCAACGTGGCTACATAGAGAGGCATCGTCGGTGCGTCATGCACGGGGCCCAAGGGAAGCCAATAAGATCGCACAAACAGTACGATGAATGCGACGGACATGATCGCGAAACCAGCCCCCAACAGCGTCGTGAGACCTTGCCCTCCGAAAGAAGTCGTCGCCGACACGGGGGTTTGCACGGGAGCGTTCGGCGATATGGCCGCGTGTGGCGCGGCATCAGTCGGCAAACTTTCCAAAGATTCGCTGGCTTGTCGGTCGAGACTGGCGTGGAGGCTCATGTACTCGACATACGCTCGACGCACCTCGGCGTCACTGACGATCAATGTTTCCAAGCGAGCAAAGTCCGCCGGCGAAATCGTGCCTTCCAAATATGCTTCAAAAAGATCATGCAGTGCATGGCCCCGGTCTTCCGATGCGTTCATGTCCGACCCTCCGCTTGTAAGCGGCGTGTAATGCAATCCGCCAAACGGCGGCGAATACGGCTCAACTGTTGATAGATTGCCGCCACACTCAGCCCACGCTGTTGGGCCATGTGGCTGGCACTGGATTCCTGGCGATAGCGTTCTCGGAGCAGTTCACGCTGCCCACTGCTGAGTGTCTCCATGCAGGCACTTAACATCCGACGGCGGGTCTCAAGCACCTCGTCGGTCGAGAGTGCCTCGTCCGCAATCGCCTCCATCGTCGCGGGCTGAAACATCAGGCGTTCCTTGCCCCGTCGTTCGTAATATTTCAGAACCTGATAGCGTGCCACCGTCGCCGCCCAGGCGAAAAAGTTACTGCCCAGAGTAAATTCGCCGAACTTCTGCCACAGTACCAGATTGGTTTCCTGGAGAATTTCGTCCGCATCACTACGGTCACTCACCAGAGTAAGCACGAAAGCCCGCAGGCGATGTCGATGTTCCGTCAACAGCGTCGTGAACTCGTCGCTATGCGCGGATAGCGTCATCAGTGAGGGGCTACTATCGGTCGTCTGGAGGGAAACAAACTCGTCTCGGAGAAAGGCCCGCCAGTATATCCGTGTTGTGGTCAAAACCTAACCGAAAAAATAACACTTGATGTGGTCGATTCTTGCGAACCGCCGGTGCATGGCGCAATGGAACGATTCGGTGAGCGGGGTGAGCTCCAGGGTAGGAGAGTCATCTTTCCAGGAGGCGGTGGATCGAGTTGCCTATTTTCTAGCGCCCATCACCGCGACAAGGACTTCATCGTTGCCCGGTGATATCAACGAGGGACAGCAGTTCGAAAATTTCTGAGAATTTTTCAGATTTTTCTGTCAGAAAACTCTCCCTCGTCGGATTTACCCTCTAGATGAGAACGTCCACCGGGGGTCGATGCGCTTGTTCCGTTGTCGAGTCGCGGTGACAGCATTTTCTTATTGGAGAAACGCTAATTCTCGCATCTTTCGCTTTTTCACCTTCTTGCAGGAGTGGAACATTATGAATCTGAGTCAAAGGATCGGGTCGATTGCGGTTGGAATCGCCGGAATCGTGTTGCTGTCGGCCAGCAGTGTCCAGGGGGCAGTGATAACGGGTGTCACCGTCGCGGACTTCTCCACTGAAAATGTGGTTGGCCTGGATCGTGACGCGGATTACACGGTGAATGGTGCTGGTCTGACCGGAACCGGTGCTGCCGGGAGCGTTCACAGCAACGCAATCAATGGCACGCTTTGGAACACGGGAGGGAGTTTGGGGGGGAACGATCCTTCCGGAACCACCGGTGTCAATGACTTCGATCCTTTTATCACTTTCGACTTGGGCGACGTGTACGCCGTCGATACCATCAGAATCTGGAACTACAACGGAGTGGACGGGCAGAGCTTTTCCCTATTGGGCCCCGACGACATAGAACTTTTCGCAGGGCTGACGCTCGGCTCACTCACTTCACAAGGTTCGATTGCGCCTTTGCAAGCAAGCGCGACCAATGGCGAACTGGGTGAAGACTTTGCGGTCGGTATTGTTGCTCGATATATCCAGTTCGACATTAAGAGCAACTATGACGGCGCGATCTTTGGCCCTGCCGAAATTGGGGCCAATGGCGGCGCCAACGGTTTGTCTCTGACCGGCCTGAGCGAGGTTCGGTTCGAGGGAGTAATTGTGCCCGAGCCGTCCAGTGGGTTCTTGCTCCTTTTCGGCGCCATCGTCGTCGGACTGGCGACAAAACTCCGTCGCGATTGCCGCTGAGTGTTACGTCGGTTGAAACCCTTCCCCCGTTGGAAGACTTAACGTCGAACCGGCGATGCCTCCCTCTCCGATTGCGATGGTGGCAACTGGATCGACGAGAGTGAAGACTTGTAGGAAGGGATCGCGCTGCCGTGGCGTTTCGGGAACCAAGGGGTTCGCATGAAACGGTACGTAGAGCGTTTTCGACAGTCTTCAGTCAGAAGTGTTACAAATCAGACAGGACGAGTCGGAAGTTCAACGACGCCCGACCGATCAGTCCGAATACGGTTTGATCAAGATGTCGTCGAGACAATCCAGCAGTTCGTCGCACGTGTTTTCGTCGTGCGCCAGCGAGAGATAGAGCTTGGTTCCCATCGGGTTAAGGAAAATGCCGCGATGGAACAGGTTCAACATCAAATTTCGGGCCCATTGGCTGTCGACATGACGCGAAGAGCGGTAATCGACGACGTTTTGCGTGGTTAAGATGATCTGTGCCAGCGGACCATCGCCGATCACTTGGGCTTGAACCCCGCGGTCTTCCAGCACCTTGCGAAGGCCATCTCGAAGATAATAGCCCAAGGCGTGTAAGCGGGGATAAACACCTTCTTCGGAAAAAACGCCAAGGGCCGCGCGGGCGGCGGCCATCGAGATGGGGTTGCCGCCCAGCGTCGATGCGACCCACACGTAATCGTCCTGTCCCAAGCGATCTTCGCGGACGATGTTCATCACGTCGGCCCTGCCGCCAAAGGCACCGATTGGATAGCCTCCGCCAAGCGCCTTTCCATAGGCGACCAGGTCGGGCACGACTCCGTAGTATTCCTGCGCCCCGCCATAGGCCAAGCGGAAGCCGGTTACCACTTCGTCGAAAAGCAGCAAGATATCATGGCGACGAGTTAGCTCGCGGAGACCTTCGAGGAATCCTTCGCCCGGCGGTACGCACCGCTGAAGTGGTTCAACAATCACGGCCGCCAACTCGTCGGCATATTGTTCGACAATCGCGGTGGTTTGTTCCAGGTCGTTGAACGGCGCGACGAGAACTTCATCGGCCACCAGACGCGAAATGCCGGCGCTGGTCGGGTCGGGCTTTGGAAAGGGGGGCGGGTCGCTCGGAAACAAACTCGTGACGCCAATTTCGTTGGCGCCATGGTAGGCCCCCTCGAATTTCAGAATCTTGGGCCGCCGCGTGAAGGCCCGAGAGAGCCGCTGGCAATACATCGTGGCTTCCGTGCCTGAGGCGCAGAAACGCAACGTGTCGCAGGCCGGGCTAAGCCGAACGAGTTCTTCGGCCAGCAGCAGCGACTGCTCATTCACATACGCAAAGTTAGAGCCCAATGTCGCTTGCTTGGTGACCGCTTCGACAACTTCCTCCCGGGCATGTCCCACAAGCACCGAACCCCAGCCCATCGAGAAGTCGTAGAAGTGCTTGCCCTCGGTGTCCCAAATCTCGCAGCCTTTCCCGCGTTTGATGACGATCGCCAATTCCTCCGGCAAATCAAATTCGCCGTTGGAGCCAGCCGGAAACACCGCGAACGAACGATCGACCGAAGACGTCACGTGAGATCCACCTGTGCAAATCGCTGTTAAAGGATTCGTACGAAAAGAAAGAACGTTGCGAAGGACGATGGTGACATCGTCGAAGATTCCATGGCCCAAGGCAAGCGCTCATGCGCCGCGACCGGCAGAGGCCATACGCAAGACCCCGACTATTTCAGCCCAAACACGCGACGGGCGTTGTCGTGTAGGAATGCCTGGAGCACGTCGCCGGGCAGATCGAGTTGTCGAACTTGATCGACGCAGCGTTGGAAATCGAGCATCGGGAAATTCGTGGCAAACAGCACCTTTTCTCGTCCGGT
>CAZNXE010000394.1:0-4622 GCA_964576465.1 uncultured Planctomycetaceae bacterium
GGTTTCGCCAGCGCGCTTACGAAGCTCCTCGGATAAGCGTATCGGATCGGCAATCGGCTGATCGTTGATGGCAAGCAGTTGGTCGCCAGCCTGTAATCCCGCCTTGGCAGCCGGCGATCCGTCCTGCACTGCCGTGATGGGCCCCATTTGCATGACCAACCCTAGCGTTCGCATGGGGCGAGGTGCCACTTCAACGGAAATGCGCTCCCCAGGATGCTTCTTGGTTTTTCCTCGCATCACTTCGACATGCAGCGGTTGGTCAGGATGCAGTGCCAGTGCGCGGGTCAAATCGCCATAGGTCTCGGCCGGCTGGCCATTGATAGCAACGATTTCATCACCATCTTCCAGCGGCGGCTCGCTTTGAAGTTGTGGTCCGTCGAATTCGCCGTCACGCTTTGGAATGAAGACGGTAACAGTTCGAGGGCCCGACAGCCCGATCATCGGGAACGGTGTGCTGGAGTCGGGGATGATGTTGATGGTTTCGGTGGTCCCGGTCGCGGCGCGCATCACATCGACGTCCACCCCTTTGTCTAGATTGCCAAGCGTGACGGCATTGCGAAGCTCGCGAAACTGCGGGTTGTCAACATCGCCGATGCGCGTTATTTCGTCGTCGACCTGCAGCGCAGCTTGCCAGGCAGGGCTCCCCGGCGAGGTTCCGCCAACGACGACCGGGGCGTAGTCGGGCCCAAGCACGCCCATCCAATAGGCAACCGAGGCCACGATGAAGGCGAAGATGATATTCATAATCACGCCTGCCGAGATAATGGCCATCCGTTGTGGGACACTTTTCGCCATGTAGCTGCGTGGGTTGTAGACCGGCTGCCCCGAGGCATCGAAGCCTTGTACGCCCACATCGGACAGGTGGTGTTCGCGTTGGGCTTCATCGGCCGCCTCGCGTTCGGCCTCTGCCGAATCCTCTGGCGGCTGCGCCCCGGGCTGATGGACCATCTTGGCACGTTCCAACTCTTCGGCGACCCGGGCAGGGTTGTCTTCTTGGCCCAGCATCTTGACGTATCCGCCAAGCGGCAGGATCCCGATGCCGTATTCGGTTTCGCCGTAGGTGAACTTGGCCAGTTTCAGGCCGTAGATATCGAATCCTAGATAAAACTTGTCGCACTGCACGCCGCATAGTTTGGCGACCGCGAAATGCCCCAGTTCGTGAACGAAGATCACCAAGCCCAACATCACGGCCACCTCGAAGTAGAAGATGGCATTCTCTAGAAAAGCATTGGCTATCAAGTACATACCCACCGCAAAATCTCCTTGCGTGCCCAGCGATCGAGCGCGAGCAACGTTTCTAATGATGGTTTCGGATCGAAGTCATGATGTTCTAACACGGCACGGCATGCGGCCACAATCTCGGTAAACGCCAGCTCACCTGCCAGGAATGCCGCCACGGCCGCTTCATTCGCGGCGTTGAGCACGGCACCCGCCGTGCCGCCAGAGTTGGCCACCTCCATTCCTAGCCGAAGTGCGCCGAATCGCTCGAAGTCGGGTGGTTCAAAGTCGAGTTGAACCGCTTGAGACCAATCGAATTGCTCGGCCACCCCTGGCCAACGTTCGGGATAGCTAAACGCATATTGGATCGGAAGTTTCATGTCGGGTGGGCTCAACTGTGCAATCACCGAGCCGTCAACAAACTCAACCATCGAGTGAACGATCGACTGGGGATGGATCACGACATCGATTTTTTCAACCGGCAAGTCGAACAGCCACCGTGCTTCGATGATCTCCAGTGCCTTGTTCATCATCGTAGCCGAGTCGACGGTGATCTTGGGGCCCATGTTCCAAGTGGGGTGTTTTAGGGCGTCTTCAATGGTTACGTGCCGAAGCTGTTCGGCAGTGAACTGACGGAACGGCCCGCCGCTGGCCGTCAACACGATTCGTTTCACGTCTTGCTTTCGACCCGCTTCGAGCGCTTGAAAGATCGCGCTATGTTCGCTGTCGACCGGTAAAATTCGTGCTCCGCGCTGGCGTGCTAACTCCGTGGCCAGCGAACCGGCCATGACGAGTGTTTCTTTGTTCGCCAATGCCACGGTCTTTCCGGCATCCAGTGCTGCCCACGTGCTCCTCAAGCCGGCGCTGCCGACGATTGCGGCCAGGACGATGTCCACCTCGTCACGGCGTACTGCCTGCTCCAGGGCATCCTGACCAACAAGCCGCTCAACTTGGCTGGGCAGGGCACTCCAATCGTGCCCCAGGGCCGCTTCGGGTTCGGTCACGACAATCCAGTCAGGGGCGAACTTCGATGCTTGTTGCTGTAGAGCTTCCGTGCTGCGATGTGCCGAAAGCCCCGTGCTCCGCAGGCGCCCGTGGGACGCCGCGATTACGTCAAGCGCGCTGGTTCCAATGCTTCCGGTGGAGCCCAGCACGGCAATGTTCGTTACGGTATCGGTCATGTCAGATCAAGAAATTGCCGTTTAGAACGACTCTGGTTACTGCCGACGCACGGTCACAGACTCTCGAGTGGGGAACGGGCCAACTCTTTTCACCAAGAGTCGCCCCCACTTCGTACATTACACCGCTTGGAAATTGAGGCACCATCTTCCTCGCGGCGCCCCATCCAACGGACCATCACGCCATTCTACGTGTTTGTTTGGTCCGAAGCTCTTTGAAGCCCTGGTGCGATAAAACGTTATCGCGAACATCGCCTAACGCTGGGGGGGTAAAGTCAGGCTGTAACGCATGTTCCGAACAAGCAGGCATTCTAGCGCTGTCCCTGTGGCGGCGACAAGGCGGAACGGCCTATCTTGAGCAGGAACACGTTGTTCCCTTTCCTATTCGCTCCTACGATGGAATGATTGGATAGGTTCACGGGGCTCGCTGAGCCATCGCGATCCACACGCCCGGCTTCGGGGCGTTGCACACAAGCCAATCCTGAGGCGAACAGCCCGCCGTCAGGAGCATTTCACGGAATATGACAGCACATGGGCGACTCACCTCGCGACGACTCTCCCCAACGTTCCAGCGATCGCAAACCGAGCCCCTTGGGCAATAATGCCATCTGGTATTTGGCCGGAGTGGGCATTCTAACGATCGTGCTCATCAGCCTGTTGACTAAGGGCGCTCAGGAGGAAATCTCCTACGGCGATTTCTTGCGAATCGTCGAATTGGGCAATCCGGTCAAACAAGACAAACCAAAATCGATCTCCATCGAGCGGGGAAGCGAATCGGCTCGGCAGTCCATCGAATACTCAAAGCTGTCGGATGAGAATCTGACGGTCGGGCCGCATCGCATCACGGGTCGCGTGACGATGCATGTTCTCGATGATGGCGACGGCGAGAGTCGCGAAGCAGCCGAAGTGCGATTCTTCACCGATCGTTTCGGCGTCGCGCAAGACAACGGCGAACTCGTGCGGATATTGCGCGACAACGGCTTCGAGCGCTTTCGTGCTGATCGAGCTGAAAATCGCTGGAATTCGTACTTCGCCATGCTAGGTGTCACGGCGCTGGTGTTGTTCTTTCTGTTTTTTATGATGCGGCGGCTAGGCGGAGCAGGCTCGCCGATGGCGTTCGCGCGAAGTCGCGGAAAGATGTACGCCCAAGAAGATGTCGGAGTCACGTTCGATGACGTGGCCGGAATAGAAGAAGCCCTCGAAGAGGTTCGCGAAGTAGTCGAGTTCCTTAGAACTCCCGAAAAGTATCAATTGCTCGGCGGACGCATTCCCAAGGGAGTGCTACTCGTGGGGCCCCCCGGCACCGGAAAGACGTTGCTTGCCAAGGCAATCGCCGGGGAAGCCGGTGTGCCCTTCTTCGGACTCTCGGGGTCTGACTTCGTCGAAATGTTCGTCGGCGTCGGTGCCGCGCGGGTGCGCGACATGTTTCAACAGGCCGAATCGAAATCGCCCTGCATCATCTTCATCGACGAGCTCGATGCACTGGGGAAGACCCGCGGCTCTGGCATGGTTGGCGGTCACGACGAGCGCGAACAAACGCTCAACGCATTGCTGGTGGAAATGGACGGCTTTGACACCAACAGCGGCGTGATCGTGTTGGCGGCGACCAACCGACCAGAGACGCTCGATCCCGCGCTGTTGCGCCCCGGACGTTTCGATCGGCATGTGCTAGTCGATCGCCCCGATATCCTGGGACGCGAAGATATTCTCAAGGTTCACGTTCAAAACGTAAAGCTCGCCAAAGAGCTGAATTTGCAGCATATCGCGGCGATTACTTCAGGATTCGTGGGGGCCGATCTTGCCAACTTGGTGAACGAGGCCGCGCTGCTTGCCGCTCGAAAAGGCAAAAATTCCGTCGGCATGGACGAGTTCAACGAAGGGGTCGAACGCGTGACCACCGGCTTGGAAAAGAAGCAACGCATTATGCACGAGGACGAAAAGCAACGGGTCGCCTATCACGAAAGCGGGCACGCGCTGGTGGCCTACTCGCTGCCGAACACCGATCCCGTACACAAAGTGTCCATCATTCCACGCGGCCTCGGTGCGTTGGGCTATGTGTTGCAGCGCCCCGAGGGTGACCGATTCCTGATGACCCAGGCCGAGTTGGAGAGTCGCATTCAGGTGTTTCTGGCTGGCACGATTTCTGAAGAGATTACGTTCAACGACATTTCGACCGGGGCACAAAACGATCTTCAACGGGCAAGCGATTTAGCCCGAAGCATGGTG
>CAZNXE010000395.1:0-3205 GCA_964576465.1 uncultured Planctomycetaceae bacterium
CGCGACCAAGATGCTCAAAAAAGGCCAGGTCGGTGTTGGTTGAGAGCGGGTCATCCGTTTCACCCCTAATGCAGAGATCCATGCCGTGAGGCGTCTACTGTCGTCCGTGATGGCCCAAGCATAAGTTGGGCCCATTGATAGCTCGGTAAGAAAGATCGGTACATTAGGGTGAATGAGTGAAATAAGAATTGTGAGATAGATGAGTGAAGATTTCCGTTGATTCGTCCTAAGTGCCTAAATAGCAGCATCTACCGAAAATAGACGGGCAGATATGAGCCACAACCAGCGACGCAACACCGCCCGAATTCGATTGCCACTCAGAGAGAATTCGAGCTGATCGCCACCCAGAAGAAGGGATTTGGCTCAGGAGATTTAAGGAGATGGTTGTCCGTGGCAGGGGTGCAGCATCGATCTTTTCTTCTGGAAGCCCCGTATGCCCCGACTCTCGACCCGCTTAGCTTTCTTCCAGAAGCACCGTGTCTTCGTGTTCGTACCCTGGAGCACAACAGCACAGAAAAACAAGCATCTCTTGCCCTGTGTTGGCAATTTGGTGGGTCACTCCGGGTGGGATGGCGATGGCGTCTCCGATGCCAACATCGCGTTGCTCGTCGGCCAAATCCATGCGGCCTTTTCCGCTGAGGATGTAATAGATTTCCTCGGTTTGGGGGTGGTAATGCGGCGTGGTCTTCTGACCGGGCTTCAAGCGGGCCTCGGCAAGGCTTTGTTTGTGAATGGAGGAATTACGATGCGCGAGCAATTCGCGAATCTCCGAGCCGTCTGCCGTAGTGAATGCCTCGACCTCGTGAATGTTTTTTACGTCCATGGTCCACAATTCCATCTTCGATGAATGATGTTTTACGCTTGGGCCCCGCCCGTCGACATCCGCGTTCGTTCGCCGCTCGCCGAGCTACCTCGCCGCGGAATCGTCTTGCGTGTCGTCTTCTTGTAGCGATGATGGAAGCTCTCGAATTCCCAACACGGCCGGTGGAAACTGCCGAAGCGGCCACGTATCAGGTTCTTCTAGTTGCTGCCAGTCAAAGCGAGCGTCGGATTCGACGACGATCAGGCTCTCTGGCGGTGCCGCGGCAACGACCTCGGCAATCAGTCGCAACATTTCTTCACTACGATCGACATAGAAGTCATAGGGCGGCGAACAAAAAACTACCCACGGCGTAGAACGAGGTAGTTCCTCGTGCCGGCGCATCCAGATGAACGTGTCGGCCGCGAGAACCTGTGTCTGACTCTCGATATCGAGCGTGCGGATATTGTCTTCGATCACCCGAGATGTGGGATAGTGCTGCTCGACGAACATGCCCCCAACGGCTCCCCGGCTAATTGCTTCGAGACCAAGGGCACCGGTTCCTGCGAATAGATCCACGGCGTACTTGCCACGAATACTGGGGCCGAGCAAATTGAAAACAACTTCGCGAACACGGTCCTTCATCGGACGTGTTCGAGGGTCGCCGCCATACGTCAGCCGTCGCCCTCGCATGCTCCCGCCAATAATACGTATCTCACCCGACCGTACGACAGGCCGTCGGCTGCGTGAAACTCGGACGTTACCCTGCTTGGATCGACGTGACACTTCGGGGGATTCTCAGATGGGTCTAGATTTGCTCCGCGTGCATCGCCTCAACAGGGCCAGCAGGGCGGAGAGGTGGTTACCAACCGTCAATGAATATGGTAGCCTACTTTGATTGTATATGCTGCGCCCATAACGTCTTGCGGCGGCAAAGCATTGCTCGTTTATGTATGTCACGACAAGAAATTGGCCAATTGAGGAAGATCATCGATGTCCTATCGCCTCCGACCCCTGCTGGGACTGTTCATCGTTTCACTGCTCGTCAGCATTCCGACCGCGATGGCCTTGCAGGACGAATCTGAGCCACCCGCCGAAACGCCGGAAGCCAGCACCGAAGATGGCACCACCGAGGAATCTGATCCCCAAGAGGGTGATGCCAAGGAATCCGACGCCGAAGAGGGTGATGCCAAGGAATCCGATACCGAAGAGGGCGATGCTCCAAGCGAAGATTCCGATGAACCGGTCGAAGAACCGGCTGCCGCTGACGCCGGAGATTTCGGCACCATCTTCGCCCAGTGGAAAGAACTGATCGCTGAACTTCGGGCACTGCAAGACGAGTATAAGATCGCCAAGCCCGAAGATCGTGAGGCGCTGGTGGAGAAGTTCAATGGCTTAGTCACCCAAGGCGACGAGCTTGCCCCGCAGCTAAGAAAAGCAGGCGAAGCGGCATTCATAGCCGATCCCCAGGCGGACCCTGAAATCGGAAATTTCCTCGCATCCACCGTCGTTGGCGAGTTGGCCGATGGAAACAATGCCGAGGCCCTGCGCGTGGCGCAACTGTTGGTCGAGCACGGCTTCCCGAACAAGGCTATTTTCAACGAGGCTGGTCTCGCCGCATTCAATGCGGGCGAAGGTCAATTGGCGATCGAATTTTTTCAACAAGCTGAGGAGGCTGGCGTACTCAACGCCATCGGTAGTATGCACCAAAAAGAACAACTGAAACGCAACGCAGAGGCCGAGGCAGACGACCTTCCTCGCGTCGTGCTGACCACCAACAAGGGCGACATCACGCTGGAACTGTTCGAGAACGAAGCTCCCAATACGGTGGCCAACTTTATCGAACTGATTGAATCGGGATTCTACAACGGCCTTTCATTCCACCGCGTGATTGACAGCTTCATGGCCCAAGGTGGTTGCCCGAATGGCGATGGAATGGGCGGGCCTGGATACAACATCGCCTGCGAAAGTTATGAGGAAAATCACCGAGAGCACTTCACCGGCAGCCTGAGCATGGCCCACGCCGGTCGTGATACGGGCGGGTCGCAGTTTTTCATCACCTTCGCTCCCACCTCGCATCTCGACGGAAAACATACGGTCTTCGGTCGCGTGATCGACGGAATGGATGTGGTGAACAGCCTTCAGGTACGCAGTCCACAAGGTGCTGACGAGCCCGAGGCCGACACGATCATCGAAGCCAAAGTTCTTCGCAAGCGAGATCACGAGTACAAAGCCGCAAAAATCGGCGGTTCGCCCGACGCAGATCAATAGGCAATCGGTCTGGCACTTCGATTGGGTCGGAATGCCACGGAAGGCGTTCTCTACAGTTGTTGGGATGAGCCCTTCAGGTGCCGCTGGTTTTTGCACTGCGTCTCGCCGCCGAGCCTTTTCTTGCACGACACGGTG
>CAZNXE010000395.1:3225-4580 GCA_964576465.1 uncultured Planctomycetaceae bacterium
CACGCGTGAGATTCTGTGGAACATCGGCCCGGCGACGAAGACGGCGATGTATCTGCTGATGGTTGTCTCGTTTGGTGTGTTCTCATTCCGTTTCTACCAGCGGTGGAAGTTTTGGCAGCGCGGAGAAGCCGGTACCTCCCGTGGAGGTTCCCAAAACGGGCAGCCATCTACTGACGGAATTTGGGGCCCCTGCCAGCGAATTTGGCAGCATGTCGTGCTGCAAGTGCGCATTGCTCGCATTCCCTGGGCATGGCTGAGCCACATGGCCCTCTTTTATGGCTTCATCGTGCTGGTGATTGGCACGGTGTTAGTCGCCATCGAACATTACGGGCTGGCGCACTTCTTTTATGGCCGCTTCTACCTCACGACCTCGTTCTTGCTCGATCTCTTTGGCCTGGCGTTTGTCGTGGCCATCGTAGCGGCCATGCTGCGGCGTGCCGGGGCCACCAAGGTCGTGCCTTCGAGCCGACCCATTGATGCGGCGATTCTGTGGTTGTTGTTGCTCATCGGCATCACAGGCTTCGTGATCGAGGCACTGCGCATCGTGGCGCACAGCCCGGAGTTCGAAACCGTGTCATTCGTCGGCTGGTGGATGGCCGCCGCCATGCGCAACCTAGGACTCACCGTCGAGGCGGCTACGACAACGCACTTCATAACGTGGTGGGTACACATGGTGATGGTGTTCGTCTTCATCGGCATGATCCCCTACACCAAGCTGCGTCATATCCTGCTCGCCCCAATCAACATCGCAATGACCCGACCCTGGCATAGCGGTCGTCTCGTGCCGGTCAGTATGGAAGAGGTAGAAGAGACAGGCCGGTTCGGGTCGGAATCGGTCGAACATTTCAGTCGCAGCCGGCTTGCCAGTTTCGATGCATGCACGCATTGTCGCCGTTGCGAGACTGCCTGTCCTGCCCATGCCACCGACAAGCCGCTTTCGCCGATGCGTCTGATCTTAGACATTGCCCAAGCAGACCAAGGCGAAGGGACGTTGCACGGCGATGTGATTTCCGCGGAAACGCTCTGGTCGTGTACCACCTGCGGGGCTTGTGTTCACAACTGTCCAGTGTTGATCGACCACATCGGCACGATTGTCGACATGCGACGGCACCTCGTCGGCGAGGGTCAAGTGCTCGGCAGTGCCCAAGCGTCGCTGCGTGCCATGGCGGCGCATGGCAACCCGTGGGGACTGCCACGTGCCGAACGAGCCGATTGGGCCGAAGGGCTCGATGTGCCCACGGTCGACGAACAGCCAAACCCCGAGATCTTGTTGTGGATCGGCTGCGCCGGGAGCTACGACCGCCGCAATCAGAAGGTCTCCCGTGCCATGGTAAAAATTCTCAAGGCGGCAGGCG
>CAZNXE010000396.1:0-4573 GCA_964576465.1 uncultured Planctomycetaceae bacterium
CATGGTGGTCACTACGGTGGGCATGGTGGCTACGGTGGGCATGGTGGTGGGCACTTCGGCGGTCATGGCGGCGGCCACGGCTACGGCCACTTCGGTCATCACTTTTATCCTCACTTCGACTTCTATATCTCTCCGTGGTATGGCGGCTACGGCTATACAGCGTATGACTACCCGTATTACGATCCCAGTTCGTACAACTACGGCTACTTACGTGGCGGAACGGTCGGTGTGACGCCGGCATTCGTGGAGCAAGGGCAGTCAGATCCGACGCCACACGTGGCAGCCAAGCCCGTCACGAGCGCCGAGGGATTGAGATTTCAGCGCCAGGCGGAAGATGCGTTTCGTGCGGGCAACTTCGACCGTGCCTCTCGACTGGCAAATCATGCGCTGGTTGAAATGCCGCGCGATGGAAAGCTTCTCTTGTTCACCGCCCAAACACTTTTCGCCGTTGGCGACTACCGCAGCGCGGCCGCCGCGATTCATCAGGCTACCGCCCTGCTTGAGGCAGACCAGTGGGGTTACGTGGTGGAAAACTACCGACAATTCTACCGTGGCCGCGCGTATGTCGAGCAGATGGAGCGACTGACCAAGTACATCGAAGAAAACCCCGACGCCGCGCATGCCTATTTCCTACGCGGATACCAGCACGGATTTCTCGGCCATCAAAAAACAGCGATCACCAGCTTGGGGAAAGCATTCGACTTGGAAAACCGCGACCAACTGGCCGCGCAGCTAATCGAGCGATTCGGCGGAACGCGACCCGCTGCCGGCACGCCAAATGCCGACGCCGCCCCGACGACCGAAAACAAAGGGCATGAACACGGCGAAGATGGACACGATCACGACCATGGCGACACGAAGACGACTAGCGGAAAGTTGTTGTGAATTAGCGAGATGGCGCGTGTTCGTCGATGGGTGGCGCCTGGGAAGGCCGTGGAGGTGTATTCGGCGGTGTTGACGAATATTGCAGATGATGAACAGTCGCCGGGGGGAAATTCGACCAAACCACCTCCCGAGCGACTTCGCCCTCGTCCAGCACCTTCTGCAGCACTTGCCCAATGTCACGAAGCCGTTGCCGCTGAAGACGGTTGCTAATCAGTGCCCTTGCGTGCCGCAGAGCGAAGTATTGGAAGAATGAAATCGTGCCGCCTTCGGCGAGATGAAGGCGCAGTCCAGCGAGGATTTCCTGCACCACACTCGGTTGGAAATTATTCAGCGGCAGGCCTGAAACAACCACGTCGTAGCGGTCGCTGGGCGGGAGCTGTTCGATCTGCTTATGCACGATCTTGCAACGATCGGCGACCTTGCTAAACACGGGGTCGGACGAAAATCGTTCGTTGAGTTGTTTCACAAACGCTTCGTTCGCCTCGACAAGCAGCAGTTCATCGTGAGGCCCCATCCGCCCCACAATTTGTTGCGTCACGGCTCCCGTTCCCGGTCCGACTTCCAGAATGCGCTGCGGAGTCTTTGGGTCAAGATAACGTGTTAGTGCCATCGCCAGAGCGCGACCGCTAGGCATGATCGATCCGGTGGTGGCAAAGTTTCGGCGGAACTCTCGCCAAAACACACGATGATCATTTATTTTCTGACGCATGGCTCCCCCGTCTGTTCCAATGGGCGTCTGCAATTTATCAGAGCCAGTACGCCGCCCCAAGCGGGTATGACGATCATCGCTACCTATCGGGCGTGAACGATGGTTCGCTAAGCGTTAGAAGTCGTACCAAATGCCGAACCCTAGCTGTTGTTCGGAGATGTTGAAGAATTGCAACTGGTTGCTAGGACCGTTGAGATACTGGACTCCAACGCGAAACAGGTGCCGGGTCGTGTCGCCGCTAACTGCCCAACCCGCCTGTGCCACAAGCGTGCCGTTCCAATCGGTGTCTTCGCGAAAGATGGAGTTCACCGCAAAGAACGGAGCCCCGCGAAGCCCCGTGGGACCAGCAGGTGCATACTCGATCCCGAATTGCGTTTCCCACGGTTCGGCACCGCCGCTGGTGTAGAAGGCGTAGCCCAACTCGCCATAGAGACGAATCTCGGGGATGATGAAATAGCCCGTGCCGACAACAATCACGTCGCGGCTGTAGTTGCGTCGAACTGCCGAGGGAACGCGCTCGAGCAACTCATCGCCCAAGTGAGAACTAAGGTGGTAATACGCCAATTTGGCCTGCCACCGTCCCGAGGCATAGGTAACCGGAACACCAAAGCGAAAGTCGGCAGAGACGAGGTCGTTGTTTTCGTCGAGATCCAATCGGGGGAACGCGGCTCCTTCGACATCAACCTGCCAGCCTTCGGCACCATAGTCGCCGGGCGTTCCATAGCGAAGAATGCCGACACGTCCGCCCAGCGTGATGTCCCACAGCGTTCCTTCGCCGCGTTCATCAAGCCACACGCCGCCCAATCGCGATTCTAGCGGACCGGCAAGGTACGAACGATACAACAGCCCGTCGGGTAAAAAGTGCCACGACCACGGCGGCTCGCAACAGGGCTCTCCGACGATGTACTCGCCGGGGCGCAGTGGCACATCGTTCTCGAAACCGCGGTCGCGGAGGTGGTCTTCAACCCAAGTGTCGAAGTCGAGGAACAGAGCACTGTCGTAGTTCGCGGAGCCCGGGCGTCCCTGGCGGCGAGATAACCGCGGATTGCGATGATCGACCACGTCCCGCGGCGATGACCGCCATGCAGGCACCGAAGTGCGATGCGATGCAAATACGGAAGCCGAAGAGGATTGCCCTAGCGCGAAGGATGGCGCAAGCAAGACCAGCCCCAGCACAATGTGGGTCGTGCTCTGCAACACGGCATGACGGTAATCCAGCAGCGGCAACGATCATCCCCTTGCATGCACCGCGATAGGCGTTGCGAATGTGCCGTGCCTCGCACTTCGGACAAAGAGAAACGACGCACCGATGGGTTCAGCTTGCCGAACCGCATCACGCGCGGAGGGGAAGTGTAGCTGCTTGCAATGTTGGACGATAGATAACTTCCCGCGACGCTAGCAGCCGGTGCCTGTGTCCCTATAATCAAAGGCTGAGGAGGGTTTCTTGCCCGTCCATGCTTGCACTTGAACCATGAGCAGCCAGCGATGATTGCCCAACGATTGCCAGAACTGGTTGACGGTCTCCGCGAGATCGTTGGAGCCGACGGCATTCTTTCCGCACAATCGGAATTATTGGTGTACGAATGCGATGGCTTCGTCATCGATAAGAAATGTCCCGATGTGGTGGTTTTTCCCCGCAGTACGGAGCAGGTCTCCGAAATCGTCAAACTCTGCGATCAGCACGACGTTCCATTTCTTCCGCGCGGCGCGGGCACAAGCCTGGCGGGCGGCTGTTTGCCTGTCGGCGGCGGGGTGATGATCGTACTCACGCGGATGAAAGAGATCCTCGAGGTTCACCTCGAAGACCGCTATGCCGTGGTGCAGCCAGGCGTGGTGAATGTTTGGTTGACCCAACGCCTTAAGGGCACCGGCTTCCACTACGCTCCCGACCCCTCGAGTCAGGGCGCCTGCACTATCGGCGGCAATGTGGCGACCAACTCTGGCGGACCGCACACCTTGAAGTACGGCGTCACCGTGAACCATGTGCTCGGTGTTGAGATGGTCATGGCAGACGGCACCATCGTGCAGTTCGGCGGACCGACGGAAGATAACCCTGGCTTGGACCTTGTTGGTGTCTTGGTCGGCAGCGAAGGAACCTTGGGGATTGCTACCCGAGTGTGGGTGCGGCTGACGCGCGACCCGCAGGGCTACCGCACGATGTTGGGTATCTTCGATTCGGTCGATGACGCCACCAACTCGATCAGCGAGATCATCGGGGCAGGCATCATTCCGGCGGCGCTCGAGCTAATGGATCAAGGGATCGTGGTTGCCTTGGAAGAGGCCTTTCATTTCGGATTTCCGCTCGATGCCCAGGCGGTGTTGCTGATCGAAGTCGACGGGCTTGAAGCCGGCTTGGACGAGCAGCGCGATCGCATCGTCGCACTTTGCGAGCAAGGTGGCGCCCGAGAAGTTCGACAGGCGGCCTCTGAAAAAGAACGACAACGGTTATGGAAGTGCCGCAAGCAGGCCTTTGGCGCGGTTGGGCGATTGAGCCCCAGCTATTGCACGCAGGACGGCGTCGTGCCACGCACGAAGCTGCCGCATTTGCTGCGTCGAATCACCGCCATTGGCAAAGAGCACGGCATTCGCATCGTGAACGTGTTTCACGCAGGTGATGGAAACGTGCATCCGATCCTGTTATTCGACGAACGGAATCAAGAACAGGTGCGCGAAGTGCTCGCGGCAAGCGAAAAGATTCTGGACGAGTGCATCGCCTGCGGCGGCAGTGTTACGGGCGAACATGGAATCGGCGTCGAGAAGATTAACTTCATGTCCCGGCTGTTTACCGAAGACGACTTGGCTGCCATGAATCGACTTCGCGTGGCGTTCAACCCTCGGGGGCGATTGAGCCCTGGCAAAATGCTCCCCACGGCGGGTGCCTGTTCCATCGAACAAGTCGCCCCCAAACGACGCGCGGCCATGTAAAGGCGTGTGGCAGATAAGAACGTACCAATCACAACCCGACGCGTAAGCGAGGGA
>CAZNXE010000397.1:0-4558 GCA_964576465.1 uncultured Planctomycetaceae bacterium
TTAATACACCGGTCCACCTCAGCGATAGAACGCTCCGGGTTCCCGAAGTCGATGAACGTCGCGATTATTCGGAAGATGCCGCGACGACGATTGTGTGACCCGGGCGGCTTCCGCCAGCATTGCATCGAAAGGTTGCCGTGTACGACTTGCTTCTGAAGGGCGGCACGGTCATCGACGGCACAGGGCGTGCTCGCTTCGACGCCGATGTGGCGGTTATCGAAGACCGAATCGTTCGGGTTGGCGATTGCGGCGGACGAGCATCCCGTCGCACGATCGATTGCTTGGGCATGATCGTGTCCCCAGGATTCGTCGACGTCCACAACCACGACGAAGGCTGGCTGCTGAAGACCACGAACCTCACGCCGAAAACCTCGCAAGGAATCACCAGCGAGGTGTTGATGAGCGATGGCATTTCCTATGCCCCCATCACTCCAGAGCTGGCCGCCGATTGGTTCGTTTACTTGCGTTCGCTCGACGGCTTGCAGTTGAGTGACTACCGCGGGTGGCAGACGTTGGACGACTACATGTCGCTGTTGCACCGCGGCACGGCGCAAAACACGATCACGCAAATCCCCTACGCCAATCTGCGCGTATTGGCCATGGGCTGGGGCTCTGAGCAAGCCGACGACACGCAACGACTTGCCATGCGACGATACGTGCAGCAGGGCATGGAAGCCGGAGCGGTTGGAATCTCCACGGGCCTGGACTACGTCGCGCAGTGCTTTGCGACAACCGACGATCTAGTCGATGCGGCCTCCGCCTTGGTGCCCTATGACGGGCTCTACGTCACGCATATTCGCTACAAGTATGGCTTGCTGCCCGCGCTGCAAGAGGCTGTCGAAATCACGCGTCGGGCCGGGGTCAAGCTGCACGTCTCCCACCTCAAGGCGTTCTCGACCGACGAAACGGAACAGTTGCTGCGGTATATCGACGAAGTGGCGGTCCACGAGGTCGACTTCTCGTTCGATGTGTATCCCTACTTGCCCGGTTCCACAATGCTCAGCGGCCAGTTGCCCTATGAAGTGTGGACCGACGGTCCGTTGGGGGTTCTCCCACGGCTCCGCGACCCAGACGTGCGCCGCCGCTTCGCCGATCATCTTGCCGAACTGCCGCTGGAGAGGCTCACCATCGCCTGGCTTGCAACCCGAGAGAACGCTCATTGCATCGGCCAAACGCTGATTGATTTCATCGAGCAACGCGGCGTAGCGCCGGCCGACGCGCTGCTCGACTTGTTGATCGAAGAAAATCTAGGCGTGACGTTCGTCTATCAATTCGGCGACGATCGCATCATGGAGCCGATGCTTGCCCATCGGAAGTGTCTCTTTGGCAGCGACGGAATCTACTTTCCCGATGGTGCGGTTCATCCGCGAGTTTACGGTTCCGCCCCTCGCATGCTCGGCCCCATGGTCCGCGATCGACACTTGTTCAGCCTGGAAGATTCTGTTCGCTGTCTAAGCAGTTCCCCGGCCGAACGATTCGGACTCATCGACCGCGGTGTCGTCCGAGAGAACGCATTCGCCGATCTGGTTGTCTTCGACGAGCAGCGCGTGACCGACCTTGCCACCTATGCCAAGCCACATCAGTTCTGCGAAGGAATCGCACACGTGCTGGTCAATGGCCAGCCGGTCATCGACGATCACCAAGGGGTGACCGAATTCGAGTCCGATCCGCCGGGACGACGTCTGTACTATCGCAAGTAGTGGACTGAGATTCGCGATTGTCCAGGTTCGGTGAAAGAAACCGCGATGGCTGCTGGTTGTCGATGTGGCAGCGCGGCATTATGTTTCAGGCGTTGAGTTTACCACTTCGCAATGAGGACTCACTCGATGCAAGGCACCATGTTCGACCTTTCGGGCCCTGGTAACCGGCGGTAGCAAGGGATTGGGTAAGGCAATGGCGATGGGCTTCGCGGAAGCCGGCGCCGACATCATCATCACCAGCCGACACGAGACCGAACTTCAATCGGTGATCGCGGAGATCAAGAAGGCTTCGTCAGTCCGTGTTAGCTATGTCACGGCCGACATGACCGATCGCAAAGCCGTGCAGGGCCTGATCGAGAAATCGCTTAGCGCGATGGGACAAGTCGACATCTTGGTCAACAACGCCGGCGGCAACGAACCTCAGGCGATCGACGAGATTACCGATGAATGTTGGGATCGGATCGTCGAGTTGAACTTGTCGAGCTGCATGGCACTCACGCGAGGCTTGGTTCCCCAGATGAAAGAACGCCGTTGGGGGCGTATCATCCACATCTCATCGATCATGGGTCTGGCCTCGAAAGAAGGCCGCAACGCGTACTCCGCCACCAAGTCGGCACTGATCGGCATGGCAAAGGCCAGCGCACAGGATCTAGGCGCCTATGGCATCACGGTCAACTGTCTTGCCCCGGGCCCCTTCTTGACCGACCTTCCCGGTCGCATTCTATCCGACGAGCAGAGAGAGCAGTTCGCCGAGCGAACCGCTCTGGGACGCTGGGGCGATCCCAAAGAACTGGCCGGCCCGGCGTTGCTGTTGGCCAGCGAAGCCGGCAGTTATATCACCGGAGAAACCCTGGTGGTCGACGGCGGCACGCTGTGTAAAACATTCTGACCGTGTCCATGGTTGGCCACGGTTTACCGCGGCGGGGTTAGGAAATACGCGAAAAGATCGGCAATCTCTTCGCGGCTCAAGGGGTCGAGAAGCCCTTGTGGCATGGCCGATACGTTGCTCGGTTCAATGGTATCGATTTCCGACTTGGCGATGGTGACCTTCTCGGCGTTGGCTTGCAGCACCACCACTTCATCCCCGCTGTCAACGCCCACCATGCCGGTGAACACAAGGCCATCATTGGTGATGATTGTCTTGCTGCCGAACTGATCGGAGATAACCTGCGAGGGGAAGAGAATCGATTGCAATATTTCTTTCCGTTGAAAGCGACGAGCAACAGTCGTCAACTCAGGGCCAATCGCCGCACCGACCGTTCCGAAGCGATGACACTTCACGCATTGTGCCTTCTCGAATGCTGCGGGGCCATGTGCCGGATCGCCCGAGTTGCTTTCCAAATAGGAAAGCAGCTCGTCGTAAGTCCATTTCGCCTGCTGCGGTTGTACCGGCAGCGAAGGATCAGGTAACTCGGGGTATTCTCCGCGAAACCAATCCTGCCATGCGGCCAAGCGGCCATCGAGTTGCTCGATTCCCTGTGAGACATCTTCTCCGTTCCAATGTCGCAACAGGGCAATTGCATCATCGCCGCCTTTCTTCCCCAACCGTAATCCGGAGAGCAGCACCTGTCTCGACCAACGTGGAATCGTCGCCACGAAACGATACGTGGCCAACGCGCGGATCACTTGCCTCGCATCTTCGCCTTCGACCACCGGTAGCGATCGCAGCAGCAACTCGAAATCACGTTTACGCCGCTGCCCTTCCAGGGCTTGCTCGGCAATCGCGCGAGCCACCGCTTGTCGCCGCTCGGGATACGATTCGTAGACCTGATAGAGATACTCCACCGCTCGCTTTTCTCTGCTCCGCCCCACCACGGCAATAATCTCCGCGGCAACCGCATCGCTTGTTTCGTTTCCCGCGGCACAGCGAGCGCGATCGAGTGTCATCGTGGCCGCTAGTTGTCGTCGATTGATCTCACCAGTGGGCAACAACCGCAGCAGTTCGGTTGCGACATCGTCCATCGCGGCGGAAGCGGCCAGGATTGTCGTCCGTTCTTTCTCTGGCGTGGCCTTCAATAGATCACGCATCGGGCGGCGGATGTATCCTTCGGCCGTGCGACCCTGCACGGATGATAGCGATCGCTGATAAAACGACAACAACGTCGCTCTGGCAGCTTCCGTCCAATGGCTTTCGACACGAGGCGCGTACGTGCCGAGATGAATTTTCTCGACCACCGGTATCTCCGAGTCGATCTGGTGAGCAAAACGCCGTGGCAACTCCGGAGCTTGCCATCGGACCAACAGCCGGACCAATTCACGATCCACATGTGCATCGCCGGTCGGATACATCGGGTCGAGCGCCTGGCGGAGTTCCTTAATCCGTTGCTCAGGCAGTTCGCTACGCACAATGGCCAGTTCAATCACACGTAACGCGTCGATCCAATGCTCGCGCGCGTTCGTGTCGGCAAGCAATCGCTGACAACGGGCGACGATATCCTCCGACGGAGCCTCTTCTGGAGCCGCGATCAACAATCCAACCGCTCCGTGAAGAAAAACGCGGTTGGATCGGGCGGCAAGGATTGCGGGGATCCAAGCGTCCGCGGGAATCCGCTCCAACGCCCGTCGGGCTGCCCAAGCTACGAAACGGTCGCCATCGTCCAGCAACTGAATCAAAGGTTCATGCGGCGGCTGCATGCCTCCACGAACGAACGCCTCACACGTTTTTCGGCGGACCCGAGGGTCCTCATCGGCAAGCAACGCGGCAAGCCGTGCGGCAGTCTCATCGCTCGGGTGAAGCGCCAGCAGATCGATCGCCTTTGCCCGAACCGCACTAAATGCATCTTGTGTCAGCTCCCGCAACCAGTCGCTCGAGGGATGAGGGCCGAGTTGTTGAAGCAGATCAATGGCGCGTAGCCGCA
>CAZNXE010000398.1:0-4555 GCA_964576465.1 uncultured Planctomycetaceae bacterium
CCTCTCCAGCAACAAGATCAACTGATCGACACGGTGGTCGTATACGCTGTTTTCGACGGCTGGAAACAGACTGAATTGCCCGCCGAACCCCAACACGTTCCATGGGTCGGCCAGCGCGCCGCACTCGATCGCTCGGTGGAGTAAATCGCGAACCGCGCGGGTTGCTTCCCGGGCAGCGGACAAGTCGCCGCGCCCCAACGCCTGATGTCCGGCCGCAATTTCACCGTCGATTTGGCAAGCCATCCGGGCCGAAGCAACAGGGACGATCACCACTTGGCGTTTGCTGGCTTCGGGATAACCCATTCTGGCATACAACTGAGCAAGGTGGACATGTTGCAATTGCATCGCCCTTCGTCGGGAAAGCGATTGATTGAGCTGTTGGCGCGCCGCGGCAAAGGGTTGCTGCAATCGGTCTAACTCTGCCTTGAGGCGTTGTTGATGCGCCTCGGGAACTTGGTTAATCAATCGATTGTAAAAGCGATCTCGAGTTTGCGCGATCTTGACCAACAGGGTTGCCAGCGTGGTTTCCGAGTCGTGCGTGTCAGGCCCCTGACCGCTAACGCCGGTGGCCATGAGGATCACTCCAGCAAGCACGGCGCTTGCCTCATAGAGCAACTCCGTTTTCGAATACTGGCCGCTGCACTGATCGACACGCTCCATCAAGGCGTCGAGCGTTACTTGCGTTACCACGAAACGGCAATAGCGCCCATCCTGGTTGATGTGGTGCGGATCCCACTGCCCGAAGTGGTAGTTGGGGCGTTTGTTGGCCGGATGATCAAAGTCATACGCGCGGGGGTCCACCGACAGTTCGTCGAGAACTTCCGGATCAAAATACGTTGCGTCAAGCAATTCCGTACTGGTGCCGTTCAGGATGTCCAAGGCACCTTCAATCAACTTGGCATAGTGCCCGACCGATACACCGGCGCCACGCAAATACAACGGGATAGGGCGCACCCGCTCGTGGGAGTAAGGTTCGATCTTTTGTTCGGTTTCCAAAACAGGGACCGGGCGATGACCGAGAAAATCGTTGAGCTGACCAAGGACCGTCTCGACCAGATGTTGGGGCTCATCCCACATCGCGCCACGCTGTAGTACGGCCTCAAAAACTCGGGCAATGAAAAACGGCTGAAACAGCGCATGATCGGGCTGGTGAAATAGCAAGTCGCGGTGGTGATGGCGATACGCCGGCAAGGTTTCGTCGAACACCAGGCGGAGCACCGTTTGGGCCTGTTCGATGTTCTCAAACGCTGGCGAGGTGCCGTGAACGACCGCCAAGTGAGACTGGAGCACTGCGCGCAGTTGCAGCCAGTCTGTGTCGCGGTCGCTTTGCCGCGACTGAATCAGGCCGAATACTTCGTTCAGCCGACGTTGAAATTGCGGGTCGGGTACCCCGGAAGAGAAGTTGATATAGCCCAATATTTCGTCCAGCGCCGGACGGGCGGTCGGGCCAAGTTCAATTGCTTCCATCGAGTGCCTCATCGCTCGTTTTGTCCGGCAGACAATAGGTGTGCCCGTCGGGCGCGTTCATCGTAGAAAGGAACCACAAGATGGTCTAGGCACCCCGGGGGCCACTACAACCCGCACACGCATCATCTTTAGGCAACCGGATCGAGAAAACTGCGACTTAGGGCCTCGCAGGAGACGGTCTTAGAACTTGAAAAGGGGGTATCCGCATGCAATTCAGGCGAATTGAAATGCACCGAAACGGGTGCCGCCCACTGTGATCTGGATTATGATGGATACTCATGTGAAATTGGGGGCTTTGCCTTCAGCCGACCGTGGCTTGTTCACGGAGGCAATACGCGATCGCTGGAAGCAATGTCGAACACGAACGAGGCCGATCGATGCTTGTGATACGTTTGGCAGTGCTAATCTTCGCGGTTCTCGCGGCTTCTGTCGCGCAGGCACAAGTGCGAACGATCATCTCACAGCGGGTCGCCGCCCGACACGGCTTACACCTTGCGTGGTATGCGCATATTCAGATGGACGCTGCCCGAGACACGATTCAGAACGCGACCCTGTTTGCCAACGCGTTGGTCGTTCAAACCGACAGCGGCATGATCCAAGTATTAAACGCGGAAACCGGCGCGACGCGGTGGGCCAAGCGAATCGGGGAGCGTCATCTTCCAACCACCGCCATCGGCGCGAATAAGGAATATGCGGCAGTCACCAACGGACTAACCTTGTATGTACTCGATTTGAATAGCGGACAGGTTCTGTGGCATCGTGATCTGGAGTATCTACCCAGTGCCGGGCCCGCGTTGAGCGACGATCGGGTCTATGTCTGTTGCATAAACGGCCTCGTTGTTTCGTTCAGTCTCAGCAATACCGAACTCGCGCCAAAGCGATTCAACACTACGGGAGTGGTCTACACACAACCAACCGTGAGTTCGCGAAGCATCGTTTGCGGAACGGACGCGGGCTATGTTTATGGATGGATTCCTAACGAGACGAAGTTGGGCTTTCAACTGAAAACAGGCGATGAAGTGAACGCCCGGCTGGCTGCCTACGGCGATAATTTAATTGCCGGATCACGCGATGGCTTTGTGTTCGCGCTGGATAACCGCACAGGATTGGAGCAGTGGCAGTTTTCCGTCGGGGACCCGGTCAACGATGGCCCGGTTGCAACCAAGACAAGCGTCTACGTGGTGTCTGAGATCGGCGGAATGTACGCGCTCGACACCAATACCGGCGTCGACAAATGGTGGGCGCAAGGCATCCATCGCTTCGTAGCGGCAAGCCCCACGCGCGTCTACGCCATGGATCGCCTCGGGCGACTTGTTGTGCTCGATGCCGCAACCGGTGGTCCGTTTGACATGGTGCCAACAGGACATCTACGGCTCTCCATAGCGAATCCGCTGAATGATCGCATCTATTTGGGATCGCCTAGCGGAGTGCTGGTTTGCCTTCGCGAAGCGGGGCTCGTCGAACCGGTCCTACACCGTGTCGAAGAAGAGCAGCCCGCTGAAGACGGTTCCCCACTTGAAGGGGAAGAAGCCGCTGGTCTCGATGCCGAAGAAGTCGGCAACGAGGACGATTTCTAGCCTGGATCGTTCATGAATAATCTAGGCTAGCATCGCACGAAGTTTCGGCTTGCATACTGCCTGCCCAACTTTCGCTATGCTCCTCCGCGAGAATGAAACCGAGCATCGGTTAATTTGTGCGCGGGACAGCATCGCGTGGCAAATACGCGACCTCATCGGTAAGATGGGAACACTTCAACCAGTCGCGTGGTTGGCGATACCGTTGAATTGCCTGTGTTCGCCCTGTTTCAAGTCCCGTCGTGGCCTCGTCGCATGAACGTCTCGGAACTAGCTGGCAATGAGATTGTCGGCCAAACCGCCAGCGAACTTGCCCGAAGTGTGTCTGCTGGCGAGTTGTCGGCGGTCGAGGTTCTCGACGCCCACCTGCAACGCATCGAGGCGGTCAATCCGGCGCTCAATGCAATCGTCGTTCCGCTCTTCGACCAGGCAAGACGAGACGCTGAAGAAGCCGATCTCGCCAGAGGACGGGGTGAAGCGCTCGGGCCACTCCATGGTGTTCCGGTGACAATCAAGGAGTGCCTCGATGTGGCCGGAACGTCGTCCAGTCTGGGCGTCACGCATCTTGCCCAGCGTGTTGCTACTCACGACGGACCGCTCGTTGCCCGCTTGCGTCGTGCTGGTGCATTGCTGCTCGGCAAGACAAACATCCCGCAGTTAGCAATGTACCTGGAGACCGATGGACCTCACTTCGGACAATGCAACAACCCGTGGGATTTGAAGCGAAGTCCCGGCGGAAGCAGCGGCGGAGAGGCCGCCATCATCGCTGCGGGCGGTTCAGCGTTGGGGCTCGGAACCGATGCCGGCGGTAGCATTCGACATCCGGCTCACTGCTGCGGCATCTTCGGACTCAAGCCGACCTCGGGACGGCTCACGCAAACCGATTTGCCCGTGACAACCGTCGCCGCCGGTGAGTTCTTGATGCCGAACAATCTCGCCGGGCTGCATGCGATTCTCCAGCCGGGCCCCATGGCAAGATGTGTCGACGACCTTGACCTGGCAATGCGGGTTCTTGCCGCACCAGGGCTGGAACTGATCGACCCGACCGTTCCACCCATGAAGTGGCCGGACATGAATCGTGTCGAGATTGAACGCTTGCGGGTTGGATTCTACATCGACGATACGACCCTGACCGTGGCGCCCGCGGTACGACGGGCCGTGCATGAAGCGGTGGATGTCCTGCAATCCGCCGGCATCGAAGTCGAGGCTTTTGAACCACCTGATGTACGTGAAGCCATGCAATTGTTTCGCAATTTGATCTTTCCAGACGGCGGCGCAGCGTTTCGCCGCATGCTAGGGTCGACGAAGCTGGACTACCGTCTCAAGCAAACACTTTCCGCTGCTTCGATGCCAGAACTGTTGCGTCCGGCGGTCGCCTGGGCACTGGATCGTGCTGGCCAGCCGCGACTGGCTGATTCGCTTCGCAGTCTGCGTCGGCTGTCCGCCGATGGCTTTCGGCAGCGTGTGGCCCAACGGGCTGCTGGTGGAAGTCCAGGAACACGAAGCGCTGGGCA
>CAZNXE010000399.1:0-4505 GCA_964576465.1 uncultured Planctomycetaceae bacterium
CAAATGACAGACACGTCGGAACTCGTCGCCGTGGCAGAAGTCTATGAGACCGACATCCGCTGGGTGGAGGTCGGCCAAACGTCCGAAATCTTCAGCGACGCGCTGCCGCCATCGATCGAGAAGCTCACCGGCACGGTTGTGTCGATTGGTTCGACGGTCGCACAGAACAGTTTGATGAATCTCGATCCCACCAGGGCTCGAACCGACGCGCGTGTTGTCGAGGTTCGTATCCGCATCGACGATGGCACAGCAGTCCAGCGGTTGCTTAACCTCCAGGTTTCCGTGTCCATCGTCACGACGGCAGACACCGACCCCAATTCGCCAGGAGAATCAACCGAAGGGTCGGAGTCCAATCAGGCAATGCCGGAGGGGGCCGCGGCGTCGGCTTCGCCAAGTGATTCGCACTAAGAACGTGTTGCACCAACGCGCAAACCAAAAATTGACGTTGCATGAAGACTCCGCTTGCTTGGCACAACTTGACGCACGAAAAGGCACGCACGCTGGTGGCAACCGCGGGCGTGACCTTCGCGTTGGTGCTCATCTTGATGCAACTCGGGTTCCTGGGCTCGGTCGTTACGACGGCGACGATTATCTACGACCAACTTCGCTTCGATCTCCTCATCACCTCGCCTGAATACATTGACATTCGCAAGACCGGCACGTTTCCCCGACAGCGCATTTATCAAGCGGCGGCCGTCGAAGGCGTTGTTGACGTGCAGCCGCTGTACATCGGCCTGAACGTGTGGCGACACCCTTCCACATTGCGAGGGCGAGGCATCCTCGTTCTCGGATCTCGCAATCCCGATGATGTCTTCAACCTGAAGGCCGGCGGGCAGCCCGACTATTCGCCATTAGGCCGAGCAAACGCGGTTCTGATCGATACCAATTCGCGCCCGGAATTCGGTCCGCAACATTCTGGTGTTCAGACCGAAGCGGGTGGCCAACGCGTGGAAATTGCAGGTCAGTTCACGCTCGGCACGGGCTTCTGTGCCGACGGCGCGATCTTGCTAAGCGATGAAGGCTATGCCCGGCTGTTTCCCTATCAAGGAATCACCCGAGTCAATCTCGGGCTGGTGCGATTGGCGCCAGGCGTCAACCACAAACAGGCAGTGCAACGTTTGAAGAGCGTGTTGCCACCAGATACTCGGGTCATGACGCGTCTCAAGATAAGTAACCGAGAGCGGCGCTTTTGGTTGATTACAACTTCGGTGGGAGTGATCTTTGGGCTAGGCACGGTCGTGGCAATGATCGTTGGCGTGGCCATCGTTTATCAGGTGCTTTCGTCCAATATCACAAGCCATCGCGCGGAGTATGCAACCTTGAAAGCCATGGGCTACGGCCCCCGGCATTTGGCCAGGTTTGTCTTGCAAGAGGCCGTTATCCTCGGCGTGCTGGGATATTTTCCCGCAATCGCCCTCGCAAGTGTTTTGTACCGAGTTACCTCCGATGCTGCCAGCATCCCGATCGATATGACCTGGGGCAGGGCGGCGCTGGTATTCGGAATCTCGATATCGATGTGTACGTTGTCTGGGTTGGCCGCGCTGAGAAAGATTACCGCGGCGGACCCGGCGGACTTGTTTTGAAGAATTGTCATGCGTAGAAAACGCGTTCCACTCGCCTGGTACAACCTCATCAGCGATCGACGCCGGCTGCTCGTCGCGGCCGCCGGCATCGGCTTCGCGGTGCTGTTGATGTGTACCCAGGTAGGATTTTACTTCGCGCTGCTCGACAGCACGGTCGAGTTGTTGGAACGCTGCAACGCCGACATTTTCATCAAGAGCACCAATCGCTACTCGTTGGTCAACCGCGAAGGCTTTTCGATACGCCGACTACGGCAAGCCGCGGCCTGTGAGGGTGTGACCGCGACGTATCCTCTCTATCTTGAACCGACATTGGCTGTGTGGAGAAATGTCGACGACGGCTTACCACGATGGATCCGCGTCATTGGCTTTGACCCAGCGCAGCCCGTGTTGTTGATGCCCGAGGTTATCGATTTGCGTGACCGATTGCAGTCGCCGAATACCGCCATCAGCGATCGCCAATCGAAATCCGTCTACGGGCCGATCGGCGAAGGAGTAGAAAGCGATTTGACGGGAAGGCGAGTGACAATCGTCGGGCAATTCGATTTGGCAACCGACTTCATGAACGACGGCAATCTGATCATGAGCGCCCGCAATTTTGAACGTTATTTCCCCATGCGTGGCGGGTCGGCATCGACCTTGGATGATGTCGATTTGGGACTCATCAAGATCGCCGCCGGCCAAGACCCGGAGCGGGTCAAGCAACAGTTGCAAGCATCGCTGCCGCGGGATGTTCATGTGCTCACCAAGGCAGAGATGGTCCGTGAAGAGCGCCAGTTCTGGCAACGGAGCACGCCCGTGGGGGTTGTGTTCGGGATGGGAACGGTGATGGGATTCATCGTCGGCGTGATCATTTGTTACCAAGTGTTGTTCTCCCAGTTGGCCGACTTCATGCCAGAGTTCGCCACGCTCAAGGCGATGGGCTACCCGTTTCGTTACTTTCTCGGTGTCGTCATCCAACAGGCCTTACTACTTGCCTTGCTGGGTTTTATCCCAGGACTGATCGCCAGCGCCTTGTTGTACCAAGGCATCGGCGCGTGGACCGGTCTGTTGATGCGGCTCACCGTTGGGAGATCGCTGGTTGTCTTACTTCTGACCGTGTCGATGTGCGTCGCCTCAGGTTTTCTAGCTATTCGTAAGGTTCGATCGGCCGATCCGGCGGAGCTGTTTTAATGAGTGATTCAACCGATGCCAACCAATCGTCGTCATCCGAGGCAACGCCGCCGGGGGCGTTCAGCCCCTCGACGCAGCGCGAGGTGACCGTCGCCGTTCGCGGCTTGTGTCACTACTTCGGCGATGGTGAACTGCGCAAGCAGGTTCTGTTTGAAAACGATCTCGATCTGCACGCCGGCGAGATCGTGATCATGACAGGCCCTTCGGGTTCAGGAAAAACAACCTTGCTCACGTTGATCGGAGCGCTGCGAACCGTTCAGGAGGGAAGCCTCAAGATTCTCGGACAGGAGCTGCGTGGGCAGAGTGCGGGGCAACTGGTTCAATTGCGGCGTGGCATCGGGTTTATCTTTCAAGCCCACAATTTGTTCGGATCACTAACCGCAATCCAGAACGTTCGCATGTCGATGGAGCTGGCCGATGGTCCGTCGCGAGAAATGGATGCTCGCGGTAAGGAGATTCTGACGCACTTGGGCCTAAGCCATCGCATCGACTACAAGCCCGGGGCCCTTTCTGGCGGACAGCGCCAACGCGTTGCCATTGCCCGGGCGCTGGTCAACCGCCCCAAACTCATATTAGCCGACGAACCAACGGCCGCGTTGGACAAAGCCTCGGGCCGCGACGTGGTAAATTTGTTGCGGAAGTTTGCCGAGGAAAACGGCAGCACGATCTTGATGGTCACCCACGACAATCGCATCTTGGATGCTGCTGACCGAATCGTGAACATGGTCGATGGCAGCATCGTTTCCGACGTGTTCGTCGTCGAGTCAGCGACGATCTGCGAGTTTCTCGGCAAGTGCTCCGTGTTTGAACATCTTACGCCCGGCACGCTCTCGCAGATTGCCGACCAAATGCGGTTCGAGAGCCATCCACCCGGTGCGAGCATTATTCGACAGGGCGACCCGGGCGACAGCTTCTATTTGATTCGCGATGGCAAGGTCGAGGTCGAAATCGAAACCGACGGTCAGCGACAGATTGTCGCCACCCTTGGCACGGGCGACTACTTCGGCGAAACGGCGCTGCTCACCGGCGAACCTCGCAACGCGACGGTCCGCGCTATCGGAGATCTCGAAGTGTACGCACTGGATAACGAACAGTTCCAAGAGATCGTCAGTTCCAGCGCCAGCTTTGCCGAAGAACTCCGAAACGCCCTCTTCCAACGGCACTAATCCAAGCCGGTCGGTTGATCTCTGGCGAGTCACCTTGCAGTTTCTCTGGGATATTGCTTGCCGACGGTCGCCACGCGGCATAACCTCTGCTTGGGCCTGCTTCTGTTGCGGAACGACATCGACCACCGTAACCGACGTGTATGAAAAAGTGATCGACGAGGAACATGATGCTTGATCGTTTTGCAACCTCATCGCTACGAACCGTAGCATTCTCGCTCGTCTTGGCTGGCATGACCCATGCAGCACGGGCGGCGGACAACAATCGCCCGAACATCGTGATCATCTTTGCCGACGACCAAGGCTATGCTGATTTGGGCTGTTATGGAGCTGAGGGGTTCGAGACTCCGAATCTTGATCGACTGGCCGCTGAAGGGACTCGGTTCACCGACTTTTATGTTGCCCAACCGGTTTGTTCCGCTTCACGGGCCGCGCTGCTCACGGGATGCTATTCGAATCGGGTTGGCATTTTGGGCGCGCTCGGACCGAAAAGCCCTATCGGAATCAACGATGCAGAATTGACGCTCGCGGAGCTGCTCCACGATGCGGGATACGCGACGGCGATCTTTGGCAAGTGGCACCTTGGGCA
>CAZNXE010000400.1:0-4436 GCA_964576465.1 uncultured Planctomycetaceae bacterium
CCACGGCAATGTGGGCCACGATTCTCACCGCAAGGGGCCGACCGATCTTTCCGGTCGCCAGTGCCTGAGTTACGCGATTGACGGTTGCATCGAACGAGTCCATGGCTCAACAAACTCCTTGCGGTCGAACGAACACTTTACGATTCCGCAGGCCACCGCGCGACTTTGCCTTCGCGATAGGCGAGATTTCCCTGATGCGCCGGCACCACGGCCATCACTCCAGCTTCGACCGGCGCGTTAGGACGTTTGCGGCTGCGGACGCACTCGATCCAGTTGCTCAGATGAAGAATCTCGCCGGGAGGATCGAGATAGAAATCGGCCCCTCGCGGACCATCGCCGATGATCATCTCTCGGGCTTCGACTTTTGAATGCCGCTCGGGATGAACCTCATAGCGTCCGCGGTCGAGATAGAGTGTGCCCTTGGTGCCCATGAATTCGAGCATGGCGGCGTTGCGAGCGTTGACAAAGGTGCCTTCGAAGTAGACCTGAGTGTTCTGTTCGGGATACCGTAACAACGTCTGAATAGTATCAGGCGTTTCCCAAAGATCCTGGGTGTTGAAATGGTCGCCGATTGCAACTGCCTCGGCCGGATATTCGAGATCGAGATACCGGTTAACCACATCGACAAAATGAACCATTAGATCGGTGAGAATGCCACCGCCGAAGTCCCAAAACCAACGCCAGTGGCGAAAACGATACGCGTCGAACGGTTGCCGTGGCGCGGAACCGAGAAACTGCGTCCAGTCGACGCTGCTGGGATCGACGCCCAGCTTGCGGCTTGTCGAACGACGTTGGTTCCGATTCCAGGTGAGATGGACCTTATGGATGGTGCCCAATTCGCCGGAGCGAATGATGTCATACGCCTGTTGAAACTGCGGCATGCTGCGTTGCTGCATACCGACCTGCACGATGCGACGACTTCGGTTTTGGGCGTCGATGGCTGCCTGCCCCTCGGAGATATCGTGCGTGAGCGGCTTCTCAACGTACACGTCCTTGCCAGCATCACACGCCGCAACCATTAGCGGAACATGCCAGTGATCGGGAGTCCCAATCACCACCGCGTCGACGTCTTCGCGCTGGAGCAGGGCGTGATACTCCTTCGTGGCGAAGGCTGCCGAATCGGCCAACACGCGACCCTTTTCGAGACTCTCATCCCACACGTCGCACACAGCAGTGATGCGGACACCATCGAGTTTTCCAAGTGCTCCCATCAAATGACGACAGCGTCCGCCCGTGCCGATGCAACCAATGTTGATCGTCTCGTTGGCATAGTAACCGCGTGCCGTGGCAGTGAAACCGGCGGCTAACACCCCGGCGCCGCAGGCTTGTAGAAACTCGCGTCGTGGCTGAACATTCGACATCGATCGAGCCCTTCACATTCGATTCGTGTGGTCAATGGAGTACCAGGATACTCGAAGAAAGCACGACATGCCCGTCAAGACACCTGAACAAGTGCTCGAAGCGATTTGCAAACCGCCGCCGGCGAGTCGACAATTGCAATGAAATCGCATCGTCGCGGATAGAGGCTCGTTCACAATTCTCGGTCTCGCTTGCAAAAACACTCCCGTCTTTCAGTCGAGGTTTCTAACAAGGCCAATGGGTACTCCTTTGTTGCGATCCATTCTGATTGTCTGCTTCATCATACTCCTCGGAGGTGCATTGTTACGGGCCGATGCGCCGCGACGACCGAATCTGGTTGTGATGATGGCCGACGACCTCGGGGCGAAGGAACTCGGCTGCTATGGGCACCCACGACACAGGACCCCTCGGCTCGATGCGTTGGCTGCCGGCGGCGTACGGTTCCGCACGTGCTATTCGGCACCCGTATGTTCACCAACCCGGGTCATGATAATGACTGGTCGCTATGGCTTTCGGACCGGGTGGAACAATTTCATGTTGCGGGCCTACGCGCCACGAAAAGATTCGCCCCTGTTCGATATCGGCACTTCGCAGATCACCTTCGCCGAACTGCTGAAAGAGCGAGGTTACGCGACCGCACTGGCCGGCAAATGGCAACTCTCGGGAAGCCTGCCCACGCTGATACACGATTGCGGCTTCGACGAGTATCGCATTTGGGCCTACGACCATTACCTACCCTCGGGCGTGAAGCACACCGGCGGTCGCAAGGGATTGCGGACTGCACGGTACTGGCATCCGTCGATCATGCAAAACGGGAAGTACATACCAACCAAGCCCGCCGACTACGGCCCTGATATGCTGGTTGACTTTATTATCGACTTCATGAAGCGAAACCGCGACCGTCCGTTTTGTGTCTATTACCCCATGTGCCTAACGCACCAACCATGGGCCCCCACGCCGGTCGTGGGAGAGCCTGGTGAAAAGACCAAAGGCGGCTTGCAACACAATGTCCAGTACATGGACCACACGGTCGGTCGAGTTCTCGACGCGATCGAGAATCTGGGGCTCAGCGATGAAACGATCGTGATCTTTACGGGCGACAATGGAACGGGAAAATCTGGCAAGAACACGCCGACCGAACTTGGGGCGCGAGTGCCGCTGATCGTTTCGGCACCTGGCAGGTTCGCCGGCGGAGTCGTTAGCGATGAGCTGGTCGATTTGTCGGATATCCTGCCAACACTCGTCGAGTTGGCCGGCGCGCGTTTGCCCAGTGATCGGACAATCGACGGTCGCAGCTTTGTGCCAACACTACAAGGAGACGAGAGCGAGCATCGCGAGTGGATCTTCAGCTACCTGGGCAACAAGCAGATCCTCCGCGATAAACGCTGGCTGCTAGAAGGCAACGGGCAATTCTTCGACTGTGGCAACAGCCGCAACGGAAAAGGCTACCGCGACGTTACCGAGAGCGACGACGCCCAGGTCATCGCCGCACGGAAACGGTTCGCCAAGATCCTTAAGAACATGCCGATTCCAAGCGATGACGATCCAAATCTGGTTCCGCCAGGTTAGGTACAATTTGAGCTTGCGTGTCGTGTCCGATGGCGGACAAGTACCCGGGCAAAACGCCGGGGATGTCGCGGGACAATGGTGTCCGACGAAACTTGCAATGGCTTCCGCTCGGTGTTATGTGGTAGAATAGGGACATGGAATCTCATTCAATACGAAACGTCAGCGATTTTCAGGTGGAGAAGAAGCAACTTCTCGAAGACCTGTTTCGTGTCCATCTTGCTGAGAATCAGCAAGTATTCCTGGTGACGCTCACGCCAGATGTTGAGCCTGACGTGGAGACTCGTTCGCAAGCAGCAGAGGAAATGGAAATTCTCTTCACGCAGGTTGACCAGCATGCACAACGCGAAGGTATTTCGACAGACGCAGCGGATACTGCGATAGACGAAGCAATGGAGAAAATTCGGCATCGGAAGTCGTAATGCGTGTGGTGCTGGACACGAACGTGCTGGTGAGAGCAGCGGCAATTGCTGGGGATAGCCCTGCCCGCCAACTCCTGCGGCTACTGCGTGAACCGCCACATCTTCTGATCGTTTCTTACTTTCTGCTCAATGAACTTTTGCGTGCCCTTTCGTATGAGCGTGTACGACAGGTGCATGGACGCGACGATGCAGGCGTGATCCGTTTTGTTGCCGCAGTAGAAAAAGCGTCGCTCTTAGTGACGCTTCCGCAGACCATCAATCAAGTAGCTACTGATCCAGACGATGACCGAGTGGTCGCCACGGCGGTTGCCGGCGATGCCGACATTCTTTGCACACGCGATCGCCACTTTTTCAACGATGCCGTTCTCTCGTATTGTGCCGCACACGATATCAAGATCATGGATGATGTAGAGTTGCTACAACTGCTTCGTCAGGATGACGCACAATAGAGTCATGGTAACCGAAGAAACCAAGAACGATCATTACGAAGACCTCGATCCCGACAAGCTCAAAGCAGCCATCATGGCTCGCCGCGATGAGTCCCGCGAATTGAACGCGGATTGGGAACATGCCGATAGCGAAGGATGGGAAGCCGATTCACCATCTAACCCCAGTAGCACGTATGCCAGAGCGGTGTGGAGGTTGAGTCTGTCGTCAATCCCTCCGATTTGTGGCATCCTTTCAGCATGGAAAAAGCAAGAATCACCGACGAGCAAAGCAGAGCCATCCAGCACAGCAAAGGGGAGCCGGTACGCCTTGTTGACGAAGCTGGCAACGATATGCCAGTGGCGATCGTGCGGGTAGAGTTGCTGCACATGGTGATGGGCGAAGACCTCAATATTGCCGACACCTATGCGGCTCAAGAAACGGCTCTGGCATCAGTGTGGGGCAACAACCCCCGGCTCGACGAGTACACCGACAAGGATGGTTCCCCGGTTGGCTGATGGGATTGCACGCGGAGACATTGTCCTTGTCGATTACCCGTACACATCAGGTGGCGATTGCCGGATGCAGCGATGCAGAGTCTCAAGGCAGCGTTAGGTTTGCCGTAATAGGGAAACCTCAAATCCTCCATTGTGCATCATTGGA
>CAZNXE010000401.1:0-4403 GCA_964576465.1 uncultured Planctomycetaceae bacterium
GCACAAAACGAACTTGCAGGAAGAGAATGTGACGCCACTTAACGAATTGAAGATAACCTCTGCGGCCCAGTTGCAACGGGCACAGTCTGTAGGCTTCTTCCAGTGGCGACCCTGAGTGACTCTTGGGGAAATGTGCCTTGGGATAACGACTTGCGTGCCGTCACCCAAGAACTGATTTTGTGGAGAATAGCCGTTTAGATTGGAGTGTCAACCACGAATGCCTGAAATCAACAAAATTGTCCGAAATAGTTCTTCAATGAGCGAACCGTGGAGCTAGGTCGGTTGTCACATTGTTCATTGAGTGTGAAATGGATTACAAATGGGGTTGTATCGGTGATGTCCATTGCATAACAGTTCGCAAGCTGGAGAGCAGTAAGGGGGGATTGGTTGCAGAAGTGTGCTTCAATGCTTGGGTGAGGTGGTCGAAGGTGCTGCGGGATTGTTCGCGACAGGTTTCGATGACCGTTAGCACCCGTTCGGTGAAGCGGCTGCCGCATTCGCTTTGGGTGCCGAACGATAGTTTCCGCCAAATCACGGCGTGACGCAACGATCGTTCACTCGCGTTATTGGTCGGTTCTATTCCTTACCAACGGAGTCGACGAAGGTCCACAGCCAGTCGCGCCGGCCGCCAAGTCCTGATTCCGCAGCGAAGCTTCGCGATTAAGCGGAACAGGGCTGCGCACAACTAGAACCAGAGTTCCGCGGTCAATCACAAGCAACGGAACCCGCATCGGTGGCATCGACCGAAAGCAGTTCAGTGCTTCAGACCTGTTTCATCAGATCGATGGCGCGAGATCCAAGTCGTAGCCAGTGCCGAACCGTGTGGTTCAGCGCCCATGACGAACCGTCCTGAGTTAGAACCTGTATCTCGCCAACTGCCCGTGATGGTTTCGACAGAAGCATCAAATGCAGCCGGCGATCTTTACGACCGACGCAGGAAACGGCAGTTCCAGTTTGCCAAGTGCGTTCAGCGCACCGCATTCTTGACAGCCTGTTGAGGCGCCTTTGGCCATGCGCGTCAGGCTCCAGCCGCCCAGAACAGAATAGAAAGTCTGCACCCCCAGAGAATTGCCTCAAGGTACGGTGTCAGCTTCCGGTTTTACCGAAAAACCATCTTTTCCTTGGCGAATCGAAGTTCGATGTGGCCTGTCGGCCCCTGGCGGTTCTTGCGAACGTAGACGTCGGTGGCGTCTGGGTTGTCGCAGTCGTCGTTGTAGTAGCCTTCGCGGTAGAGCATCAGAACACTGTCAGCGTCTTGCTCGATCGCGCCGGAGTCTCGCAGGTCGGACAGGACCGGGATTGCCGGGGTTCGCTGCTCGCAGGCTCGCGAGAGTTGGGACAGCGCGATGACGGGGCAGTGGAGTTCTCGGGCCAGGTTCTTGAGGCTCTTGGAAATGTAGGTGATGCGCTGGGTTTGGTTCTCACCGGCGGCGCGGTCGGTGACTTCGATCAGTTGCAGGTAGTCGACGATGAGCAGATCGAGGCCGTGCTCGAACTGATGTCGGCGGGCCTTGCTGCGGAGGTTTCCTAGCGTTGTGTCTGGATTGTCGTCGATGAAGAGGCGGCGCTCTTCGAGCGCATCGAACACGTGGCCCATCTGCCCAAACTGTTCGTCAGTGAGAAGTCCGCGCTTGAGTTTCGATGCGTCGACACCGAGCATGCTGCCGAGAATGCGGTCGGCCACGTCCTCCTTGGTCATCTCCAGCGAAAAGAACGTCACGGTTTTCTCTTGTTGTTCCGCCACGTTGCGGGCAATGTTCAGGGCGAGTGCCGTCTTGCCCATGCTAGGCCGGCCGGCGAGGATCATCAGGTGGCCCGGCGAAAGGCCAAGCAACAGATCGTCAAGCGGCGTGAATCCGGTGCGAATGCCCAGCAGGGGAGAGACGTCTTCGGTTTCGTGCAGCAGAGCGTAGTGCTCGTACCGCTCAGGGGCGATGTCGACCAAGTCGACAGGCTTCTCCTGCGCCGACTGCCTCGATAGTTGCAGCAGTTGTCGCTCGGCCGTGTCCATGAGTTCGGCAGCCGACTTACCGTCGGTCGCGGCGAGCGCCGTGATGGTCGACCCGACCTTTGCGAGCCGTCGCCGGAGGCTTTTCTCACGGACGATCTCGGCGTAGTGCATCACGTTGGCCGCCGTCGGTATTTGATTGGCGAGTTCAGCAAGGAACGCCGATCCCGCGGGAGAACCAGACTTGGATTGGCTTTGCAACGTCTCGTACACGGTGACAATATCGATGGGACTCCGCTGCTCGTGAAGCGAGGCAATCGCGCAGTAAATTGCTCTGTACGTCGCGTCATAGAAATCGTCGGTCGCCAACAGCGGAGCGACGTCAATCATCTTTTCGCCATCAAGCAGTAACGCAGCGATCGTGCCTGCTTCAGCTTCGAGGCTGTACTGTGATGCCGGTGTAAGCGTCGGGATGGACATGGAGATTGAAGGAAGAAGAGATTGTGATTGGCTCAGGTGTGGGCGACAGAGATCACGACGACTCTCCTATCGACAATGCCTTGGTTTGGAAAGAAGCGTCACGCGCCATGATTTCGAGTGCCTCGATCGATGGATCGGAGAATTGTCGACGACTTGCGAGTCGCCGCCGATCGAAATCGCTTGCAGCGTGGTCAATCGCTGAGTGGTAGTATTTAGTCTGTTGATCCTTCGAGAGACGCGCCCATCCTTTCAGTAGCTGCTGTCGGCGTTGCTGCCTGCTGTGTTTCTCATCGGTCACCTTCGCATCCGCGGCGGCTTGGTCTGACTGTTGTTTTTGCTGCTGCACTCGGGATCGCTGCTGATGTCGATTGTCCACGACGGATTTTTCAAAGTACGGGACGGCAGCACCGAAATAGACATCCCGGTCATGGTACGTGCGTTCCACGATGCGCGCGACGGCGGGCACCAGCTTCAAGAGTGTCTCAGTGTCATGTTCTTCGAGCAGCTTCGCAGCGTGCGAAGCTTCATGCGGCTGCGGCGCATACTCGTTCTTCCCAAAGCGGTGCTGGTGATAGAGGCGAACCAATCGCGTTGCATCGGTATCCGACGTGCTGCCCGCTTTGTCGTGCCCAGAAACCTTTGAAGATGTTGGACGCTTAGTTCGCAGCTGATCCGGGTGTAATTCAAAATGCACGCGCCAGATGCCGGGACGAATCTTTTGGTAGCGTACACCGGAGTCGGCCTGCCGTACATAGTTACGCGATTCCAACTCCTTGACCAACTGATCGAAGTTCCGTTTGAGGTCTTTCGAGTCCGTCAAACCAAGGTGGGCACAGGCAAGCTCCTTGAGATCCCGGGCATACGGCTTCGGTTTACGACCGCCATGCCAGACCTTGTTCAAGTGCCGCAGGAGATCCTTCGCGCCCGGTCGCTTGCAGGAAAAGTAGAGGTCGAGATCAAGGTCGATGAGACTCCCCTCTTGAAGACTTGTGTAGACGTGCCGCGTCCACTGGATATAGCTCTCGGGAGCGGTGTTGGACGCACGTCGGCCCTTGCGAAATACGATCTTGACCTCCGCCAAGATGCCCGTGATGAGGCAGGCTTCGACCCTCCGCGTCCGACGGCAGTACCATGCGTTTTCGTACGTCGCAGTCAGTGCCTTCAGACGCTTCAACGATGTCTTGAGCCGGTTGAGGCTTTTTTGATTTCGCGGCCAGCCCATAATTTGCAGCAACTGCCACGGCACGAACCGTACGACGTCGGAACTGAACTCCTGCTCCTTGGCTAAGAACAGCAGGGCGATCAACACATCTTTATCCCCCGCCGTGGGCAGTCCAACGCGAGACGGACTTTCCAGCGTCACCTTCTGCCGCGTGCCGTCTGGTCGGTCGATGCTGAACGTGGCGAAGTCACGTTGCTCGCCGCTTTTCTGCGTTCGCTGCTGGTACGTCGCAACGCCGATAGGCCAATCGGCGAGCGTGAGATGATCCTTGCCGAATTTCGTGCGAACTGCGCTCCGTGGTGCCGCTGGTGATGACGTCGGCGTCATGAAGAAAAGCAAGCAATTGATCGGCACACCCGGCGACGTGAGTCGCCTGTTTGAGTGGTTACGTTTATCGATAGCAAACGTTTACGTCTTCCTATAACAAGGCAATTCGCGTAAGGGATCAGTTTCGATTTCGCGTAGAGGGTCAGATTTCTGGCAGTCGTTTTTCGCGTAAGGGATCGGTTTGCATACTGACCCCTTACGCGAAGATTTCGAGTGCCACGAGGCCCAATTGAGATACGAATATCATTGATGGAATGATGACGAGTTGACATGCTTAGCGGGAGAAGAGGCGTGACCAGATTCCTTTCGATTGCTGCGGCGTGGAAGCAGGCTTTTTCGGCGGAGCCTTCTTGGTCGTTGCGGTTCGCTTTTTCGTGGAGACAGCGCGAGGCTTTTTTCGGGATGGCTTCTTTTTCGATTGTGATC
>CAZNXE010000402.1:0-4357 GCA_964576465.1 uncultured Planctomycetaceae bacterium
AGAGGGTCGTCGTGCAACGTCAACGCAATACTCGTTGTTCGTGTCGATTCATCAAACAAGGCAGCTATAGCCATCGCAGAAGTTGGGCCATTTTAGTCGTTCCACTCGGCATACACCATGAGTTCGGGTGGGCGCTCGATAGGCCCCGGCGACTGATATTCGTTGCTCTTCAAGACTTGAATGTGATAGGGTTAAGTCATGGATATCAATCTCACCGACGAAACGCGGCAACTGATCAGTCGTTGGATCGCGACGGGTGCATTTTGCTCGCCCGAAGAAGTCATCCAAGCCGGTGTCAAACACCTTGGGCCTGTCGACGCGCGTCCCACGATGGAATCGCTACGAGAGAAAATCACCGAAGGCGTGCGCGATATCGAAGCGGGCCGTTGCGGACCGGTGGATATCGAAGAGGTAAAACGCGGTGTCCGTGAACGTGCCGCCCAAAAGTCAAGCCAATAGATGGCTCAATACCACTATTCCCGGCAGGCTTTGGAAGACCTCAACTCGATCGGCGATTATATCGCTACCGATAATCCCGATGCCGCGGATCGCCTTCTCGATCGGATCGACGAGCGTTGCAAACTGCTCGCTCTGAATCCGCACACCGGGTCTTCCGCTGCTTATCTTGTGGAAAAATTGCGGGCCATCGCTGTTGGCTCCTACGTGATCTTCTACTTCCCCTTGCTCGACGATGGTGGAATTCGCGTCGTCCGTATTCTGCACGGTGCCCGAGATCTACCGGCGGTGATCGAAGAGGGGCTGAGCGATACATTACGATTTGCCCCTTTCGTGGTTTGTTCCTGATCGCTAGCAGAGACCAAGAGCCTTACCGAAACGTCCACCTTCATTCCGCCATGATGTGTTGCAAGTTCTTGATCGCACGCATCCAAAGCATTTGGACGGCAGGTCGCGTGCGGCCCATTCTCTCGGCAACCTCGTCGAAGGGAAGCCGCTGAAGATTGCGAAGCATGATGACCTCCGCATGATCTGGGGAGAGCTCCGCGATCGAGGTGGCAAGCCGCAATTCGTCATCGTGGCGAATCGCCTGCTGGCTTGGGCTTTCGCCCGGTGCCGGCGGATCGCCATATCCGGGGATTGATGAACGGTCAGACGGTGGGGTCTGCCGCACCTCGCGCCGCTGTTGGCGTTTGGCGGTTCCGCGATAGTGTCGCACGAAGTCCGCAGCGTTGTGCGCTAGAATCCGTTTCAGCCAGGCGAGCCATTCGGCTTTGCTGCCGCCTGAAAACCGGTCGAAGTCGCGATGGGCTTCCAACAGCGTTTGTTGCACGATGTCCGAGGCATCGACCTTTCCCTGAATCCACGTCTCCACCTGGGCTCGCGCCACCACGCGAAGATAGCCACGGCATGCCTCGAACAACTGCTCCTTTTGATCGACGTCACCATCGCGTGCGCCTGCCAGCAACTCGGCAATGTGATTGTCGGAGGAGTCAGACATGCGATTGTGGTGGTATTAGGACCAAGCGGGGAACCAATGACGTTCTTTTTCCAGAGCAGAGTTTTTTGTCTAGCGGCCCAAAGTTTATCATTCAGTTCGCGAAGATTTTGGTTCCTTCAGCGAAGTACGATGATAGCTGATATTCTTTCGATGCTGAAATATTGGGCGAACCCATGGCCGAACTGGATCGCAACTTGATCGATCGCCCCAATCTACCCCTCAAACATAACACCCGCTGGCCCCGAATTCGCATGATCTTGGCTTGCCTTGCCCTGCTAAGCGTCACGCTGATTGGTGCGGGTGTGCTCTATCAGTCGATGGCAACTGCACGCGACAGCCGCCAGTACCCTCCGCCGGGCAAGTTGATCGACGTAGGTGGTCACCGCCTCCATCTTAACAGCATGGGGAAAGGGAATCCGACGGTGATTCTTGATGCGGGGGCGGGCGGTACCTCACTCGACTGGAGCTTCGTTCAAGACGAACTAGCCAAGACAACGCGCGTCTGTACCTATGATCGCGCTGGCTTCGGCTGGAGTGAACAGGGCCCCACGCCACGCACGAGCGAACGCATTGTTGAGGAGTTACACGCGCTGCTAACCAATGCCGAGATAGAAGCTCCCTATGTGTTGGTAGGGCATTCCTTTGGGGGACTGAATGCTCGTTTATACGCGGCGCGCTACCCAGACGAAGTTGCCGGGCTCGTACTCGTGGATTCTGTTCACGAAGATCTCTACCTTCGGATGCCGGCGGGGCTTCGAGAGGCCTCCCATGCGCAGCGATCGCAGCTTTTCCTTGCTCAGTTTCTCGCGCCGATTGGTCTGGCACGATTGTTCGCTCCCCCCTTGGCAGCTCAAGATCTGCCACCAGAGATTCAACCCGCGGCAAACGCTTTGGGGTTTCGTTCCCGTGTCTATTCTTCACTTTACGATGAGGGACGAGCATTCGACGTAAGTGCAAGCCAGCTTCGCGCTGCTAGAATACCTGCTGACTTGCCCCTGACCGTGTTAACCCGAACTCGGCAGGAACAATGGCCGGCCGGCATTTCGGTTGTCAAAGCAGAGCAAGTCTGGAACGAATTGCAGTCGGAACTTGCGAATCTCTCTCGCTCGAGCACACACATCTTAGTCGAAGATTCCGGCCACTTTATTCAAATAGATCAGCCCGCGGTCGTCATCCAAGCAATCTTGCAGCAGGTCCAAGACGCCCAGCGGTAAGACGTGCGGCAGATAAGAACGTACCAATCACAACCCGACGCGTAAGCGAGGGAACGCAGTGTATTACCGGTTGATCCCTCGCTCACGCGTCCCCTTGGTATATTCTCATTCGCCGCTCGCCTAACTTGTCAGGCGATTTGCCTTTAGGGCGTAAACTTCTTCCTTTTCGACATGCTCCACCCAGGCCCCTCTCGACTTCCTTGATTTTGCCGCACCAATTCGCACAATTACAGATTCGCGCTGGCCGGTCGCCTTCTAGAATCATCGTACGGTTCTGGGAATATCAGCCTTACGGTCGCTGCTGGTGCATTGCTTGAAGTCGACTGCTCACGGGAGAACAGGCGAAGATGAATCGGCAACCTTGGAGTAAGCCGCCAAGGTGGTGGGCTCCCCATCCAAACCCTTTGTTGATGAAGGCCTGGACTCCCTTTCGGCGGCTGCAGCAGGTGCATCAGTACCGCCTTAAGGAAATCGAAGTCCATGGCTTAGGGTATGCCGAACAGGCGATTGCCCAAGGTCACGGACTCATCATCACGCCGAACCATCCCGGTCATGCCGACTCGTTCATGCTGTGGGAAGCCCTGGTGCGGTTGAATCGGCCATGCTATGTGATGACTGCTTGGCAGGTGTTTGCCATGGCCAAACGTTGGGAACGCGCGTTGTTCCAAATCCATGGCTGCTTCAGTGTCGACCGCGAAGGATCGGACCTGCAAGCCTATCGACAGGCGGTCAAGGTTCTTACAGAGACGTCCGATCCATTGGCCGTTTTTCCCGAGGGCGATGTCTATCACCTGAATGACCGCGTGCGCCCGTTCCGCGAGGGAACCGGGTCGATGGTTTTATCCGCTGTCAAACGCGGCGGTCGGCCCGTGACTTGGATCCCCTGCGCGATTCGCTATCGCTACATGCAAGACCCCACGCCCGAGTTGGATCAGGTGATGACTCGACTTGAAGAACGGTTGCACTGGCGTCCACGTTCCGACCTGCCGCTGGCATCCCGAATTTACCGTTTCGCCGAGGGGATGCTGAAGCTGAAAGAGATTGAATACCTAGGCAGGGCAACCAATGGCTCGCTGCCCGAGCGGATTGATTCGCTGGCAAGCGAGATTCTTGGTCGGATCGAGGAGCGCACTGACCTCGGCTCGATTCCGGAAACATTGCCGCAACGTGTGAAAGAGCTGCGACGGTTTGTCATCGCCCGACTACGCGAGTTGCCCGAGGGTGATCCCGAGCAAACCCAATTGGCAAACGACCTGGAAGACCTGTTCTTTGTCGTGCAGTTGTACAGTTATCCTGGCGATTATGTCGCGGAAAATGCGACGATCGAACGAATGGCGGAGACGGTCGACAAGTTCGAAGAAGATTTCCTCGACCTGCCCACGGCTAACATTCGTGGCACGCGACGGGGAGTGATGACATTGGGCGAGCCGATCGTCGTGACCGAGTCCGGGGGGCGCGATGTGGCCCGAAAGCTAACGCTTTTGGCCGAACATCGTGTGCAAGCGTTGCTCGATCACCCGATGCAAGCCGCGTCGCGGTTATCGGCATAGCACAAGTCTGGATGTGTTCCAAGGTTGGGTGCCACTGGCTTTGCCCATCGGTATCTACACAACTTTGCTAGCTGGTATTGCGCGACGGGTGGCCCAGCCGTCCGGCTGGGTCGCGAAGCGACAAGATGCCTCGGTTA
>CAZNXE010000403.1:0-4323 GCA_964576465.1 uncultured Planctomycetaceae bacterium
ACACCGAGTATCGAAACGGTTTGCAGGCCCATGTTCGTTCGCAGGCCATCGACGACGTATTCGGCGAACTGTGCCGTGGGCTGGGCGTGGCGATGTGCTTCGACCAAGAATTCCCGCATCCGCGAGAGACCTTCCTGAGTGGGGTCGATCGAGCAGCCGATGACCGGTAGCTCTTGCTCGCCCGGGGCATACAGCCGCAGTGCGACCGCCATGTCCTGCAATTCGAGCACCGGACGACCGGTTTCAATCCCGCGCACCCGACCGCTGAGATCCTTTGTCCAACCTTCCGCCGGACCGGCAATCACAACGTCGCCCGATTCGGGATAGAGAAACACATAGCTGAGCCGCGTGAGGCCAGCCAGGTACTGCATTTCAAAGGTCGGCGGTAGGCCTTCGGCCAGACGCTTGGCAAGTTCGGCTTCGAGACGTGTGAGCGACACTTTTCGCATCACACTCGGTTTGGAAATGTCGGCATCCAACTCGGCACGCGCCGCGCGAACGCGAGCCTGCATCAACTCGCCCGAGGGATCGTCAAAGACCCGTTTTCGCAGCACGCCTTCGGAGTCGACATATACGCCGGCCAACTGTTGGGCGTTGGTCATTTCGGTGGCCAACAAGACCACCATGAGCGACACGACAGCGGGAATCCAATTGACACGAGTGAACCAGCGCATCGAGGGCCTCTTCTAATGCGAAGTTGTCCGATACGCTCCCACCACAGGACGGCGATACCACAATCGCGGCTAGCCGCTTTCGCAGTGGGAGCGTGTGAGTGATTGGTCGAAAACGCTTAGCCGGAACCGACTAAGCGCCAGACTTGATAATAGTTGGGAGGTTTGGGTAAGGCAAGAAAAACAGCAGGCCGAACCTCGAGACGCGGTTTTGCAACTCAGGGCTGCGCCAACGACGCAAATGCTGAGGAAGTGCGGATTTAGGCCCTGTTAGGCGAGCGGCAGATAGAAAACTACCGTAGCCTGGGACCCCGTCCCGTGTACTCCGTGGGTTCTACACGGGACGAGGTCCCATGCTACGGTAAAACTTTTCTCCCACTCGACTTAGAGCGGCCAAAGACGGCCGTCGCCCTGTTCGCCACGTGCCGGTGATGCGGGTTCTGACGATCTTGTTGGAAGCTGATCGTGTGCTCAGGCCCCATTACGTTGATAGCCGTTCCGTGCGGCACCGTTGGTAGAGCGTTTCGGAACGGAGCCAACCATGCGGAAGTTGCCCGGTCCGAGCAGGTCGTCGACACGGCGCCGCAGCTCGACATTGGGCCCAACCTTCACCGCCTGGCAGCGGCAACTGACCTTTGTGCCGTCGTCCAGGCAGAGCACAAGATCGACTGAGCAGTTGCCTGGATAGCCACGCAGAATCTCTTGCAGCTTGTCCAAGGACTCTTCACCGTGCAGCATCTGTGAGACACGGATCATGATCCCGCGTGTAAACCGCTGTTCGGCTTCCTCAAGCGGGATTAGCTCTTTGACGATGACGTTGGCTTCTTCGCTGCCAGGGCGTTTATCGATTTGCCCTCGGGCGAACAAGATGGCATCGGGGGTCACCATATCGCCACAGGTGTTGAAATCCTCGGGCCACAGAATGCACCGCATGGGGCCGTTAATATCTTCCAAGTCGAACATGGCGTAGCGGGTGAGCGTGCTGCCGGGACGAGGGTTCTTGGTATTCGAAAACTTGATCGCCGCAATCATCCCCCCCAGCACAACCTCGGCTTTGTTGGGCAGTGCGGCGGCATGCTGTGACGAATGCGTTGCGTAGGTCTGCAAGATGTCTTGGTACTCGTCCAGCGGATGACTCGAAAGGTAATAGCCCAACACTTCTTTTTCCGCGGCGAGCTTCTGTCGCTCGTCCCATTCAGAAATGTCAGGAAGATTCGCGGCAGCATCGCTCGCCGTGTCGTCTTCGACGTCGTCGAACAACCCCATTTGTCCCGCCCGACGGTCGGCATGCACGGCCGCACCGGCTTGAATGGCGCGATCGACCGAGGCGGCTAGTTGAGATCGTCGCGCGGCGAACGAATCCATCGCACCGGCTTTAATCAGCGTTTCCACGGTCGAGCGATTGCATTGGCTCGAATCAACACGCTCACAGAAGTCAAACAGACTGGCAAATGGTCCGTCCTTGGTTCGGGCCGCAACCATGGCCAAAGACGCGGAGCCGCCGCAGCCTTTGATCGCCGAAAGCCCGAAGAAGATTTTGTTGTCGGCTACCGTGAAATCAACCCCCGAGGTATTCACGTCGGGCGCAACGACATCGATATCCATCCGCCGGCAATCTTCCAGATGCTCGACCAGCGAGTCCTTTCTCTTGAAGTTGCGTCCCGGAATATCGCCTGAGAGCAGGGCCGCCATGAATTCGACAGGGAAATGCGCCTTGAGGTAGGCGGTCATGTAAGCGATCAGCGCATAGGCGGTCGAATGGCTCTTGTTAAAGCCATAGCCGGCGAACTTTTCGATCATCTCGAACAGGCTGACGGCATCTTTCTCTTTGAGCCCTTGCGAGATCGCGCCGGCGAGGAACTCCTCGCGGAACTTGGCGATCATCGGCAGTTTCTTCTTGCTGATCGCCTTGATGCACTTGTAAGCGTCGGCCAGTTTGATGCCCCCCAACCGATTAAGGATCCGCATCACCTGTTCTTGGTAGACCATCACGCCGTGTGTTTCTTCGAGAATCTCCTTCATCACCTCGTGCTTGTACGTGGCTTCCTTGCGGCCATGTTTCACGAGGATGTAGTCGTCGACCATGCCGCCTTCCAGCGGGCCAGGGCGGTACAGGGCGTTGGTGGCGATGATGTCGTCGAAGCAGTCGGGTTTCATTTTCTGCAACAGGTCGCGGATGCCGCCGCTTTCCAACTGAAAGATGCCCTTGGTCTCGCCACGGCACAGCAAGGCATACGTCGACTCGTCGTCCAAGGGGAACTTGTAAGGATCGACCTTTTCGCCTGTCGTCTGTTCGATTAGCTCGACGGCCTTCGACAAGATGGTCAGGTTTCGCAAACCGAGGAAATCCATCTTCAGCAAGCCGGCACGTTCGACGTCGTGCATCGACCACTGAGTGATCGTCTCTTCTTTGTCTCTCACCCGGCACAGGGGCACATACTCGACCAACGGGCGATCGCCGATCACTACCGCCGCGGCGTGCGTGCCAACATTCCGTGCCAGCCCTTCGATCTTCATTGCCAAATCGAGCAGTTCGCCAATTTCAGGCTCGTTCTCGTATAGCTTCCTTAGATCCGCGCTTTCGTTGATCGCCTCTTCGAGTTTGATCCCCAGCTTGTCGGGCACCACGGCGACGATCGAGTCGACTTTCGGAATCGGAATGCCCACGGCACGGCCCACGTCACGAATGGCGGCGCGGGCTGCCAGCGTGCCGAAGGTGCCGATTTGAGCGACGTTGGCGTCTCCATACCGGTCCTTCACATATTGAATCACCTCGCCCCGGCGGTCCTTGCAAAAATCGATGTCGATGTCGGGCGCCTCTTCGCGGCTTTCATCGAGAAATCGCTCGAACAGCAAATCGTATTTCAGCGGGCAAACATGGCTGAAGTTCAGGGCATAGGAAACAATCGAGCCGACCCCCGAGCCGCGAGCCGTGGCGGGGATTCCCTGTTCGTCAGCAAACCGGACAAAATCCCACACAATGAGGAAGTAGTTCGCAAAGCCCAGCTTGTTGATTACGCCCAATTCGCGCTCGAGCCGCTGCATCACTTCGGTCGAGAGCGAATCTCCGTCCCAGCGATGGGGCTCGTCGGCATACCTTTCTCGCAATCCCGAGAGGCATAGTTTGAGGAGGTAGTCGGCCGACACTTCGCCCTCGGGCGGCGTGAACACCGGAAAATGACGTTGGCCCAAGTCCAATTGAATGTCGACCGTATCGGCAATCAGTTGGCTTTGCTTCACCGCCTCGTCCAGCCCCGGAAACGCGGTGTACATTTCCTCGGGTGCGCGAAGGAAAAACTCGTCGCCCTCCATTCGCATGCGATTCGTGTCGGTACGAAACTTGCCGGTGTTGATGCACAGCAGCACGTCTTGCGCTTCGGCGTCTTCGCGGTTCACATAGTGCGCGTCGCTGGTGGCAACTAGCGGAAGGCCCAAGCGACTCGCCACTTCGACGGCACCTTCCATGGCGTGTCGCTGGATTTCCAGATTGTTGTTTTGGATCTCGATGAAATAGCGGTCGCCGAACAAGCGGTGAAACCACCGCGCGACCTCCATCGCCTCGTCCAGTTCCAACTGAGGGTCACCTTGGCCACGCAGCACCGCACGGCTGAACTCGCCCGAGACACAGCCGCTACGGCAAATTAGTCCCTCG
>CAZNXE010000404.1:0-4320 GCA_964576465.1 uncultured Planctomycetaceae bacterium
TTGGTCCCTCGCTCACGCGTCCCCTTGGTATATTCTCATTCGCCGCTCGCCTTATCCAAGCTACGCGGAAGAGTCCCTTATGACGATCGCCCAAACCGAAGATCTTCTTGACCCTGCCAAGGTCACCGGACGGCGTGACGTGCATTACAGCACGCTCGACGAAGTTTTGGCCGATGCCCAGCGGTTGCAACAGGGCGGTTGCCGGCATTTGGGCAACTGGTCGCTGGGACAAATCACGCAGCATTTGGCCAACGCAATGAACGCCGGACTGGACGGCGCGCCGACCATGGCACCTTGGCCCATCCGCCTGATTGCAAGCTGGCTTTACAAGAAGAAAGCAGTCAGCAGCCCGATGCAGCCCGGGTTCAAACTTCCGGCCAAGGCTGCCCGGCATATGGTGGCCGACCCCTGTAGCGATGAGCAAGGAATTGAAGCCTTGCGGGAAGCGATTGCACGATGGAAGAGCGAACCGCAACGGCATCCGCACGCGTTCTTCGGAAAACTTACGAAGGACGAGTGGGATCAACTCTCAAGGAGGCATGCCGAAATGCACATGAGTTTCGTTTTGCCAAGCGCGTTAGACTTGGACGCAACCTAGATTTTCAACCAAAACATAGCGAGCGATGAACGATGGGTCTCTATCGTGACGTTATCTTCCCTCACCTGCTCGAATTCGTCATGAGCCGTCCTAACATGATGAAGCAGCGCGGGATTACGTTGGCCGAAGCCCATGGCGATGTCCTCGAGATCGGGTTCGGCACGGGATTGAATCTCGATTTCTATCCACAAGCGGTCGAGCAGCTAACGATTCTCGACCCGGCGAAGTTGCTCCCCAAGAAGGTGGAGCAGCGCATCAAGACAGCCCGAATGCCGATCGAAAAGTCGAACCTCGACGCCGAGAAGCTCCCATTCGACGCCAATCGGTTCGACTGTGTCGTGTCGACTTGGACATTGTGTACGATCCCTGATGTGGCCACCGCGCTGGCCGAGGCTCACCGCGTTCTCAAGCCTGGTGGGAAGTTGCTATTTATCGAACACGGCCGCAGCGACGATGATCGGGTGGCGCGGACACAAGACCGGTGGAACGGAGTCCAACGAGTGATTGGCGTTGGCTGCAACATGAATCGCCCCATCGACCGCTTGATTCGTGACGCTGGGTTTCAGATCGACCGAATGGAACGCTTCTTGATGCCCAAGTCGCCGCGCATATTGGCCGAACTCTACCGGGGAGCCGCGGTCGCCCCGTAGAACCGCCGGAATGATTCTTAAACCGATGATCGCGGTGTACTGGTGCGACTGAAGTCTTGGTTGAAGACCGGCCGTAGCCAACCTGCCCAATCCCAGGAGTATCGTTCGCTCGAAAATGGCCGCTACGAACCAGTCCCGAAAGAACAAGTCACCGCAGGTAAGTCCCAAGGTGAAAGGTTCGGCCCCACTGCCAGACCTGACCGCTAGTCGCTTCTTATTGGCCGTAGCGGTATGGGTGATGATTTCGATTGCCACACACATTCCGTACCTGCAAGCGGTACACATGGAAGACGATATTAGCCATCTCCGTGAGGTGGGTTCCGTCGAAATTGGGATGACGAGCTTCGAGGAACTCATCTGGTCGGGGGCAAACGAACACTTCTCACCCGCATGGAAGTTCGGCTACTACACCATGTGGAAAATATTCGGGCTCAATCCCTTGGGGTGGCATGTCGCGATACTAATCGTGCATGGCGTGTCCGCCGCGTTGCTGTTTTTCTTATTGCGGCATTACCTGGCATCGACCATGGCTGCCTCGGTCGGAGCATTTTTTTGGGCGGCCACTGCCGTTGGGGGCTGGGACAATCCGTTGTTGTACATCGCCGCATCTCACTTGCCCTTTGGGTTCCTATGGCTCTTGGCCGCGATGCTCTGTCTCTCGCGGTATCGTTCGCCGAATGGAACACGCTGGGCGGTGGGGATGGCTGCTTGCCAGACCATGGCCATTTTGAACATGGGGGCCATGTGGGTGCTGACCCCCATCTTGCCGGTGCAGTACCTTCTCCTCGAACACGCGAGTCCTGTTGATCGCAAACGGTTCCGACCGTGGCTCTTGGCGTGGCTCGTACCATTCTTGGTGCTCGGCGCGGTTCAGATGACGTTCATCGTACCGGAGGTCAAGCCGATGACCGGCCATGCCGATTCGCCAAATCTGGTTCAGGGCACGATTCGCGCGGCGGCTGAATTTCAAACTACGCTGACCTCGCTCTGGCTGCGTTCCATCGATGCGAAGGACACGCTTGCAATCGAGCCAGCCGCCGTGGTTGGCGTGGCGGCCATCGTCGTTCTCTTCCTCGTGCCAAGGATCAACCGTCGCTTGCTGCTCGTCGTTTTCGGGCTGACCATGGTCTATACCATCTTGGTCCACACGATGAGGGCCGGTTACTCCGCTGATCGGGCAATGCTCTGGGGACGCTACGCGTACGTCCCCTTGTTCGCATGGTCGACCGCGGCGGCCGCGCTTACGGCACTTCCTCAGTTGCATCGTTCAAAACTTGACCAGCGGTATGTCCTCGCGGTGCTCGCCATCGTGATCTCGTTATTCGCCGTGCAGCAGTTCGCGTCTACTCACGCAGCGCGCGATGCATTTGATGAGACGTTTTCTCAGCACATCAAGCGGTGGGAGGAAGATCAACGCCTGTTTCATCGATTGGCGGCAAGGGCGAGAGCCGACAACCGGCCCGTGCGATTGACCGAGTTTCCGTTATGGGTTCCACCGGTGATCACGGCCCGACAACTGTTCGGGGTCGTTGCTCTTGGTGAAGAGGCGAGATTCATTGAGTTTGTCTCGCCACAACATCTCACCACCGATGACCGCCAACGCGCGATCGATCTCTTATATGCCATCGACCCTGCGCAAAAGAACAAGTGGTATGAATCGTTCGAGAAAACCGCCCAACTGTCTGATCTCATACTAAGTATCGTTGCGGTAGCAGAGAAACACGACCAGGTCGTGAGAATCCCCAACCTTAGCGTAACCATCAACAAGGAACCCAAATCAATCCGGTCTCTGTGTAACTATGTATTCTTCGAGGGATTGCCGCGCATCAAGTTTGTGGAGAAGGAGGATCTGACTCCCGAAATCGCCCAGGAATCACAGGCCCTACTGAAAGAAATCCCAGGCGGCCTGGCTCGTGAATTTGAAAGGTTGATCGCCGAACTCATCGCGAAGAAGCAAATGTGATCACGCTTCGTCCATCTCTGGCCGAAAATGGGGCTCTTCCGACGGTGCCGGAAACGTAAAGGATTGGCATCTGAAGGCCCGGTGAGGTCAATTCAACGTGGCGCCAAACTCTTCCTTGGCATGGGACGACGCCCATGCAAGAATGGGAATTGTTGAGAAGCCGGATTGCCGACACCTGGGCAATCGAATCGAGAAACCCTCGGGAGAAGGCCGTGATGCTCGAATCCACGTCGAAATCGCCCCAGAACCTTGACCACGCTGACGAGCTGATTCGGGGCGACGGTCAGACTCTGCTTGTCGTCGATGACAACGAAACGCTCCGCGAACGGGTCGCTCGAGCCTTCACCAATCGTGGATTTCTCGTTCGCACGGCCTGCAACTACGACGAGGCCATGTCGATCGCTCGGGAAGAAACGCCTGATCTAGCGGTGGTCGATCTTCGCATGCCAGGTCAATCGGGGCTGGAGTTGTTGCGCGATTTGAAGCAACTAGACGAAGCGATGAAGATCGTAATGCTGACCGGCTTCGGAAGCATCGCGACCGCGGTTGAGGCGATGCGCCTGGGGGCCCACAACTACGTGTCGAAACCTGCTGATACCGACGACATCTTGCGTGCGTTCGCCAAGGACGGGTCCGAAAACTCGAAGCCAGCACTGAACGACTATCACGCCCCGTCGCTGGCGCGTGCTGAGTGGGAACACATCCATCGCGTGTTGGATGACTGCGGCGGCAACATCTCCGAAGCGGCCCGTCGCCTAGGGATTCACCGCCGGTCGCTCCAGCGAAAGCTACACAAACTGGCTCCCGAATAAGCGCCGAATGCCTGCTTCGTTCCAGTCTTTGCCCTCGACCGACGAAAAAGAGGCAGCAGTTGTCTCAACGTTGTAGACATGTTTCGAATCTGCCAGCGGCGGGTGTGCGTCATTATTGTCTCCACGATGGGTCTAAAACCATCGCCTTCAGGCGAAACCTTTAGGTGTTACATTTTTGTGTAGGGTGGGTAGTTCTGCTGGCGCATGGTACGTCGCCATTGCACAAGCTCAATTCGCCAGCAGGTTTACCCACCTTGTTTGGGCCGGACCGAATGGTGGGTGAACCTGTCGGCGGCG
>CAZNXE010000405.1:0-4290 GCA_964576465.1 uncultured Planctomycetaceae bacterium
GTGCGGTGCCGAGGATGGCAGTCATCGGAGTGCGGATCTCGTGGCGCATGTTTGCCAGAAACTCACTCTTGGCGCGGCTTGCAGCTTCCGCTGCGTCCCGGGCCTCGACGAGTTTGACTAGGTTATTTTTGCTTTCGGTGATATCTTGGATGGTGCCAAAAAATCGGTTCTTAATCCCGCCTTCTTCTTCGAGAATCCCGACGATTTTAACCCAGATGTCGCTGCCATCTGCAGTACGGAGTCTGAATTCAGATTCGAATGTTTGTAGATTCGATGCGAGGTTGCGTGTGATGAGGTCTGAGATAGGGTTGGCATTTTCCGCGTGGCAAATTGAACGCCACCACGCACGAGAATCGGGGTGCTGATTGTGGTCGTACCCGAGCATGCTGTAGATTTCAGTGCTGAATGACAGTTCGTCCGTGTTTGCGTTCCAGTCCCAATGCCCAAATTTCGCGGCATCCATCGCTAGCTTCAGGCGATCTTGTGATGTCTGGAGACTATCTTCGATGTGCTGCCGCTCGAATTCGCCTGCTACTCTGGCGCCCACAAGCCGCATGCTCGACTCAAGTTCTTTCGAGTAGTGCAGAGGCCTTTTTGTCACGATGTAGATTAAGCCGATTCTGACACCGTCGTTTCCACAGAGCGCGAGCCCGGCATACCCATCGGCGTTCATCTCTGTGAGGATTGTGTCGTCAGAAAATCTGTTACAGACATCAGATTCGCAGTGATAATATTCAGACTTAATAGCAACACTACATGGCGTTCCATTCAGGTTGTAGGTCATAGGCTCTGTGGGCTTGCCGTCATGCCAGCCGGCGATGACGGTGCCGTGATCGTTTTCGATCAGCTTGGTGATTCCAACACAATCAAGGTCATACGCCTCGGCGATGGATCGGCAGAGGTTTGTGAGCGTTGGTGTGCCAAGCGTTGTTGCATCAAGAGAGACAACCGCGCCAAGCGTGAGTTCGTGTCTTTTGGTTGCGTCGATGTCGATGTGAAGGCCGATCGCACGGACAGGGGTGCCGTTGTCTGTGCGTTCAACGATTCTGCCGATGTCTTTGATCCATTTCCAGGTGCCGTCTTTGGCTCGCATGCGGTATTCGCTGCTGTAGGTGTCTTGTTCGTGGTCTATGTGGCGTTGGAAGTCTGCGTTGGCTTTCTCGATGTCGTCTGGGTGGACGAGATTGCGCCATGACCCGCTTGTCATGGGGAAGTCGTCGGGCGTGTAGCCGAGCATGGTGTACCAGTTGGTGTTGTAGAAGAGTTGGTCGGTCTGGAGATGTTCTTCCCAGAGTCCCTGGTTTGTGACATCGATTGCCAGGTCAAGGCGGTCTTTGTTGAGTTTGTAATCGGTGATGTCTCTTGAGATGCCGTAAAGTACGCTTTGCTTTGTGAAAGAGCAGTAGTGCGATTTTGCGACTTGTCGAAGCCAAACGCGTTCACCGGCAAGTGTCTCGATCTCGTACTCGATTTCGGTCACTTCTCCATCGAGCGTTCGACGGAGGGCATCCATGTACGGCTGGCGGTGTGCAGGGAGCACCAGCCCGCAGGCGAGCTTTCCGATGACCATATCACGAGATTCTGCCTGAACGATGTCTAGGCCGGATTGATTGATTGCCAAGATCCGCCCGTCGCGGTCGAGGATCTTCATGCAGGACGGATCGATATCATAGATAATCGACCGGAACGCATCGCTTTCTATATCAGACAGGAGTGAGTCGATGTGGTGGTGTTTGCGTTTGGATTGATGATTGAGAACGAGCAGTGTCGAGGCACCGATCAGGGAAGCCAAGGCGACAAAGCCGGTCGTGAGTATTCCGGATGAAGATATCGCTTCGATGGTTTTTTCAACATATTTGCCTGAGCCGGTGAGTTGCAGAACCACGATGGCCAGTGCCGCAGCACCCAGCGTAAGAAGTGCCACCGCCACAATGATGGTGGGGCGGATGAATCGGATCGTGGCGAATCGGCTCACTGCTATGACTTCCGTTCTGTGATGCTGTGGGCGGACACGCTGCTGGTTGTCTGGCCTGAGTACCTGTATGCGTGGTTTCTCTGCATATCTGTCGTCGTCGGCTCAACCCGAAGGCTTGAAGAGGTGTGCATTTTGGAGTCCAAGATGGTGGATTCACTCCCGCACTCAGCAGTCTGGAGCACCCCAAATAAGTGCTTGGCCGCCAACTTGGACGCCTTAGTCCGCAATATGAATGGGGGTGGATGAGCAGCAGCAGCCAATCTTTGCAATCAGTTCGGGTGCCTTGCGGGGGTGTCGGTTATGGCTTAGACTCGCGTGTTGGCCCGAATGAGGGGCAGAGGAGAACTGAATTGGCGGACACAGTTGCAGGGCACTTTCTGGGTGGGAAACATATTTCGGGGGGTGCCGGTGGCGCTGAGGTTTTGAACCCAGCGACCGGCGAGCGGGTTGGGTTTGTGCCAAAGAGCGGGATGGAGATCGCCGACAAGGCAGTTGCAGCCGCGAAGGACGCCTATGGGGCGTGGTCAAACACGCCGGTCGGCGATCGTGTCCAGTGCCTGTTTCGCTACAAACAGATCCTTGAAGCAAACATCTCGGACATCGCCGACATCGTTGTCGCAGAGCACGGCAAGACCAAGGCCGAGGCGATCGGTTCGCTTCGCCGGGGCATCGATTGCGTCGAGTTCGCCACAGCCGCGCCAGTTTTGACGATGGGGCACTCTTTGCCACAGATCGCGGTGTCCAATTCGTTTTGTAGAACCGAGGACGAGGGCGGGGTCGGGATTGATTCGCAGGTTGACCGCGTGCCTCTGGGTGTGTGTGTTGGTATTACGCCGTTCAACTTCCCGGTGATGGTGCCGATGTGGATGTGGCCGATGTCGGTCGCGTGCGGGAACACATTTATTCTGAAACCATCCGAGCACGATCCGTTTTCAACGAGCGCGATGATCGAATTGGCAAACGATGCGGGGTTCCCCGGTGGCGTCATCAATCTCGTCCACGGCGGGCCTGATGTCGCCAACAGATTGATTACGCACGATGATGTCCGCGCGGTTTCCTTTGTCGGTTCGACCGGAGCAGGTAGGCATATTTACACGACTGCTGCTGCGGCGGGTAAGCGGGTGCAGTGTATGTGCGGCGCGAAGAATCATTCGCTGATTATGCCGGATGCCAACCGCGAAGCCGCCGTTGATGGTGTGCTGGGCTCGGCGTTTGGGAACACGGGTCAGCGGTGCCTTGCGGGTTCGGTTGTGGTGTGTATCGGTGATTCTGCGGACTGGCTCGTGCCCGCGATTGTCGAGGCGGCCAAGGGGATCAAGGTCGGCGCGGGGTGTGATGCAGGCGTTGAGATGGGGCCGCTGGTCAACGCCGCGGCGAAAGAGCGAGTGTTGTCGTACATCGAACAAGGCGTCGCGGCGGGTGCCGATTTGGTGCTCGACGGTCGAAATGCGAACATGCCCGCGACAGGTTGCTTTGTCGGGCCGACGATCTTTGATCGCGCGGCACCGGAGATGTCCATCGTGAGTGAAGAGATATTCGGGCCGGTCCTTTCGATCATGCGAGCCGAGACGCTTGAAGATGCGGTCGCGATGGCGAACCGTTCTGAGTATGGCAACATGGCGGTTATATTCACCGACAGTGGTAACGCGGTTCGACGGTTTAGCAGGTCCATCCAGGCCGGGATGCAGGGCGTCAATGTCGGTGTGCCTGCGCCGATGGCGGTGTTCCCGTTCTCGGGCTGGAAGAACTCGTTCTTTGGAGATCTTCACGCCAACGGCGACGATGCGGTGCGGTTCTACACGGATTCACGGGTGCTCGTGACACGCTGGATCTAAAAGCGGCTTTATTCAGAAAAGATGATGGAGATTCAAAATGCCAAGAGTCACCCGTGCAGCGATCATTCAAGCCTCAAGCCCTGATGCGAGTACGATGTCGCCCGAGGATCTGAAGCAGGCGATGATCCAGAAGCACATCAAGCTGATCGCCGAGGCTGCCGACCGCGGCGCGCAGGTGTGTTGTTTGCAGGAGATGTTCAACGGGCCGTATTTCTGCGCGGAACAGGAGACGAGGTGGTACGAATCCGCCGAGCCTGTCCCGGACGGCCCGACGATCAAGCTGATGCAAGAACTCGCCAGCAAACACAGCATGGTGATGGTTGTGCCGATCTATGAGAAGGCGATGGCAGGTGTGTACTACAACACCGCTGCGGTGATCGATGAGCAGGGTCAGTACCTCGGTAAATACCGCAAGCACCATATCCCGCACTGCCACCCGGGATTCTGGGAGAAGTTCTACTTCAAGCCAGGCGACCAAGG
>CAZNXE010000406.1:0-1563 GCA_964576465.1 uncultured Planctomycetaceae bacterium
CAAAACCGTCGACGAATCGCGCTCGGCCTGAAACAGATGGACGAGGATCCTTGGGCCAACGACATTCCGAACCGCTATCAACCAGGACAGATCGTTCAAGGCAAGGTCACCAAGCTGACCAACTTCGGCGTGGTTGTCGGGCTGGAGGACGGTCTGGAAGGGTTACTGCATATTTCTGAACTGGCCGATCATAAGGTCGAAAACCCCGAAGAAATCTGTAAAGTCGGCGACGAGATCGAGGTCAAAATCCTAAGGGTCGACACAGATGATCGGAAAATTGGTCTCTCCCGAAAACGCGTCGAGTGGGCAGAAGAAGATGAAGCCAAAGCGCTCAAGGAAGAAGAGCAAGCGAAAGCCGCCGCGAGTAACACCTCGACGACAGAGCTTAAGGGAGGAATCGGCGGAGATAGCGGTCCACTGATCAAACCCGTGGCAGAAACCAAGCCTGATCCTGTCGCGGAAGTCGTGGAAGAAGCTGCCCCTGAGCCAGAGGCCACCGAGGTAGCGGAAGAAAGTGACACGGAGGAGGAAGCCACTCCCGTGACAGAAGACGCCGCTGCCGAGGAAGAGGCTACGGACGATAAGACCGAAAAAGCGGAAGAATCGGCCGGTTAAGATTACGCCGGCCAGTCCGCCAGAATCCGTCGCATATGGTCCCGAGTTCGCGATCGCGCAGGAATAACGTGCGCAATGCGACCTCATCGCTCATGCAATACCGTTCGGGTCGTTCCGTTCGTTAAGGCCCGAACGCTGGCTACATTCAGTTCACCTATTCGTGTTCCCTCCACGGTGGAGAATTACCCCGACGGTCGTCGATAGCTGTGTTTGTCACCCTGGCCCGCGTTTCGCGTCCCACCCCCGACGAACACACCAATGACCGACATCCGCAAACGATCCACATCCGCGGTCCAGTCTCCCCTGGAAACGTACCTCCGCGAGATCAACGAAACCGCCCTGCTCACCGCTGATGATGAGAAGGAGTTGGCCTACGAGATCGCAAAGGGCAACACCCAGGCCCGCGACCGAATGGTTCGTGCAAATCTCCGGCTGGTGGTCAACATTGCCCGTGGCTACACCGGCAAGGGGCTCGGGCTGCAAGACCTGATCGAAGAAGGTAATCTCGGCCTACTGCGAGCCGTCGAAGGGTTCGACCCGACCGTCGGCACCCGCTTCAGCACGTATGCCAGCTACTGGATCAAGCAGTCGATCAAGCGCGCCCTGATCAACAGCGCCAAAACGATCCGCATCCCGGCTTATATGGTCGAGCTGCTCAGCAAATGGCGCCGGGCCAGCATCCGGCTCAATGAAGAACTTGGCCGCACGCCGACGCCCGAGGAAATTGCCCGAGTGCTGGGGCTGCCCAAGAAGAAGCTGCCGATCATCAAGAAGGCCATTCGCATCTACAATTCCACGCCGCAGACCGATCAAGCCGAGTCTGGATGGACTCTGGGCGAGATGGTCATGGATGAGTCGGCCAAGAGTCCTGAAGACGAAATGGTCGAAGCCGACGCCCTTCGCGAGGTGTTGCGACTGCTCGACACCATGGATCAGCGAACCGCCACC
>CAZNXE010000406.1:1590-4262 GCA_964576465.1 uncultured Planctomycetaceae bacterium
GCGGATGCGATTCGGGCTCAATGACCAAGAGCCCTGCACCTTGAAAGAGATCGGTGAATCACTCGGTTTGACCCGCGAGCGCGTGCGTCAGATCGAAACCGAAGCCCTTGGCAAGCTGGCCGAAAGCCTGCAAGGCGAGACTTAACCCGAATGATTCATGAGCGATCTGCTGCGGAGCCAAGTCATTCTTTTCCTTGCATCTGCCTCGACTTAAGGCTCCTCGCGACGATCTTCATGAATCATCCGGGCTAGAAATCGCCTGATCCCGCCAGCGGCATCCCGTCTTGGATGTCGAGTTGTCGCTCAAGGGCGACTTGCGCAAACGCATCGTCGCGTTCTCCTCTCGAAGCCCCCGTTTCGGTTGCCCTGCACCTACCTTCGATGGCCGTAAGGAATGCTGGTATATTCTACCGTTCGCGTATGATCCACGAGGAACCGGTGCGCCTGACAATCTTTCGGCAAGGGCGGTGTGCGAACCAGCAGTCCTCCCATCGATCCTTCGATTGGCAATTCCCCAGAGAGTCGACAGCATGATCAGTAGGTGGTCGCCATGATTCGGATCGGCATTGTGGGCTGTGGTCGGATTCTTGCCGCCCACTTGCGAGGATACCGATTGCTGCGCGAGGCCGGCATCGACGATTTTCGTATCACGGCACTTTGTGCTCGCAAGGCAGGCGATGCTCAGATGTACGTCCGCCGCGGCAAAGGACCACCCCAGCGAGCCGCGGTGAGTGACATTGCTGGCGACCCGCTTTCGGTGGCCGACGAATATCTGTCTGATTTTCAAGACGATGTCGAGGTGACGGTCCACACCGATTATCGACAGATGATTGCTGAAGCGTCGATCGATGCTGTTAACGACTTTTCGACGCATGCCCTGCATCATCAGGTAGCCGAGGTGGCCCTGTCACAGGGCAAACACCTGCTGACACAAAAACCTTTGGCCGTGACCATGGCCGCCGGTCGGCAAATGTGCCAACGCGCGCGGGACCAAGGGTTAGTGTTTGGGGTCTTCGAGAACTTTCGCCACGAGCCCATCACGCGACACCTTCGCTGGGCCTTCGATTCGCGGCGGTGCGGACGCCCGCAGCTTGTGTTGGTTGGCTACGTAGCCGCATGGTGGGCACCCGATCTCATCGTTGCCGAAACTCCGTGGCGGCATCGACTGGTCGAAGGAGGTGGGATCAGCCTCGACTTGGGTGTTCACTTCTTCGATCAGATTCGCCATGTCGTCGGCGAGATTGAATCTGTCTCCGCGACGACGTCGATCATCGAACCACGGCGATTCTTGCGAGATGCCCAAGGAGCAATCATCCAAGAGATCGACTGCGACGCCGATGACACCGTGGCGGCACAAGCGGTCACCGTCGACGGGGTGATTGTCAATCTATGTGCCAGTTGGGCAGGGCATGGCGAACCGACTCTCATCGGCAGCGGGGCGGTTTACTATGGCTCGCATGCCCGAATTGACGGCGATCAGGTTACTTTTGACGATGCCCAGCAGTGCTCTCTCGCCAATCTCTATAAGGCGGAAGCACCCCAAGAGGTGCAACTGCGAGATTTCCCACACGGCCTTTCCGATGGGTTCGCTCTGAGTCAACTGGACTGGCTTCGGGCCATTCAAGAAAACCGGCCGCCGGAAACCGACGGACTGGAAGGCTTACGCGATTTGGCTACGGCCTATTCCCTGCTGGAATCCCATGTTGCTGGTACCCGGGTTCGTGTGGCCGATGTGCTGGAAGGACGCATTCGCGAGTATCAGCGGCCGATCGACGCCCATTTTGGCATCGACTAGCTGCTTGACCCCTGCCATGGAAGCCTCATACGATGGAGCAGGGGCGAGTCTCGCAACACGCGAATGGGAGGCCTGTGAGATGTTCTGTCGAAGCCGCGTTCAACCGTTGGCAACCGTTCTCTCACTGGTTGCCGTGCTGCTAGTAGTCGCCAATGCATCGGCCGCTCCACCGGCTGCCGGAAACGCATCGGCTGCATCCCGGGCATCCCAACAAGTCCAGACTTCGACGTCCACCTCCATTCGCTTGGCAGCGCACCGTTACGGTGCGGGCTACTATGGCCACGGTGGCTATCGCGGAGCGGGACGCTTCTACGGAGGCAGCCGGGTTTACGCCTACGGAAATCCCTATCTCTACCGCGGCGGGTACGGTGGCTTCGGCTACAGCGGCGCCTATCGATACTCACCCTCGATCTACGGAGGGTTTGGATACTATCGACCTTACCTCTACCGCCCCGCGCCGTATCTCTACCGACCGTATGCGTACACGACGCCGCTCTCGCTGTACGGCGTGTATTACGCCCCGAGGTATCGCTATCAACCGGCCGTGGCCGTCTCGTATGGTGGCTGTTACTACTGGTAGGATCTAGCGTCCGAAGCCGACGAAGAAGCTGAAGATGCGGACGTCATCCGTGTCATCACGTGCGATCGGGAAGGCGAGATCGACCGCGATCGGCGCCGGGCCCAACGCGGGAACGCTGATCCGCAAACCGAAGCCGGGTGCGACGCGATAGGTTTCGGAATCAAATTTGACGCTCTTCTCGACCGTTCCCGTGTCGACAAAAACCACCCCCCGCAACATGTCGTTGGCCGTGAGCGGGAACAGGTACTCGATCGATCCCAACATCAAGAACTCGCCGCCGACGAACACACCAAGTTC
>CAZNXE010000407.1:0-4243 GCA_964576465.1 uncultured Planctomycetaceae bacterium
AACTCGTTGATCCACACGGTCTACAGACAGCACAGAAAGGCGAAGATTAACATGGGCCATAAGATGACCATGGGGCTGATGCCGAGCGATTTAATCGAGATGATCTCATTCGAGCTTGACATCCGCCCGTAGACACTGCACACGGAGAACAAGAGCGTTCCCGGCACGGTGAAACGCAGTGCCTCGGGAATCAGAAAGGGGATCATTTTCGCAACTTGCGCCGGACCAAGCCCCTGCCTAGCGGCTTCGGCCACCACGCCGACGACCAGCATCATCATCGTCATCGCCACCAGCGCGAAGAAGAAGATTTTGGTGAGCTCAAGCAGTACGTACCGCGTTAGGATGGCCATCGGCACAGTCTCTCCGCTGCTGGCACAAGGGGTCAAGATCATTCGAGAAAGTGTCCCTGCACGCACAGGGCGCTCACTGCTTTACATCGCGGCGCCCAATCCGCATACTACTCCCCTTGAGCATCAATCTCGGTGGCGAATGTGATAGCACTCGCGCCGACCAATTCGGAAGGAGCGCTCACGGATGTTCCGACTGTCGATGAACGAAACGACCACGATGCAGTGGTCTTTTGAAGACGACGTAGCAAATTACAAGGCTGCCGGCTACACGGCGATGGGGGTTTGGAGGCCCAAGCTCTCCGATCTTGAGGACGGAGAGGGAGCGATACTACTCGACGCGGCGGGAATGCATGTGTCGAACTTGTTGTGGTGCGGGGGATTCACCGGAATCGAAGGATGCAGTTTTAAGGATAGCGTTGCCGATGGCATTGATGCCGTACGGCAGGCGGCTAGCATTGGGGCCGATTGTCTGGTGGTTTATTCCGGCGGTCGCGGAACCCATACCCAGCGCCATGCGCAACGCGTGGTTCGCGATGCCTTGCGCGAAATAGCAGATGTGGCAGGTGACTACGACGTAACGCTGGCCATCGAACCGATGCATCCCGGCTGTGCGGCGGACTGGACGTTTCTCACTGGGATCGAGTCAACGCTCAGGTTGCTCGATTCGGTCGACAACCCGCGCGTGAAGCTGGTCTACGACACCTACCACATGGGATTCGACCCGAACGCCGTTTCGTGGATTCGGCAGTGCATCGACCGCATTGCAATCGTGCACCTGGGCGATGGCATGAACGAGCCCGTACGCGATCAGAATCGCTGCAAACTTGGCGAGGGACGCGTTCCACTGGCCAAGCTGGTCGCCGCCCTGTGCGATGCCGGGTACGACGGTTACTTCGACGTCGAAGTGTTCGGTGAAGAACTCGAGACCGTTCCCTACGAGAACCGGCTAGTTGACTCGATGCGGGTCGTCGAAGAACTGGGCATACCTACTGCCGCCCAGCGACCCTCGCGCTGACATCCTCAACGGGCAGCCTTCATCCAGGCTAGCGGAACAATCCACGGCGAGTGGCACTTCATTGCCTTGTCAGTGGAATTGCGCCGCGGTTTGAGACAGAATGGCCAGCACTGGCGTCACGCATGTTGCCATGACGTCGAATCTCGATGCGCGAATGGAGAATACCGATGCGACTGCTAAGAAGGCGTTATCTTTCACGAATGGTCGTTGTGCTGATACTCGCATCGAGCGGCCCCTTGGCAATTGGCGATGACGTACAAGATCGCGCATTGGCAATCTTGCGGTCGGGCTTCTCTTCCGGAGAGTTTTGGCCTTCGATGCACGCCGCCGAAGGCTTGAGTGCCGCGCGCCATCAGCACGAAGTGCGCGAGAAGCTTGCCGAACTATTGGAGCATGAGACCGACGATCAACATCGATGTGGTTTGGCTCGCGAACTGGTCCGCGCTGGCGATCGATCGTATGTGACGGTGTTGTTCAATATTCTGACGGACCAGCAGAGCAATGGGCGCGTTCATGCCGCGGAGAGCTTGTTTAAGGTCACCGAGATTGGCGACGGATCGGTTCTTCGCGCGGTGATGGCGCAAGACAATCTGAGTGAGTCGTTGATGGCGGCAGCGGCATTGGCCCGTTGTGGCAGCCCTGCGGCGCTTGCACACATTCGTGAACAGTTAACTCACAACGACCCCACCATTCGTAGGATCGTGCCTTGGATTCTGCGGCAGGTGGGCAATTCGTCGGATCTCGCGCCGTTGCGTGCCATGGCAGATGTCGAGGACGATCCTGTGATTCGCAGTCAATGCGTGCATGCGTTGGCGCAGTTAGGAGATTCCGCCGCGCGACAACAGTTACTGGCGAATCTTTCGGCCGAAGATTCCGCGATTCGTGTCTCCGCCGCGGAAGCCGCCGCCAATCTTGCGACTGACGAGAAACTGCAAGCCTTGTTGATCGGTCTGCTGAATGACGATGAATTGGACGTTCGCATCAGGGCCGCACACGCCGTGTTGGTCTTGGATACAGATAAAACGTCGTCGCCGGAAGACTCAGAATTCGCATTGACCGTATATCAAGAAACGGCCGCGAATCCGCGTTGGAGTGAGGGATCGATCTTGCCGCTTCGCAATGGCAGGTTATTGTTCGCGATAACCCGGTTTGTCGGAGTGGCCGATGCGGCGCATGCGGATATCGTTGCCCGAGAGTCTGCCGATGGTGGGCGCACGTGGGGAGACATACGTCTGCTTCAAGAAAACATCGGGCAACGCAATGTCATGTCGGTCACGTTACGCCGACTTGACCCCGCCCGGGTGGCCGATGGACCGATCGGGATGTTTTATCTCGTGAAGAACGGCGACACCGATCTGAATGTGTTTCTTCGTATTTCCGAGGACGAAGGGCGGACCTTTGGCACGCCGATTTCTGTGACCGACCGAGCAGGCTATCACGTCTTGAACAACGATCGCATCACGCAGCTTTCCAACGGGCGGCTGCTCTGCCCGGTGTCGGCGACTTCCGACCAAAGCCAGGAAAACCACTATCGCTCGTTCTGCTTCTTCTCTGACGACGGAGGGCAGCAGTGGCAAGTCGGTCGTGGCGACGTCGATTTGTCGAAACGGGGCGCCATGGAACCGGAAGTGATCGAGATGAACGACGGCAGCGTGTTGATGATCGTTCGTTCGCAACTTGGCAGGATCTATGCGGCCCGATCCACCGATGCGGGAGACACGTGGTCCGTGCCCGAACCTTGGGGACCGCCCGCGCCAGAGGCCCCCTCGACGTTGCGAAGAATCCCTGCCACGGGCGATCTGGTGCTGATTTGGAACAACAATATCGATCCCACGCACCATCATTCCGGCAAACGAACTCCGCTTACGATAGCCGTCTCGCGCGACGAAGGACAAACTTGGTCATCGCCGCGGAATATCGAGGACAATCCCGACGAGACCTACGCCTACACAAGTCTCACCTTCTACAAAGACCGCATGCTGTTGAGCTACTACGTCGGCCACAACAGCAACTACTCCACCCGCTTCCGCTCAATACCAGTCGCCCGGTTGTATGCGTGGGTCGATTGATTCCCACGCAGAACATCACGCTCCTTGATGGGAATGAAGTTCCGTCTGTCCCGACAAAGGGTCGCTCCTGACTGCGTGGGGTAGCGTTGGTGTCCCCTTGCAACGCGAATCGGCTGAGTCCGTAACGTTTCCAGGACATCCAAGGCTCAATACTGTTTGAAGAGCGTTACCTTACCCAGCCAGAATGAGCGTCAAACGCCATCTTCCCAAACTCATCACACGCCCCAAATTGACAGCTAAGTAATCTACTCGTTCTGTCGATAGTTTACTTAACTGCTATCAGTGCAAGCTGTCTGAGGCACAGGATTTTGAAGCCAACAAGGGTGTGAGATGCAGAAACGATTCATCGACAGTCTCTCCGAACTAGACGACATACTCGACTGCGAATTGTCCAACGTTCCCGAGGAACAGAGAATCACCGAATTGTCGAATGTCTTTCTGCGCAATCCGATCGATGAATCGTTGCCGCTCGACGCCTTTTCGCAAGAGTACTACCGCCAAATCAAGAAGCACTTTCTCGCTCTGGCAGATTCAAAGTCATATGTGCCAGAGGTCAACGAGACATCGTCATTTCTAGAAACAGACGACTGGCGAAGCATCGTCTCTCCCTATTGTTATGATGATAGTAATCTGGTTGGCGATTTGCTTGCCGCCTACGCGATGGTTATCAAAGCGCTCGATGTGAAGAAGGGCGACTCGGTCCTAGAGTATGGGGCCGGCACCGGAGGCATCTCGATTCCTTTGGCCAGAATGGGGTGTAATGTTTCGGTGATCGACATTGACCAGAACTATCTCGATATCATCCGGAA
>CAZNXE010000408.1:0-2953 GCA_964576465.1 uncultured Planctomycetaceae bacterium
CCTGCATGTGATCGGCACCGAACGTCACGAGGCCCGACGCATTGACTTGCAGCTGCGCGGGCGTGGCGGTCGGCAAGGAGATCCCGGCAGCAGCCGTTTCTTCCTCTCGATGGAAGACGACCTGATGCGGATCTTCGGCGGTGAATGGGCCAAGAACATGCTCTCCCGCATTGGGATGCAAGAAGGCGAAGCGATCGAAAGCAAGATCGTCACCCGCCGAATCGAAGGCGCGCAAAAGAAGGTCGAAGAACGCAACTTCGAAATCCGCAAGAACCTGCTCGAATACGACGAAGTGATGGACGAGCAGCGGAAACGCGTTTACTCCTACCGTCAACGTATTCTCGATGGTTGTTCGGTGCGCGAATTAATCCAGACGATGATCGACCATTCGATCGACGCGCATCTCGAAGAGTTCCTCGATAAGGACTACGGCACCGAGTCATTCGCCAAATGGGCCTCCCAGCTATTCGGCATCGAGATTGATGCCAGAGACTTCCGCAACCTCGATTTCGTTTCGGCTCAAAGCTACGCCAAAGACGAAGCGACGCGTCTCGTTGAAGGCCAAATACTCGATGCGATCGACGAAAATCTACCCGAAGAGGAAGACCCCAGAGAGTGGAATTGGGGTGCCTTGGTGAAGCTAGCCAACGGGCGTTGGAACCTGAACGTGAGAGACCGCGATCTGAAACAGGCTGGTCGCGATAACGTTGCCGAACTGATCATCGATCGCGCCCGGAAGTCGATCCATGAAGTTGACTGCTCCGTCGGCGAACGATTCCTCGAGCCCGACTATGCGATTCGCACGGCCTGTTCGTGGGTTCAAGCCAAGTTTGGAATCGAAATCGATCCTGGCGCCATCGACCAACTCGAGCCAGAACCGTTGAAGGAGATGGTTCGACAAAAGGCGCTCGAAGCCTACGAAGAAAAGGAGTTGGAGTTTCCGGTCCTGGCAGGTCTCATCCGTTGCACGACCACCGACGGCGGACATAAGCGGTATGATCGCGAAATGCTGGTCAGTTGGGCTCGCGGTCGCTTCGACATCGACCTACAAATCGACGATTTGCGAAACAAACAACGGGAAGAAATTCGATCGATGCTGGTGGGACATAGCCGGCAGCATCGCGAAAAAGCCGAACAGACGCTCAGCGAAGTACATCACAAGGTGGACCAACTGTTCGAGGCGATCTCCTCGGGCGACTCCTCGCTTGACGACACGCCATTGGCAAACATCGTCGGCGGAAACGGCAAACTCGATTCGCTCAGCCATTGGGCTCACGAAACGCTCAACTACGACATCGAACCGGGTGAACTAGCACAGCTCGACCGCAACCAACTCGAACTTCGCCTGATCACCGCCGTCGAGAACATCTATCGCCCCGAAATGCGAAAGATGGAACGGGCGCTGGTCCTGCAGATTGTCGACTCGGCGTGGAAAGAGCACCTGCTCTCGATGGATCATCTGCGAAGCAGTATCGGCTTACGCGGTTACGCGCAGGTCGACCCCAAAGTGGAATTCAAACGCGAGGGCATGCGTATTTACGAAGACATGTGGAATGCGGTCGGCGAACGTGTCACCGACCTGATCTTCCGCATGGAACAACTCGACGAACAGTTCGTTGGTTCGATGTGGGTCGTGGGCGAAACGAAACACGACTCGCCTGCGTCCTCCACCAGCGAAATTGGACAGCAGCAACAACAGGCAATTGATGGCTCGGACAATAAAGAAAAAACCGAGCCCATTCGCAATCGAGGCCCAAAGGTCGGCCGCAACGCTCCGTGCCCATGTGGTAGTGGCAAGAAGTATAAGAACTGTTGCATGCGAAAAGGCGGCTGATCGACGGAGCTGTTTGACTTCGGGCTCCTTTGGGAAAGGAATCCCACGTGATTTCCATTGTGCTCAACGCAGTCTATCTAGCGCTGCTGGCGATTGCGTCGCCATGGCTAGTGTATCAATCCGTTCGATACGGCAAGTATCGTGAGGGCTTTCGCGCAAAACTGCTGGGCGATGTTCCGCGAAGGCACGGCGAACGCTATTGCATCTGGTGGCATGCGGTCAGCGTTGGCGAAGTCAATCTACTGGAAACGCTCATTGCCGAGACCAAACAACAGCGCCCCGACTGCCAGTGTGTCATCTCAACGACCACGGCCGCCGGGTATGCCTTGGCACAGAAGAAGTATCCCGATCTTTCGGTGTTTTACTGCCCCCTGGATTTCAGTTGGGCCGTGCGTAACGCGGTGAGCCGCATTCGGCCCGATGTGCTATCGCTGGTCGAGTTGGAGTTGTGGCCCAACCTGATTCGCGCCGCCAAAAGTCGCGGTGCGCGCGTCGCCGTGGTGAATGGTCGGCTCAGCCAACACAGCTATCGCGGATATCGCCGCCTGCGATGGTTTTGGAAAGCCGTGTTGAATCAGGTCGACCTCATTGCCGCCCAAAACGATGACTATGCCGAACGCTTCATCGACTTGGGCGCGCCGCAGCCCCGGGTTTATGTCACGGGGTCGACAAAGTTTGACGGGGCACAGACCGAGCGGACAAACCCGGCAACGGTGGCTCTCGCAAAGCTGGCAGGAATCGAACCTGAGGATATCGTCTTCCTGGCCGGGAGCACGCAGGACGGAGAAGAACAGATCGCGTTGGATGTCTATCAGGCGCTTGCCGCGGAAGAGCCGCGGTTGCGGTTGATTCTGGTGCCCAGGCATCCCCAGCGATTCGATTCCGTCGCGGGTCAACTCAACCGAGCGGGCGTCGATTGGGTCCGCCGCAGCCAGCTCACCGACGAGACAACCAGTGCAGCGTCGCGGGTGCTGCTGGTAGACGCCGTGGGCGAATTGGGCGCATGGTGGGGAACGGCTCACATCGCCTTTGTCGGCGGTAGCCTTGGCAGCCGGGGCGGACAGAACATGATCGAACCGGCCGGATACGGTGCGGCCGTATCATTCGGTCCCAACACAC
>CAZNXE010000408.1:2981-4007 GCA_964576465.1 uncultured Planctomycetaceae bacterium
GAGACGCTACTGGCCAGTGACGCCGCCGTGGTGGTTCGTAATCGTGACGATCTGCTGGCATTCGTGCGGCAGGCGCTCAACTCTCCAGACTGGGCCGCCCAGTTGGGACACCGGGCACAGCAACTGGTGCAACACCAAAAGGGTGCCACGAAACGAACGATTGACCTAATCATACGTCTGAACAAGCACCAGATACATGGCCAACATGCCGCATGATCCCGCTGTCAAACACGTCTCCTCAGACAGATCGCCAAATCAACTTAACGTCGGATTCAGGCATTCTCGGTAAGATTCCTATGTCACACGCTTGCGAGTGAGGCAAGCGGGTCCGTATAATCGCCCGTTCAGTCACTCGAAGCGGTTAGGTTCATCGAACGTTCCAGGTTTTTGTGGAGGTTTGCACGTGGCGTCTGGAAATTATCTATTCACCAGCGAATCGGTGAGCAAGGGTCATCCCGACAAACTTGCCGATCAAATCTCCGACGGAATTCTCGACGCCCTGCTGGCCGAGGATCCTTATAGCCGCGTGGCCTGTGAAACAATGGTCACCACCGGGTTAGCGGTTGTCGCCGGTGAAATCACCACCAAGGCCTATGTCGATTTTCGAGCCGTGATCCGGCAGGTGATTCTTGACGCCGGTTACACCGACGATTCGATGGGCATCTCGGGCAACACCTGCGGCGTGATGGTGTCGATCGACGGTCAGAGCCCCGACATCGCCCAGGGCGTCGATGCCGATGACCAGAAAGGCAAGGAGATCGGCGCCGGAGATCAAGGCCTGATGTTCGGCTATGCCTGTAACGATACCCCCGAGCTGATGCCGCTGCCGATCGCGTTGTCGCATCGAATTCTAAATCGCCTGACGAAAGCTCGTGAGAACAACGAAGTCGATTGGCTGCGGCCCGATAGCAAGAGCCAAGTAACGGTTGAGTTTGACGAAGACAATCACCCGGTGCGGATCGATACCGTCGTGGTGTCGACCCAGCACAGCGAAGACGTGTCGAATGAAGAGATCCAAAGCTGGGT
>CAZNXE010000408.1:4017-4228 GCA_964576465.1 uncultured Planctomycetaceae bacterium
CGAAAACGTCATCAAGCCTGAATTGCCGGCCGACCTTGCCTCGGGAGACATCACCTATCACATCAACCCAACCGGGCGATTCGTGGTCGGCGGCCCACATGGCGATTGTGGACTGACGGGCCGCAAGATTATTGTCGACACCTATGGCGGTTGGGGGCGGCACGGCGGTGGCGCGTCCAGCGGCAAGGATCCAACCAAAGTTGACCGCAGC
>CAZNXE010000409.1:0-4224 GCA_964576465.1 uncultured Planctomycetaceae bacterium
GAGGTGGCTGAGTGGTCGAAAGCGCCGGTTTGCTAAATCGGTGACCGGTTCACGCCGGTCCGCAGGTTCGAATCCTGTCCTCTCCGTTTATCCAATTCGCACCCTCTGGCATGGTGCTGTCCGCGGTCCCGCAAAGCTCCACCGACATCGGGGCTTCTGGCGAGTCTTTGCGGTTTTCTGCATGCGACTAATGCGCCACCTGTGCTGCCCGCTTCGGCAGCCCTATCAAAAAATGGAACATCTGGGGCCACGGTTGCTGCCCTGCACGTTTCACCATCCGATGGAATTGTGTTCGTAAGACCTGGATTTGTGGGCGATCGCGCGGCTCTGGCGCATACTGAATTCCCGGCGAACCTTTGGTGTATCCCGTTCGCACAGAAGTCAGTGCCAGCGTGCGTATCTCTCTTTTCGCCTTGGACACCAATCCGCAAAGTCTTCGCTACCTGCACTTCCCTTCGTTCGGTAGTACGCCACCAATCGTCGCACCAAGAATCAGTCATGGGGACACATGTGCGTCGTCCGATAGGACTTGTGGGTGTTTTTGCATCCGCCGAGAGATCGAAGAGACCCGGTGGACGGGAATCGCAATCGAATCATCTTTGAGGCATGGAATTCATGACGCGATCGGCAATGTTGACACTCATTCTAGCAACCTGCGTTGCGTCCTTTTCATCACGATCCGTTGGTCAGCCTCTCGTACCGACAAATGCTGCTGAGCGCGGCCTTGATTTTTCAACGCAAGAATCAACGTCTTACGGAACCGCTGACACGAACTCCGGCCTGCTCGACGATTCTGTCGCACCGATCACCTATGGGCCAGATACTCACAACGGTGGACCGAGTGCGTGTCAGTCGCCGGGTTGCAACAAGCCGAAAGCCTGCGCGAAGTGCCAAGCAAAGAAGAAGCGGAAAAAGTTGACCGCGGTCGCCGCCGGAGCTTACAAAGACCCCTTCTACAACAACTCCTTTTCCTACCTCAACGATCCCCTCTACTCGGGCAGCCTTCTGGGAGAGTACTTCAAAGAGCGGCCCGTTGGTGATCTGGTAACCTTCGACATTGGTGGCCAATATCGCACACGCTTCCAGAGCGAAAACAATATGCGGAAGCTGGGGCTCACCGGCGTCGACGACACTTTTCTCCTACATCGTACGCGGATTTACGCCAATGTTCGCGTGGGAGACCGCGTTCGCTTCTTCGGAGAATACCTCGACGCGGTAAGCGAATTTGAAGACGTCGCGCCACGGCCGATCGAGGAAAATCGCTCCGATATCAACAATCTATTTGTCGACTACATGCTCTACGACGACGGCAGTGGACAACTGTGGGGCCGCGTCGGGCGACAAGAATTGCTCTACGGTGCTCAACGATTGATCTCCCCGCTGGATTGGGCCAACACGCGACGGACCTTCGAAGGCGCCAAGCTATTCTGGCAAGGAGAAAAATGGAATATCGACGGTTTTTGGACACGGCCTGTTATCGTCGATACCAAAAACTTCGACGCCCCCGATCACCAGCAAGAGTTCTACGGCATGTGGGGCACCTACAAAGGTCGAGAAAAGGAAACACTCGATCTGTTCTGGCTGGGCAACACGAATTACGAGTCGCCATTCCCCGCTGGGCGCAGCCTGAAGTTCCAAACGGTTGGTGGACGCTGGATCTCAGATCAAGGTCCCCTGAAGGTCGAACTACAAGGGGCCTATCAATTCGGTGACTTCGGCGCGGTGTCGCATTCTGCCGGAATGTACACCCTCGGCGTTGGTCATCAATTTGAAAGCCTGCCTTGGAAACCCACGCTATGGGGTTATTACGATTGGGCCTCGGGCGACAGCACGATCGGAAACGCGTTCACCGAACTTTTCCCTCTAGGTCACAAGTATCTCGGGTTCATGGATTTCTTCTCCCGCCGCAACATTCAAGACGCCAACATGCAGCTGACGGCTGACCCGGCGGAGCGGCTACGTTTGCTGGCTTGGTGGCACGTCTTTTGGCTCGCCGATTCTGACGACGTGCCGTACAACGTCAACGGTAGGCCTTTCACCACAACCCCCGGTGGAGACAGCTACTTGGGCCAAGAACTCGATTTCCTGGCACGCATCAAACTCACGCCGCGCATGGCACTGCTGTTAGGCTATTCCCACTTTTTCACCGGCGACTGGTATCGCACCAACCCAACCGCGGGGCTCTTCACCGGCGACGCCGACTTCTACTACACCCAACTCCACGTGAACTTCTGAGGGCGTGTCTAGTCCACGTCGCGGCTGGCTGACCACTCTCCTTGTCGTGTCGTAGTGTCGTCGTGGTAGAATAGAATCATGACGTAGCGTATTTCTGCAACGACACGATGGCACGACAAACCAAGGAACCGCCAGGCATTGCGACGAATTCACATCATTGGGCGAAAGAACAGTGGCAAGACGACGCTGGTCGTGGAACTAGTCGAGCATCTCACGAGCGCCGGCTATCGGATTGGCACCATCAAGCACACGCATCACCGTCACGAGTTGGACACGCCCGGGAAAGATTCGCACCGGCATCGCGAGGCAGGCGCCACCAGCGTCGGCATTCTGTCGCAAGGGTTGGTGGCGGTTTTCCAGCCCATCTCCACCGATGGAGAAACCGTCGATCGTTATGCCGTATTGGCACCCAGTTTCGCCACCTGTGACCTTGTCTTGGTCGAAGGCGATTCGCAGACCACCGCCACCAAGGTAGAAGTATGGCGGGCCGCAACAACGTTCGAGCCCCTGGCAAATGAAGACCAAACAATCTCCGCCGTCATCACCGACGATCCCATCGACACCACGCTGCCCGTCTGGCCACGCGCGTCCGTGCCTGCGATTGCCGAGAGTATTCTGAAGCTGTGCGACGTACCGCCACCGGGTGCAAGTCGTTAAGTCTCACTCACGAGCTAGCGGCTAGGCTTCAACTGTCTTCAAAGATAACGCAAAGTCAAATAGTTCCGACCGTTGCATGTCCGAGAAGACGTAAACGTGAGTTCCGTCATGCTTGAATGCCAGTACACTGAGACCCGCCTCGGTGTTCGGGTCTGATAGCTTGAATGTGCGAGCGGAAACTTCGACTTCTTCCCACTCCAGACTCTCCTCTATCTCCACATCTGGCTGGCCACGGAGATCGAACCACAGGCTGTTCGAGTTGATTCCGTTGAAAAAGACGGTGATGTATGCATCGGAATCGCCTCGGGCCGAATTATACATGATGTCACTGCATCCGTTCTCCTGTAAGAATTCTTCCGGAGGCAATAAAAACGGAAATGGCACTCTCGAAGCCGCGGCCTTTAGGCTGATCTGTTCGACTACCGGCAATGCCTCACGCAGCACTTGTCCAGCAGTCGGTTCGCAGTCGAATACCGTCTCATCGATTGATTCGTCGAACTGTACCTCGACCACTTCGTAACTCGCAATCGTCTTGTCTGACATCATTCCCTTGATCGACAGCAACGAGGGCAATGCAATGTCGCCGGCAAGTTCAAATGCGTCTGCTTCGACTGGCAGCCAGTGTGGCCACAATCCATCGTTGGAAACTGGCAGAGCGCGAATGCGCACACAATTGCGCCCTGCAATCTGGCATTCCCCAATCTGATCAAGCGTCAGCGATTTGAAGAATTCACGGATCAAACTTCGATCGAAGTGACGGCGATAATCCGTCGGATATAAGTCGCCCTCCCGAAGAATTCGCTTTCGGTCCCTTTCAACTTCGACGCTTCCGTCCGGGTTTCGTTTCAAGAGATCGCTTCCCCGTATAACCTCGACAGTCTTTTCAGGTTGGCCTTCTCTAGTTCGGGTCTTATCCACTCGAACGTTGTCTGGAAGTACAGCCCAAAAAACTAGATCTTCAGTGACAATCTCCGTCTTCGCCGCCGAAGGCTTTGCCTTTCCAATGGCATGGCGACGTGACGCCGCTCCGTCGGGCACGCGTTGCATCTCATGGCGGACACGCGCGTGGACACTGTGGAATTCGTGACGGCTGCCGTAAAACGACTCCAGGAAATCGCCGAGAAGACTCATAGAAAAGACCCTCTGAGAACCACGTACCTTGTTATGATGATTTCATAATACAGGAAAATTGACGGAACACTTGTATGAAGCCACTGTGGAAGGATCAGCGATTCCAGGCCCCCCTTCGCAGTCGTTCGGCGTGCGGCGAATGAGAATATACCAAGGGGACGCGTGAGCGAGGGACCAACCGTTAATACACTGCGTTCCCTC
>CAZNXE010000410.1:0-4161 GCA_964576465.1 uncultured Planctomycetaceae bacterium
CCCGACGCGTAAGCGAGGGAACGCAGTGTATTACGGGTTGGTCCCTCGCTCACGCGTCGGGTTGGTATATTCTCATTCGCCGCTCGCCTTAATTTTGGAGCCGGACTTGATGCCACGCATTGCACCGCTTGAGTATGACGACGCCGATGCCCCAATGCGGGCGGAGTATGACAAGATCGCAACCACTCAGGGTCGGATGACCAACATGAAGCGGACGCTGGCTCACGAACCGGTGGCGATGGATGCCCTGTTGCGCTGGTATCCGTTGCGCGACGTGGTCCAGCCGTTTCTAGGAGAGCGTCTCACGACGATCTTCGTACACACGATCTCCACCAAGACCGATTGCCTCATTTGTTCGACCTTTTTCCGGCGGATCTTGATCGACTGGGGCGAGGATCCATCGGCCTTGAAGCTCGATGACCGTGAAGGGGCCGTGGTCGAGTTCGGTCGCCAGTTGGTCGACGACGCCAACGCGGTTTCCGACGAGTTGTATGCTCGGCTGGCACACCATTTTTCGCCCCGTCAGATTGTCGCCCTCACCGCGTTCGGCGGGTTGATGATCGCCACGAACATCTTTAACAACGCCTTGCAGGTCGATCTCGACGAGTATCTACACGATTACCGAGCGCGTGGCAGTTGATTGCCAGATTGCGAAGCGTTGGCCGTATGCTGCTGCTTACGCCACCAGCGTTTCCACGCCTCGACGACTTGGTCTTCCGTCTCGTTGCCGGCGGCTTGGATGTGCAGCGCGACATCTCGCCCGGCAACGCTTGCCAAGGCCCCCAAGGCGGCTCGGCGTACCATCGGTCGATCGTCCAGCAAGGCGATTAGCACTGGTGCGAGGTTCGCTTGGCCCAACTCGCCGATGGCCTTGGCGACCGCGATGCGAATCGTCGGATCTTCTTCGGCAGCCAGTCGTTGGAGTGCCAAAGGTCCGTCGGCGTCGCTGAGTTTGACCAACGCGGTTGCTGCCGCCAGTTGAAGCAGCCAGTCGTCGTCTCGCAGTAGCCATCGCAGCGGGCCGGGGTCATCCATCTGCCCTCCGGCTCCCAAGGCGGCCACTGCCGCTTGCACAACGTTTGCGTCGGGGTCGTTGAGCGCGGCGGTGAGCAGAGCTTGGTGCCGGGGGTCAGGAAACCGTGCCAGATGTTCGCAGGCGCGGCGTCGTATTTCGGCCGACGGATGGCCGGCGGCCGCGCAGACGATTTGCGTGGCCGCATCGGTCGACGAGGGTTCGATCGCCACCAGCACGCTTCGCCACACTAACGGGTCGTTGCGGACGATCATCTGCTTAAACAGGCGGTTGCCTGCCAGCTCCGATGAGGCCAGCGCTTCGCCAAACTCGATAAGACGACTCGCCGCCGCCCGACGATCGGCCGCCGGTTTCATGGCGACCCCTTCAATCACTTCGTACAGCGGGCTAACGTTTGGCAGGACTTGGCGGAAGATCTCCTCTGAAACGATGGCACCCTGCTCGACGTTCAAATGCTCCAAGATCGCGGGAAGCGTCGGCCCCTGCTGGCCCAGTTCCGCGAGCAAGCGATCTTGTTTCCCGGGTGGAATCTGAAGTTCATTCAGTTGGTGCAAGATGACCTGCACGCGTTGTAGTTCGCTTGGCTGAATGGCGATATCGAGGTTTTCGGTATTCTCAGCCGACACGATTTGATCGAGACGCTTGGGGGCAGGCGAACCAGCGGTTACTCCGAACTCGTTACGCCACTGTGTGCGAAGGAGGCTGAGAGCTTCAGTACGTCGTGCTGTGCTCTCGTCGGCGATGAAGTCACCCGCCGCCGGCCACCGCCCGACGAGCAGATCGGCTGCCTTGTTTCGCGTGCGGTAGGTTTGCGACGACATGGCATCAAGCAAGACATCGCCAGCGGTGGCCAGCGGCCAATCGGCAACCGCGGCGACAACGGCTCGCTGAACCTCGGTGCTGGAGTCATTCAATAACCGTCGCGCGAGTTCAGTGCCGTCGAGGGTTGCAAAGTGGCACAATTGTTGCGCCGCTTGAAGACGAACCCGCCATGACGCATCGTCGGCGGCCAATGACAAAACCTCGAAGTCGCCCATTTGGGCCAACGCCTCGACCGCGGCGGCACGAAACACCTCGGGCTCGTCGCGCAACACACGCCGCAACCTTTCGGCAGAAGTCTTGGTGGCGACGGTGCCAAGCCCTGCGATCGCGGCCAGGGAGACGCGAAGATCGTCGTCCGTTAGACCACTTTCCAGAAGTCGCTCGACATGCTCAACGCGATGGGCCGCCAACGCAGTCAGCGCGGCCGCACGGACCTGCGGCGAGCGGTCTTCACGCAACGCCTCGACCCGTTCGGGCAACGGAATATCAGGGTGCATCGTCCAGGCCTGAAGTGCGACCAGGCGAACTTCAGGGCCCGGCGCGGCAAGGGCCGCTTGAAATTCGTCCACAACTTGCCTGGGTTGCCAAACCTTAAGCGATCGGAGTAGCTCCGCGTGGAGGTCTGGATTGTATGCCGCACGGTGTGGTTCATCGAACCGACCGTATGTGTCGAGCAACGGTACAACGAGGTCGGTGGCTCGCGGATCCTCGATCTCGCCAAGCGCCTCAGCCGCGGCTTGTCGCTCGCGTGGAGGCAAGTCGCGGTTGTCGACCGCGGCGGCCAGTGAATCGAGCCCTCGCACGTCCTCAAGACGAGCGAGACCGATCGCCGCGTTGGTGCTTATCACCGGGTCTTCAGCACTCAGCGCTGCCGCGAGCGTGGCCTGTGGCGAGTCGGCCAATGCGAGCAACTGCTCGAGCCCCTCGTGTCGCCAACGCCGGGTTGTTTCTTCTGCCTGCTTGCCAACCGTTCGCACCCACGTATCACTGGCCAATTCGTCATGCCACACAAGGTCGGGCTGCTTGGGACTAGGCTGCTGGAGATCTGCCGGCGGGGATTTCTCTGGCTGGTCTTCGTGAATTTCTTCGAGCGATAGAGCTTCCAAGTCGCTCAAACCAGTGGAAGGAGGCGTCGCGCGGCAGCCAGACATCGCTGCAAGAAAGAGTGCCAGCAACGCCCCGCATGAACGTAAGGCAACGCGCGAAACCTTGCGCGAGACTATCGAACAACGCTCGCGATCGACGCCCGCGGGCCGCCTTGATGTGTGCGTCTGCAAATCCATTCGCATCGCTGGAGCCGTTCTTGCCTTTCGCTTGATCTGCGGAATCCATTCCACGGTCTGAAATAAGTCGAACAGCAAGTGATTGAAATATCTGGTGACGCCGAATCAAGGGCCATCGGGTCCATCTGCTGCTTCTGGACCATCGGCCGCATCCGGCGAATCAGGTCCGTCCGGTGCATCTGGCGTATCGGCAGTCTCTGCTACCTTGATGCCTAGCGATTCGAGAATCCCTCGCGCACGGTCTTGAAACCACTGATGAACTTCAGGATCGCGACCCTCTGGAGGCGAACGCCGGGCGACAGTCTTCTGGAGGATTGGCGCAAGCGTTTGTTTGGCTTCGGCGTTGATGCTACCAGCCTTGGCATGTCGATCCAGGCCGATCAGTGCTGCCAGACGCACGCTTTTTTTTTGTTTTTAATCCCCCGCCACGGAGATCAACACGGGGAGCGCCCCGGGCAGAGGTTTCTCTTTCGCGGTTCCGGCGGCAAGTTTCTCCGCTTCGTTCAACTCACCGATGATTAGTATCCAGTTGAAACGTGTCGCTGGATGATAGAGTGGATCGGTGACCAAATCGCGTAGTGTCGACAGCAAGAGTTGATTGAACGCGGTGTGAAACTGCTTATTCGCCTTGCTGCTGTATGCAGTGCGTGCATCGCGGCGAAGGTTTCTGCGAAGGTCGTAAGCAGTCGCGAACTGCTCGGGTTGCGTAAACTGAGCGATCAATGCCTTGTAGTAGTTATCGAATTCTGTTTGATTGCTGACTTGGCCGCTCTTGGCCATCCCGATGATGCTCTTCGGGAGTTTTCCTGGGATTACCGTGTATCCTTTCGGAGCATCCGCTTCTTCAGCAGGCTTTTCTCCGGCAGGCTTTTCTTGTCCAACGGCCAGCGGATGATTCGTGGCGAAAGTGAAGACAACGAGCAGAGCCGACGCGAGTCGAAGTGAAGACTGAACGTTGTGCTTGTGAGTGGACTGGCGAACCATCTCAAGATCGCGACCGACATTGCCGAGGGTCATCATAAT
>CAZNXE010000411.1:0-4100 GCA_964576465.1 uncultured Planctomycetaceae bacterium
TTCATGTGCCTTGTCTCGCGTTGTTTACGAACTAAGCCGATACGCGTTGGTCGTGCTTCGTTGACCTAGTATCTACTGACCGTCGGGGACTCGCAACGAGGTTTCGGGGACACAGACGCGTAACAATCCTCGCTTTGTAAGGTGGCATGTGCAGATTCGGGCGGTTATCGTCATGAAATCGCCCGTGGATTACCAATCCCACATGTGAAATTCGATCGACAGGAGGCGCACCGTGAAAAAATGGCTGACGAGTACCGGGCGAGCGTGCGTTATTGCAGCGTCCATCTTTTTTGTGTCGGTCGATGCGCACGCGGATGGACAAAAACCGCCGAACATTCTGGTGTTCTTGGCCGACGACGTCGATGCCAAGGACTACGGCTGTTACGGAAATGATGCCATTCGCACTCCCCATATCGACGCCTTGGCCGCCGGTGGTCTTCGCTGCGAAAATGCCTTTCTCACGACATCGCAATGCAGCCCGACACGTATCAGTGTGTTGACGGGAAAGTATCCTCACGCCACGGGTGCCGAGGATCTGCACATGCCCCTGCCTGCCGAGCAGCGATTCGTTACGAGCTATCTACAGCATCGGGAATATTTCTGTGGTCACATGCGAAAGACTCACTACGGGCCGAATGGCGAGCAGCAGTTCGACTGGTACTCACGCGACTTCAATGAATTCCCCGACTTTCTGACTGCCTGTGAGGAGCGACCGTTTTTCTTATGGGTCGGATTCAAAGATGCACATCGGCCCTATGAACCCGGTGCCGTATCTCCACCCCACGCCGCGGATGCCGTGAAGGTTCCTCCATATTTGGTCGACGACCAGGCGACTCGCGAAGACCTCGCGCTCTATTACGATGAGATTTCCCGCATGGATGAAGCCATCGGGCGGTTCATGGCAGAGCTTCGCAGGCGGAAACTCCTCGACAACACGTTAGTCGTCTTCTTCGGCGACAACGGCAGGCCGTTTCCCCGCTGCAAGGGCACTCTCTACGACTCAGGCATCGGAACGCCGCTGATCTTTTCTTGGCCTGCTGTCATTCAACCAGGAACCGTGTACGAGGGATTGGTGAGCGTTGTCGATCTGGCGCCGACGTTCTTGGAACTCGCCGAGAGTGCGGTGCCCGATGACATGCAAGGACGTAGTGTTGCGGCGATGTTTCAAGATCAAACCGTGGCGCCGCGGCAGTATGTGCATGGAGAAAGGAACTGGCACAATGCTGATGAACACATGCGATGCGTCCGTTCAAAGCAATACAAGCTCATTCACAACGCCTATTTAGAGTTGCCGCATGGATCGCCGAGCGATGTCAGTGGTTCGCCGTCGTGGAACAGCCTGCATGCCTTGAAGGAGAAGGGAGAACTTGCGCCAGAACAGGCATGGCTGTTCCGCGTCCCTCGTCCGGAATATGAGCTGTACGACATGGAGCAAGACCCGGATGAGCTACGCAATCTGGCCGATGACAAGAAGTTTCAGTCGGTTCGTGAGGAACTGACGCAGGTGCTCGAACTCTGGCAACAACAGACCGGAGACTTTCCTGCGACGCGTCGCAGGCGACCAGATAATGTGGATCGCTATACTGGCGTTAAAACACAGCGACATCCCCCGGAGATGTTGCCAGATGAATAACAGATACAGATGTGGTCCCCTCTTGCGCGGTGGAGAATTCGACGATGATCAAGTTTAATGTTGAGTCCTGGGTGGCGTTCGCAATTATCTTATTCGGGACTCTCCCCACGCCGGCTCACGATGTCGTGATCTATGGAGGCACTTCTGCCGGGGTTGTTGCCGCTGTGCAGGTTGCGCGGATGGGAAAATCTGTCGTGCTGATCGAACCGGGGCGACACTTGGGGGGCTTAACCTCCGGTGGGCTGGGGGCCACGGATATCGGCAACAAACAGGCCATCGGCGGCATTTCACGAGAGTTCTATCAACGCGTTTTCCAGCACTATGCGCGGGACGAAGCGTGGACTCATCAGCGGCGAGAGGATTACAAGAGTCGACGTCAGGCAGTTGGCGAAAAGACCATGTGGACCTTCGAGCCGCATGTGGCGGAGGAAATCTTCACCCGCATGCTCCGCGAATTAAACGTGGAAACGATTGTCGGGCAGCGGCTCGCGCTGGACGACGGGGTCGAGCGAGAGGGAAACCGCATCGTGGCGATCGTTATGGAGAATGGACGTCGCTTTCCTGGAAAGAGTTTTATCGATGCCACCTACGAAGGCGATCTGATGGCCACCGCGGGCGTTGCCTATCACGTTGGTCGAGAGTCGAATGAGACGTATGGCGAAACGCTCAACGGAGTACAGTTGGGGTCGCAACATCATCAATTCCACGTCGAAGTCGATCCGTACATTGTGCCAGGAGATGCGACCAGCGGATTGCTGCCGGGAATCCATTCTGGTGGGCCCGGGGTTCATGGGGCCGGCGATCACCGTGTGCAGGCGTATTGCTTTCGGATGTGCTTGACCGACGTGCCAGAAAACCGCTTGGATTTCGTGAAGCCCAAAGCGTATGACCCGAATCGCTATGAACTTGCACTGCGAACGATACTCGCGGGTCAATGGGATGGGCTGGGTAGTCCGCTGATGATGCCCAATCGCAAGACGGACACGAACAACAACGGCGCGTTCTCCACCGACAATATTGGCATGAATTACGCCTACCCCGATGGCGATTATGCGACGCGGGACGCCATTCTCGAAGAACACGCAACCTATCAACAAGGCTGGCTCTGGTTTCTGGTGAACGACCCTCGTGTCCCGAAGGAGATTCGCGATGCGGTGAGCCGCTGGGGATTGGCGAAAGACGAATTCGTCGACAACCACGGCTGGCCGCATCAATTGTACGTTCGGGAAGCGCGGCGAATGATTTCTGACGTTGTGATGACCGAACATCATTGCTGGGGAGATCAGGTTGTCGATGATCCCGTCGGGATGGCTGCCTACGGCATGGATTCGCACAACACACAACGCTATGCGGCCCAGGGGCGTGTCTTGAACGAAGGCGATGTCCAGGTACACGGATTTGCCCCCTATCCGATTGCTTACCGGTCGATTGTGCCCCGGGAAGCGGAATGCGGAAACTTGTTGGTTCCCGTCTGTCTTTCGGCATCGCACATCGCTTACGGGTCGATTCGCATGGAGCCCGTGTTCATGGTGCTTGGTCAGTCGGCAGCGACAGCCGCATGTCTGTCGATCGACGAAGGCTGTTCGGTTCAGCAAGTCGACATGGGTCTTCTTGAGCAGCGATTGCTGGCAGATCATCAAGTGTTATCGTGGACTGGTCCTCGTCCATATCGCGGGAAGGATCCGCGCAAGTTGCCAGGCATTGTTGTCGACGACTCGCAAGCAGAACTGGTCGGCGGATGGTCGACGAGTCGTAGTGTGCCGGGCTTCGTCGGGCGAAGCTACGCTCACGACGGGCATGAACGAATCGGCCACAAGCATGCCCGATTTGTTATAGAGTTGCCCAAGTCGGATCGCTATGCGGTTCGTTTGTCGTACACCCCGAACCCCAACCGCGCCTCTTCCGTAAAAGTTCGCATCGTGGCGGCCGATCGTGAATACGTCGTCCGGGTCGACCAGCGCGCCACGCCGCCCATCGACGGGATGTTCACGGAACTGGGAGTCTACCAATTTGAACAAGACACGCCGGCCGAAATCATCGTGTCAAATGACGATGCCGACGGTCATGTGATCGTCGATGCGGTGCAATTGATTCGCACTGGCGAGTGAATTAGCGTGCCAAGCGTATGCCGGAAAACTGCCAACGAGCCTCGGGTGGTAAGAAATTGCGATACGTCGGTCGGATGTGCGACGCGCTGGTCACGCATGATCCGCCTCGTAGCACATATTGATTGCACATGAATTTTCCATTGTATTCGCCGACAGGCCCGGGCGGTGGGCGATAGCCTGGATAGGGTGCATAGCTGCTGGAAGTCCATTCCCAAGCATCGCCAAACATCTGCACCGGCAATGCAGTGTCTTCTGCTTGTGGTGCCGCGGCAGGGTGCAATCGCCGCTGCTCGACAAAGTTGCCAGCAATGCGATTGCCGGTAATGGGAAGTTGCGCGGCGGTTACTTCCCACTCGGCT
>CAZNXE010000412.1:0-4100 GCA_964576465.1 uncultured Planctomycetaceae bacterium
CCATCACCATGTGCAGCAACTCTACCCGCACGATCGCCACTGGCATATCGTTGCCGGATTCGTCAACAAGGCGTACCGGCTCCCCTTTGCTGTGCTGGATGGCTTTGCTTTGCTCGTCGGTGATTCTTGCTTTTTCCATGCCCCAATTCTACCACACAACACCGTAGGGAAGCCAATGCAACTTTCGCCGGAGACATTTCTCCCCCGACATGCCCGGCATTCTCTCCGAGCACTTCTCCGCTATCGGTGACGACACGCAAGCTGATTTGATTGCAAAACACTAGCGAAAAAGGAATCCTTACCTTCTTAGAGCTACGCTCTTCTCCTTCGGAGAACTCGCCCCCCACGATGCTCACCGCTCACGACATCGCCGGCGATCAGTATCAAAAACCCAACAAGGACACGAAGGACGCCGGTCGACTCCGCTACTCGATCTACGCCAGCGAAATTCTCCATTTCTTCGTGCTGCACCGTGTTGCGTTGGCAACCCACGTCCAACGGTTCCGTCCCGATCTGTTCAAGACAGCTCGGGACTCCCGTGCTCATCTCCAAACCTTGGCTGCCGCCGGCGATCTTACGATCCTTACCTACAATGATCCTCGTCGACCGAACGTCTATCTCATTACCGATCAAGGATTCGATAGAGCCAGCGACTTCATGCAAGTGCCGCCCGAATCGATTCCGGGACACTACGATGAACCCAAGGGCGATCACATCTTGCACGAGTTGCTGATTACCGAAGTCGCGGTCTCACGCTACGATGTGATCCGCACGAATCCTGCATTCAAGCATCTGTGGCACGAGCGGTTTGGCTTCTTCAGCATCGATGCGTTCACGAATGTGGTGCCCGATTTTGCTCATGCGTTCCGTTCGCCACATGGCGACATGATCGACTTCATCGAGGTTCTCTCTGGCGTGCGATCAATCACCAACGTCAAAGAGAAGTTGCAGAAGTGGGGCGAGTGGACGGAATCCGAAGAAGCCAAAGAATTCCTCATCAACAAATACAAGAGCTTTGGATCAAAGAACCCAAAGCCAACCTTCCGCTTCACCATCGTTGCCCACAATCGCAATCTGATCGGTGCCGATCATGGTTGGGAACGGCAGGTACTCAACGCGACGTTCTATGCGTCGGAAGAAATTCAGAAACGAACGTGGACGACGACCAACGCCGCCTTGCGGCATGCGGGCAGTATCGACAGTCCGGTATGGCGTTCGGCAGCGACGCTTGTTCCCCATCGAGCCAAGTGGGATGAGAAGCCGAAAAAAGATCGCTCGAAGTTGACTGCTGAGATACTTCGTGAGACGCCGACGTACAGTTTGTTCTCGGTTCCCGCACCCGCATGAGAACCAAGATTCTGCTGGCCAGCGGCTTCTATCGATTCGGGGGCACGTTGCTCTTGATCGTGATCGGCTACTACGTACACCCATTGCTTGTCATCGCATCACTCATCTGGCTGACAGCATCACGACGGATCATTCGGCAATGGCTGTTGCCTCCCCTCTTTTCATCGGCCACATGCGGCAACTGCCGACGACGTGTGCCACTTCGTTGTCGCTGGCGATGCTCGGCCGATCAATGGACAGATAGCCAAGTGCGACATGCACTTGCCGTCTATAGCGATCGCGGACACGAAGTACGCAGCTTCGATTGTCCCGCGTGCGAGTCAACGATTTCCTTGCAGAAGGGCGACCGTGATCTCTACAAACGTTGGAAGCCGATGGATGCGACCGCGTCAGCGAAGAGCACTCGCCGACCAAAGCATGGCCTTCGCATCGGCTATGATCGGATGTATGTGCCGAACGTGTTTGTCCGGTTGTGGCGTCGGTTACGCGGCCGCCCTCTCGACGATGCCGTCATTATTTCCGATGAGGTGCTCGGTCGGCATGGCACGATCTTCGGGGCCACCGGAACGGGAAAATCGACACTGATCTTGAGCCTTGCCGAGCAAGTGTTTCGTTCCGGCGACGGGGCGACGTTCCTTGATCCGGCAGGCGATCTTTCGCGTGACCTGATTCGGCTCGTGCCACCGGACCGCATCGATGACGTGATCTACATCAACGTATCCGATCAGCGATTCCCCTTCCCCTTTAATATTCTCCACGCTCACGATGCCAACGAACGCAACCTGCTCGTCGATGAGGTCATCAGTATCTTCAAACACATCTATGGTCGAAGCTGGGGCGACTCACTGGCTCACCAACTTCGCATGGCACTCAACGCCGTGCTCGAAATCAGCGGTTCGTTTGCCGATGTCTACGATCTGTTTACCAACCCCGATGCACGTCGACGCATCGTGCGAAAGATCAAGACCAAAGAACTGCGGAGTTATTGGGAAGACACATTCCCCTCTTCGAGCTACTCGACGCGAATGTCGGTCATCAACAAATTGAATCCGATCATCAAGCACCCGTTTCTCGGGCCGATCCTCGGATCACGGGAGTGTGCGTTCGATGCCGATGACGTGATCCGCAACCGCAAGATACTGATCGTCAATCTATCCACGGGCACGCGGGCAGACTACACCACGGAGATTCTTGGAACCTTCGTCGTCAACAAACTCGTTGCCGCCGCCTATCGGCAAGGCACCATTGCCGATCGAGAGAAACGAGTGCGACATTTCTTCTTCGTCGATGAATTTCAAAATTTCATGCACCGTGCGAGTGGTTGGGATCGTTCACTTTCCGAGCTACGAAAATTCAAGCTCTGCTTAGTTCTCGTCACGCAGTTTGTCGAGCAGGTGAAGGATGATATTCGAGCAGCGATCTTCGGCAACGTCGGGTTTCTCGTTGCGTTCCGCGTGGGTCACAAAGACTCGCAAATCCTCAAAGATGAATTCGACGGAGCCAGCAAGCGTGAACTACTCGATCTACAACGCGGCGAATGCATCGTACGCATGGGAACGCATGCGATGTCAGTCCGTACCGAGTTGCCGTCGGAGCCACAGCACGATCCGGCCGACCAGATCATCGAACGGATGCACGCCTTGATTACAACGCTACGTGCCGACGAGCCGAGCATCCGCAGCGACGGACCTGGCAGTGCTGTTGAGCCAGCCGAAACTGCTTCTGCCACGCTGGCAGCGGATGCCCGCGATGCGGAACCTGAGAAGGTGGTGCTCTGTGATTTCGCGTGATGCCGTACTTGCCAGATATTCGCATTTGTTGTGTGATCGACAATCGACAAGAGCCGCGTACGATTTTTTTGACACACCCATGTTTTCGTGTTCTCGTGAGAATACGAGAACGTAGTGGTGCATAGAAATACATCGTAAACATAATGCAATCGCTTGGCGTGGTTCTTGCGGCTTACTGGAGCCAACCGCTCCAATGCGGCCTTGTTTTCAATGCCACCGGATGCGTTTTCAATGCCACCAGCGGGTCGGTTGAATGCCATTTTGTTTTCAATGCCACCACTACGCTACATTCTTCGAGTTCTGCAAGATGAGGCCATCCAAGCACTGCTGAAGCCGGTACGTATCGTCTTCCCGGAATTTCCGTCGGTAGAAATCGCTGTTCTGCTGCTCATACGCTTGCTTCTCGTTCGCAGACTGTGCGTCTGTCGACAACCCTTCCCAAATCGGCAAGACATCCTCTCTGCCGCGTTGTCGTGCTTCTTTCGCTCTCGTGGTTTCGATTGCTTCTTTCGCGTCTTGTAGAGCACTTTCCTGCTCAACACGGTGCTGTTGTTTTCTTCTCTCATACTTCGCATTCTCATTCGCAAAAAAGGGCTTGGCAGCACTGAAATACTTTGCCTGTGGAAATCCTTCTGGCTGTGGACACCGCATCGTGCGGATGACCTTCGGTAAGAGCAGTTCCGCACGCTGCCGACCATAGGCATCAAGCATGTCACCGGCACACTCCAGTTCGCTCTTGGTCGGTTTGTAGTTGAGGTTGCCAGACCATTGTTCGTGGAATTCCCGCACAAGGAGGGCGGCGGGCGTATCGGTGCTGCGGAGTTCGCGAATCACGACATCCTCGGCGAAGTCGAGTATCTGTGGCGAATCGCTGACCGTGGATACCGGTTGCCTCACGAGTCGCAGTCCAGGGCAGATACGCAGTTGAAGCTGCCCGCGTTTCCCGGTCGTCCACCGCACATC
>CAZNXE010000413.1:0-4098 GCA_964576465.1 uncultured Planctomycetaceae bacterium
GAGCCCCCCGCTGTTGGAGCCGGTGCTGTCACCGCCGCCATCAGTAGAACGGATCGCGCCTTCCTTCAGCGATGCGATGAACTCCGGGAACGCGACCGACGCCAAAGAAAAGAGCATCGAGCAACGGTTGTCCGACCTGGAAGACGGCTTCGAAGAACAGGAAAAGACGCTTGGGTCGTTTCTCGAACCGGGTCATTCTGGCGCAACCATGAAAGTGGTGGGTCGCATTCATCTCGACTACTGGGCGTTTCCCGGCGACTCGCCTGGAGTGAATGCGTTTGAGTCGGGCGATCCCACGATTGATCCTCAGGACCGATTCGTTTTCCGGCGTATACGCTTTGGAGTGCGGGGCGATATTCTGGACAACATGGAATACCGCATCGAAATGGAGTTCGCTGGCGGCGAGGATACACAATACCGCGACGTTTGGATTGGCTTTAAGGATTTGCCTTGGTTTCGAAAGGTTCTGATCGGCAACCAGAAACGTCCTTATGGATTGGATCACCTCAACAGCAGCCGCTTCAACGTCTTTATCGAGCGTCCTTTCGTAACCGAGGCGTTCAACCAAGATAGTCGACGTCTGGGAGTTGCTTCGCACGGCGTATCGAAGGACGAGGTCTTCAACTGGCGATACGGTGTCTACAACCAGCGGCTCATTCAGGACGAGGAAGGTCATATCAATGATCACTACCAGCCGGAATTGGCAGGGCGACTTGCCAGCACGGTGTGGTATGACGAACTTTCAGAGGGCCGCAGCTATGCTCATTTGGGTCTTGCCGGCACGGTTGCGTGGCCCGACGGTAGCGCCGCCAACGATGGAATCGACGACAACGAAGGCCGCTTTCGCACCCGACCGGAAGCCCGATCGAGCAGTCGCTGGCTCGACACCGGTTTCATCGATCGGGCCGACACGTATACGTTGATCGGCGCCGAAGCGGTGCTCAACCTGGGGGCATTGCAGCTTGTTTCCGAATACCAAAACGTCTTTCTGCAACGGGACGAAGGTTTCGGACCCGATCTCAACTTTCATGGTGCATACGCCTATGCTTCGTACTTCCTCACCGGCGAGCACATGCCTTGGGAGCGACGAAGTGGAACGCTGGGGCGTGTTCAGCCGTTTAAGAACTTTTTCTTGGTCGATCGCTTCCGTGGACGCGGCGGGCAAGGCTGGGGAGCCTGGCAACTAGCGGCACGCTGGTCGTATCTCGACCTGACCGACATGGACATCACAGGGGGTGTCGGCAATAGCGTCACGCTCGGATTGAACTGGTATTGGAACGCTTACTCGCGACTTCAGTTCAATGTGCTCTACGGAGATGTTGAAGAACGCGGACCCATCGACGGCGAAACCGCGGGTGACTATACAATCGTCGGTGCACGTTGCATGATCGATTTCTAGGGGTCGATTCATCCGCAACATTTTGTTTCCGCGATGGGTCTAAAACCCTCGCCTTCAGGCGAAACCTTTAGGTGTTACATTTTTGTGTAGGGTGGGTAGTTCTGCTGGCGCATGGTACGTCGCCATTGCACAAGCTCAATTCGCCAGCAGGTTTACCCACCTTGTTTGAGCGGACCGAAAGGTGGGTGAACCTGTCGGTGGCGTAGCAAATCGAAGTGGTTCGCTCGCTGCGCCGACAGAACCTCCCACCCTACAATTCGTTCATTCCTCGTGAGTGAAGGACTTCAGTCCGAAGCTCACAAAACCTCAAACCCATCTGCTTCAGCGGGCAGTTGTTCAGTCGGCTCCATCACCCTGCAGGGTCTCTTCTTGATAGCCGGTCATGAGCCATCGGTTATCGATTCTCTGTAAATCGATGCGGAAGCGGGCGATGAATTTGTCTCGCGGAATCTTGCTCTCCCGGTCCTGGGCGGTTACCGAGGCGATGAACCTTGCCACGGCCTGATCGGAATTGCCTGTGTCGACCACATCGACGGCAAGCTGACCGAGCCGGACACGCTTGATATCAAAGCGTGGAATCCACGCCCTTGGTTCGGAAAACCTCTCACGAGCCGCGGGCGCGATGAAGCTCATGAAGCGGTCGACATCATCCGCTTCGGCAGCCGCGGCGGCATCGAACAGCGTGGCGTGAATCTCTTCGGTGGGAGTAACGACCGCGAATTCGACGGCCAACAAGAGGACAACAACCGCAAACACGCCACCCATCACGGCGAGGATGACACCCCGACCGGTTTGGAACAAAACAACCGCGAGCAAGACCTCGATCAGCACGCCGGCAGTCAGCACCGTCGTCGAATCTTCAAACAACCAAGCCATGAGGTTGACCCATGAGTAGGACCACTGTCGATCGGATCGAAGACCGTTACGAAGGATCGCTCGTTGCCAAACCGCGGAGTTCGCGGGGCAGGGGGAACTGTACGTTTTCTTCGCGAATCGTTCGAGGCTCGACCACGGCGCCAAATTGTTTACGCAGCAGGGCGATGCAGTCTTCGACCACGATTTCAGGAGCGCTCGCCCCGGCGGTCACTAGCACCGTGTCGTCGGGCTTGAACCAAGCAAAATCGATTTCGACCGCCGTGTCGATCAAGTAAGCCGTGATGCCAACTTCTTTCGCCAACGAAACCAGCCGCTGACTGTTTGAACTATTTTGACTGCCCAGAACCAGCGCGACGTTCGCCTCGCGGGCCAACTCGCGGACCGCCTCTTGGCGGTTTTGTGTCGCGTAGCAAATATCGTCTTTAGGCGGATTGGCGATGTGCGGGAAGCGTTTGCGGAGCCGGTTGATGATACGCGTGGCGTCGTCGACCGATAACGTGGTCTGCGTCAGATAGGCCAACCGCTCGGTCGAAGGCAAGTCAAGCGTGTCCACATCCTCGGGAGTTTCCACAAGCACCATCGAAGCGGGGGCTTCGCCCATGGTGCCGATCACCTCGTCATGCCCTTGGTGCCCCACAAGGATGATCGTATACCCCTGCTCGGCATAACGAACGGCTTCTTTGTGTACCTTGGTCACCAGCGGGCAAGTGGCGTCGATCGTTTTCAGATTTCGCTCGCTGGCAATCTGGCGAATCTCCGGCGACACGCCATGCGCCGAATACATCACGCGACCGCCGTTTGGAACTTCGTCCAACGTCTCAACAAACGTGACCCCGGCGTCGAGAAATCGCTTGACCACATACTGGTTGTGGACGATTTCATGATAGACGTAGAGTGGCGTACCAAAACGCTCAAGCGCAAGCTCAAGACTTTCGATCGCCATATTCACCCCCGCACAAAACCCGCGGGGACTGGCCAACAGAATCTTCATGATCGCGATCACCCTTTCTACGGCCATCGTAAGAAACGATTACAGACTTGGCCAGATCTTCGGTTTTGCAGAGCAGAAAAGCAGGCAATTGGTGCCTTTTCGCGACTGTTTGAAGGCGTGGCAGAAATGGTTTTTTCGTAGCGTGGGACCCTGTTTGCCGCTTACCGTGCTGCTGCCAGGCGGCTTGAGGAGCGTATCGGAAGGCCAGCACTGACCGCGAATCGCCCGAAAGAGGGGTATTTGCGATCCGACGGACGTCCCAAGGTTGATGGCACTGGTGAAGCTGGCACCGAAACAGTCTTCCCCCCCGTGCGCTTACCAATAAATCGATCCGAAATGGGGCAACTAGAGCCCGGGGGATGCAACGGCTAAACTTCGGCAGCGGGATAGCCCGACGTAGAATAAGCGGCAAATTAGAAAGTACCGGAGGAGGGCGTTTCCTTTGACTCGTTTCACCAGTCGTGTCCTTGCAGTGACGGCACTGTTAGCTTGCGTGCCAGCCACAACGATGGCCGTTCGTCCGAGCGACCAATTACTTCCCTCGTCGACTGCGGCCTATGTCTCGGTGGGCGATTGGCCGCAGCTCCGTGAGAGTTGGAATCAGCCCCAGCTTGCCGAGATGATGGCCGACCCAATCATGGAGCCCTTCTCCGAGGATCTCCGTAAGCAGATCGACGAAAAGTTCTCACTCACCAAAAAGCGGCTGGGGCTGTCGCTCGACGAGCTCAAGGATTTGCCGACGGGCGAACTTGCCTTGGGCTATGTCTATTCCGGTCGCGATGAGCCATCGCTGGTGTTGTTGGTCGATGTGACGGACAACATCGAGCGCACC
>CAZNXE010000414.1:0-4051 GCA_964576465.1 uncultured Planctomycetaceae bacterium
CGTCGGGTGGCATCTCCGCCGGTGCCTCGTCGTCGTGTCGCAAGACGGCGATCAAGATACTATTGGTGGGATCGCCGGGCACAATGGTCGGACCAGACTCACCACCTGCCAAGAGATGCACGCGTGAGGTGAGCTGAAGCCCCCCCTTGCTTTGCTCGCCTCGGGCGTGGCACTTTCCACAAGCGTCAACTAGCACCGGACGTATACGGCTCTCGAAGAACGCAAATTGATCGTCGGTGAATTCCTGGCCACCGGCAACACCAGCGGAAAGCACCAAGAGTATGAGAGCCAGAATCGTCGTTCGCATGTCGGAGATCCGAATCGTCGTTCCAGGACACCGCTCGCATCTCGGCATCCACCCAATGCCGCGTGCAAGATTGCTTGAAACAACTATCTTCGACCGAATCTAGACCTCCGTCAAGGAACGGTCGGCAATTGGTTTAGCTGGTTTTCTGACAAGAATGTACGTTGGTTACTGCTGGCTTTGTGGAAGACGATAGCAGGCGGCCTCGCGGTCGTTTCGAACCAGCAATAAATCGCCTGACAGGGCCGGTGTGTTCCATGTTTTGCTATCCAATGCGGCGAATCTAGTTAGCTCGACGTACGACTCGGGTTGGGCTTCAACGAGGGCCACTTCGCCAGATTCACAGACGACCAGTAGCACGTCGTTAATCAGGATTACTTGACCGTGACCATATCGCCCTCGCTTCCAACGCCGCTTGCCCGTGCTTAATTCGACGCATGACAGAATGCCGTTGTCCAAGGCATAGGCATGTCCGTCGAGGAGCATGGCCGTCGTAAACTTGGTTTTTAAGTCTTTGCTGTGCCACAGTTCTTGCACCGTAAACGATCCGTCGTCGCTGACCTCCAACTGCAATAGTCCACAGCCGACGCCGTAGCCCGAGGAAACAAACAGCTTGTCGTCGTCAAGCGGCACGGGCTGCGAAGCCTTCGATTCATTGCCGGGCCATTCATAATCCCACAGCTTGTCACCATTATTCGGATCGTAGCCACTGACCGCGGGATGATTCAGCACGACGATTTGTCGGCGTCCGCACAAAGTGGCCAGCGACGGCGAGACGTAACTCATTTGGTCTTTGGTGGCCGAGGCCCAAACGAGCGAACCGTCTTGCTGATCGTATGCCGCAAGGGTCGGGCCCGTCTGGCCTCCGGTGGTGACGACGACGACGTCATCGTAGAGCAACGGCGAGCACGCGTTGCCGAATTCGTTGTTGATCGTGCCGTGTTCGGCCAGCAGATTGTGTCGCCAGATGAGTTTCCCGGTAGCTCCGTTGAGACAACAAAGAATGCCCGTGCCACCACATGAATAGACGCGACCGTCGACAATCGTCGGTGTGGAACGAGGACCGTCTCCGCTAATTGGTGAGAGGAACCGTGCCTTCTCGGCATGCACCCAAATTTCTCTTCCGGTACGTAGCTCGTAGCACACGGTGAGTTCCTGTTCGCCGCGCTGTTCCTGCGTCACGGCATAATCACCGACCACCGCGAACGAAGACCATCCCTGGCCGATGGGTTGCCGCCACAGTAACTCGGGCGGATTGGTATCCCAGTCGTACGACAGTGAAAGCCCCTGGGTTGTTCCAAGTCGTGTGGGACCGAGAAACTGAGGGTAGTCCCGGGGTGTCGTGTGTGTCAGGTCAATTGCCAACGAAGGAGAAGCGGTATTCCTAGCCGAAACAACAGACAATGGCTGCGCACTCCATCTCCAGGAAAACTGAAACCATAGATCGCCGTTGACGCCATTCCAACGAACGCAAGCAAAGAGCACGGCCACGATTGCAATCATCCCCGCCGAGACGGTTAACCTTCGACGAATCGACAACCGGGAAGCGACGAGCAGCCAAACCCATAAGAGAAGCAAGCCGAGCACCGGTAGGACTTGAACCGCGACCACTCGGATCTGATCGGTGAACGCATCGCTGAGCTGCGTGTAGGCGAGCACCACGGAGACGAACAAGATGACCAGGATCGCCGGCCACCAGCGAATCGATCGGATCGCCCTTTGATTGCCTTTCCGCTCTTCGTTGGCATCGACGGGCGATTCGTCTGGAAACACGGCAGGCATTCGTTAACAACCTTCGGGAAGATGCTTTTGGCTCAGCGGTAGAGTCCGTATTCGCATGGGAAGCAGGGCCGTTTGAACGAGGCGCATAGCGTCCAAGCGATGGGCGCTCAAGCAAGCAGAAGTATAGCAAGTGCGAGGCTTGCGGAGCGATTACGGGTCGCTGTCGGTTTCTTCTTCGTCGATTTCGATTGCGTCGCCGAGCAGGTCTTGGTCGAAGTCGTAGAAGAACCAGTCCAGGTCGCCGAGACCGCCGATGAGCGTGTCTTGTGCGACGTCGTCGAGGATGTTCACGCCTGGATCCAGGATTGTGCTGCCGTTGGAGCCGGTGAAGGTGGTGCCCAGGATGTTGGTTACCCGTTCGGCAAAGGGTCGGGCCGACTTCCATTCGTCGCTAATTGCGATCACTGCCGGCGCTATGCTGCCGGTGAAGTTGAGTCGGTCACTGACCAGCAGGTCTTCGCCAGCGCCGCCGTCCAAGGTGTCGGCACCGATGTTGCCGAATAGGGTGTCGCGGCCCGCTCCGCCGAAGAGTTGATCGTCGCCATCGATTCCTTGGGTTCCGCCCAAGATTAGATCGTTGCCGCCTTCACCAAACAACTGATCACCCAGGAAGCCACCCACCAGCGTGTCGTCGCCATCGCCACCGTAAATTTCAAACACGTTGCCGCTGGCCAACTGTCCGACCAACACATCGATGAAATCGTAGCCGTACATGATGATCTTACCGGTAACGCCCGAGCCGATGAAGTCGAGCCGGTTGACCGCAACTAGATTTTCGAACTGTACGAAGAGAAAGAGCCCTGGGCCCGAGCCAAATGCGAACACTGCATCGAGCCCTGGCGTGCCGCCCCAGATGAGATCGATATTGCCTCCACCATCGTCGCGCAGCACATGAGGGCTGACCGTGATTGGCGTTTGGCCAAAGCTGCCGGTGGCGGCGTCTTTGTCGATGGCGCGAACTTGAATGTCGTTGGTTGTCACCGACACAAACGTATGCTGTACCGTGGTTCCGCTGAGCACATTGGCAACGGTCTCATCGACGGTGCCGTTGCCGTCCCAATCGATCTCGAAAGTGAACAAGCCGGCTTGATCGATCGGTGAAGGATCAGTTGCCGTGAGCGTGTAAGTGACCGTCTCACCACGATAGATATCAGTGATACCAGCAATGGCAGCCGTCGGCGCAAGGTTGTTCACGGTGACCTGAATGGTTTCCGTATCCGCCAGATTGGGCGTACCGTCGTCAGTAACGATGATATCGATCGAAACCGGAATCGCCGAACTATCGTCTGGCGTCCAAGTGAAGGCACCGGTCGTGGGATTGATTGACGCTCCTGCCGGGGCGCCGATGCCAAGGCTGAAGGTGAGGTTGCCAACCGGCAGGTCCGCATCGGTGGCCGTCGCAGTGAACGTCAACAAACTGCCTTCGTCCACACTTTGGTTACCGACAGGGTCGAGAACTGGAGCTTGATTGATTTCAGCGACGGTGACGTTGATTGTTTCAAAGTCATCCGCGGCGGGGGCTCCATCGTCGGTCACGCGAATGGTGATTGGGAAAACACCTGGACCTTGAGCTTCAGTTGGCGTCCAGGTGAAGACACCGCTGGACGAATCGATCGAAGCACCAGCGGGCGCGCCGACGTCGAGACTGAAGGTCAGGCCATTCGCCGGCAAGTCGGCATCGGTGGCCGTAGCGGTGAAGGTCAGCAAGAGCCCTTCATCGACGTTCTGGATACCGACGGGGTCGAGAATCGGAGCCTGATTGATTTCGGCAACGGTGACGTTGATCGTCTCGAAGTCATCCGTGGCGGGGGCTCCGTCGTCGGTCACGCGGATCGTGATCGGGAACACCCCGGCCCCTTGGGCTTCGGCGGGCGTCCAGGTGAAGACACCAGTGATTGGATCGATCGAAGTACCTACTGGGGCACCGACATCCAAACTGAACGTTAGGTTGTTGGCCGGTACATC
>CAZNXE010000415.1:0-4036 GCA_964576465.1 uncultured Planctomycetaceae bacterium
CCAGAGGGTCTTACTGCCAATCCCCATGCCGCCGTCGAACAGATCGAACAACGCTAAAAAAACCGCTGTCGCCGCAAATAAATAGTTGAAGAAATAAGATGAGCGATAAAGATTCCCATAATGAATGGCCAAATGATCAGCCCAGGCAAAGCGCGGGATGATCATCTCATTGAAAATCTTTTGGTCGTGACGCGATGCTTTCAGCTTATTGGCAAGCGTTGATTGTTGCGACCGGCTGATTTCTTCCATAGGCGTACGACAGAAAAGTTGCACGTCAAACGGCGATTTGCCGGCGAACAACGTTTCCCAGAACTGGTAGAATGATCCGCGATTAAAACGATGAGCACTCTCGCTTGCGAACTCATGGTAAGCCGTGAGGGCGTGGGTTTTTTTGCCTGAAAAAGCATGTTCGATTTCTGCGCTTGGGGGCGGGGCGACAACTTTGTCGATCGCTTGCGCCATCACCTCTTTGGAAAAGGGCGTGGTTACGCCATCCTTCCCTAGGAAGACCGGCGGCGTATCGACGTTGGCGTTGATCCAGATAACCGGCGTGCCGACCGCAAGCGCTTCGTCTTTTACAACCGCCGTACCGGCATGCCCGCGGGCGTCTTTGCCGTCCCACACGGCAACCAGAAAATCTGACTGGGCGATCGTCGCGATGCCCGCTTGCAGATAAGCATGGTCTTCTCGCGCCGGGCTCGCCCGGGTCCCATCAAGCTCCGCAACCGCATCCGCTGCCTCTAGCAGTTTGAACAACTGCTCCTTATCTTCTGCAGAAAAATCTTTTCCGTAAACCTCTTTGGAAAAAGGCAAGGGCGCCAAAAGCTTCCATCCGCACTCCAGGGCTCGTTTTGCCGCAAATGTATCGGCGCCGTCCGCAAGCGCACTGATAAAATAGTGCAGGGGCGGAGCGCTAGCGAATTCCTCCGTATAGCGCTCATGTGTTATTTTCAAACTATCGCTAACTGTATCCAGCACCAATTGAACCTGGCGTTCAATGCGGTCGATCTCTTGAGGGTCGAGGCGGGCTTTGCGGTGACCGGTGACGCCAAGGCGGATGGCGATGGTGGGTTTGGGCGGCGCCAAGTCGTCAGTCATGAATTGCCAGCCCTGTTTTCTTTATGCGGTATTTTAGAGCGCCCGGCGAAAAAGTGAAATCGGTTTTTTGCATAACCGGCGCGCCGAAAAGAAACTCAAGCACTCATAAGCCTGCAAAATAGCCTCACGCAAGACATATGGTTTGGGCAAAGGATGCATTATCAGAGTGTATTAAAAATTGTTCTTGTAATGTTCTCTTTTGCGCGGCATGGTTAATTAATCAGAATATGGATTTTCGGGGGCCTTATGGTCGCAAACGTCACCACTTTCGCCTTTCACGGAGTCGATGCCCGACCGGTTACTGTCCAGGTGCAGCTCACCAGCGGGCAGCCTGCCTTCACCGTAGTGGGTTTACCTGACAAGGCTGTTTCGGAAGCAAGAGAAAGAGTGCGGGCGGCCCTTTCCGCCATCGGCCTGGGGCTCCCGCCAAAACGCATCACAGTTAATCTGGCGCCGGCAGATTTACCCAAAGAAGGCAGCCATTTTGATCTCGCCATTGCTTTAGGCTTGCTGATCGAGATTGGCGCGGCGCCAGCTGACACTGCGGCAAATTTTGCAGTCATGGGCGAGCTTGGCCTTGATGGGTCAATTGCTTCGGTCGCCGGGGCGCTGCCCGCAGCCGTGGCCGCCAACGCCATGGGGCTCGGCCTTATCTGTCCGGCGGCAAGCGGTGCAGAAGCCGCCTGGGCCGGGGGGGAGGCGGAAATCATCGCCCCCAAATCGCTCATTCAGCTGATCAATCATGTAAAGGGCGCGCAAGTCCTCTCTCCCGCAATACCCGGTGCGCTGGAAAGCCCGGCAAGTGCTTTTGACCTCGTTGATGTGAAAGGCCAGGAAACCGCCAAACGCGCCCTTGAGGTGGCCGCTGCCGGGGGACACAACCTTTTAATGGTCGGGCCGCCTGGCGCCGGGAAATCAATGTTGGCTGCAAGATTGCCGGGATTGTTGCCATCATTATCGCCCAAGGAAATGCTCGAAATTTCGATGATTCAATCTTTGGCTGGCCTTTTAGAGGGTGGGCGGTTGACCCGCGCCCGGCCCTTCCGCGCGCCGCATCATTCCGCCTCCATGGCGGCGATGGTCGGCGGCGGAATGCGAGCGAGGCCGGGGGAGGCCTCGCTCGCCCATCACGGGGTATTGTTTCTGGATGAATTGCCAGAGTTTTCTGCGCAAGTGCTCGATAGCCTTCGCCAACCCTTAGAGACCGGCGACGTGTTGATCGCGCGGGCAAATTTTCATGTACGCTATCCAGCGCGCTTTCAGCTTGTGGCCGCCATGAACCCGTGCCGCTGCGGCTATGGCCGGGCGAGCGGCAGAACTTGCGGGAGAGGGCCCAATTGTGAAGAGGTCTATCAGGCGCGGATTTCAGGGCCGCTCCTTGATCGCATGGATCTCAGCATCGAATTACCGCCGGTCTCTCCTTCTGATCTCGCAGCGCCAGGGGTTGGTGAGGATACGGCAACGGTAGCCGCCAGAATTGCCGAAGCGCGCGAAGCGCAAAACGCACGAGCCGGCGCTACCAATGCGGCTCTTGCCGATGCTGACTTAACCAAGATTGCAACGCCGGACGCCGAAGGGACCGCTTTATTGTCCCGCGCCTCAGAAGCGCTCAACTTATCGGCCCGCGCTTATATGCGGATTTTGCGGGTCGCGCGCACCCTTGCTGATCTTGATGGCGGCAACAGCGTCAAGCGCCGCCACATCGCAGAAGCGGTGAGTTTTCGCCGCCGCAACACAGCCGGGCCTCAACACAGCTCCAATCATCCTCAAATTCAGCGTGTATTTTAGCGTCGTTTATGTGGCGAGCGAGCGCTGAGCTCCGCAAAATGCCGCCACAACGCCATAGCCGCAAGCAGCAAGAACGCGGCAAACAGCAATTCCGAAAGCTCGGACTGGCTGGACGCATGACGGCGAAACATCTCCACAGGTATGCGGGCAAGGGGTATGTCCTCGACGACCCGCAGTGGGAAACCATAGCTGCTTAAGAAGAAAAACGCGGCAAAGGTTAGGGAGAATGCCGCAACATGCGGATTAAACCTAAAGCCCGCATACTGGTCCGCCGCTTTGCGAAAGGTGTACTGCCAGACGAAGAAACCCAATATAAGAAGAAGGGGGGCGAAAGCCTGCAACCAACTGGCGATAGGCGTACCAAGAATTTCCAGATTATGGATAGTCAGCTCATTTTGACGATTATGTTTTGCAAATACGTCGGGCAGGTCAAATCCGAGTTTACGATAGCCCCATGCGATCTCTTCGCCAGCCAACACAACACCTAAGGCTGCCAGACCAGCAGACAGCAACCCCGCACTGCGTGGCCTGGCCCGCCAAGCAGCCACGCCAGCACACCCCGCCGCCATTAGCGCTAACCAAAAACTAGTCCACTCGACCTGTTGATCTTCAGTTGTCCAGTTACGAACCCAACTGTTGTGACCAAAGCCAAGCACGTAGGTGCTTACCATTGTGACGAGAAGCATGGTGTAAAAGATCGGCCACAGGGACGCGCGATTCCTTGTCAGCCTTAACAAGACAAAAAAGCTCAGCCCAATCATCAGCGCGGCTACAAGGCCGTGAAATGTCGGGCGTAAAAAAAGATCCCCCATATGTAATACCTATTTAACACTGGCTAGTAAGATATTAGCTAAAATATTCTGGCGGACAGAATGCATAAGGTAAAGCACGCCCAAGCTGTATTTGAGTGCTCCGTAGACGGCAAAACCAGTGTATTTCAACAATCTCCACCAATTCTGTTCGACATTAACCATGAGCTCCCTCAGCAGCTAAGGATGGCGCCTTCCGCCAACTTAACGTCACCAGGGCCAACACAGCTCCAATCATCCTCAAATTCAGCGTGCCTTTTAGAGCGATTATTAACCACGCCTCTCAACCATTTTTCAAAGCCCTGACGTCATATTGCCCCTTCGTGAAGGGGACTTACGTT
>CAZNXE010000416.1:0-3982 GCA_964576465.1 uncultured Planctomycetaceae bacterium
AATCTGGCCGATCCTGCCCAATCGCTGGTCGACCGCTACAACGCGGGGCAGGAATCGTAGATCTCGACGACAGAAACAAGAGACTTTCATCAAGTGTCACGGCTGACTCTCGACGTCCGTTGACCTCGCCCCAAACCGATCGCGCGGCTTGCATTCGGTCTTCGACATCGGGCTGGTTTGCATGTTCCCCATCTTCTCATCCGCGGAAGTATGCGGCATGGCGAAGCTGTGCCATTTCTTGGCATCTCGCCTAGGTTGACTGGCGTATTTCGTTGCTTGGGGCCGATTCCTGCTATAGGCACCCCGGGCGTCGAGGTTAAGATAGTTGACAGGAAATGTGTTCTGTTCTCATTACGCACTTGCTAGCGTGAGGCCCAACGGTTGTGGCTCCCTCAGACCGCGTTCGACTGTCGCAGGTACTTCGTGAAGCCGAGGGCTACCTCGAGCTTCATCTGCCACAGCGCGCGCTGGACACACTCGCCCGGCTGCCCGAGAAGTCTCAAAAGAGCACGCACGCGCTTTATCTCACCGGCGAAGCGTTGCGTGAATTGGAACGCTATCGCGAGGCGCTCGAGCCGCTACGACAGGCGGCCGATCAAGACCCAGAAAACATCCATGTGCAGCTAGCACTTGGTTGGTGCTACAAGCGAACACAGCAACTCGAGCAGGCAATTCATTCGCTTGAGCAGGCGTTGGAATCCGATCCCGCCGAGGCGCTGGTGCTCTACAATCTTGCCTGCTACTGGAGTCTCAACCGGAACAAGGATAAGGCGCTGGATTTTCTCACCAGAGCATTGCGGTTGGACGGCAAGTTTCGCGATCTGACTGGCGAGGAACCGGACTTCGATCCCATCCGCTCCGATTCCGACTTTCAAGAGCTGACAAGCATCATCGCCTAGCAGCCTAACGGTTCTTCTTGGTCCGTCGAACTGAGTGCTTCAAGTGCCCTGGTAAATCGATTCTCGTGTGCCTTCTTCGCATTGCCCGACCAAACGAAAAAACGGCCAGCGCGCCAAGCTGGACGCGCTGACCGTGTAATTGAGAAATCTTCACCCTTGCAGAGCAACGGGTGTTGGTTACCACAGCACCGTGAAGCCGGCATAGCCGCCATGGAGCACTAAGCTGCCGCCCGTGTTGACGTCGAGGATCGCCTCGGAGTCGTGAATAAAGGCGGGGATCTGTTCGTCGGACAAGGCCACGCCGCTCACGCCCAACGCACGGTAACCGACGTCTCCGCGAAGCCACTGGGTGACTTGCATATTGATTCCGACTTCGATCTGGGCAATGAACGAAAAGACGTCCTCGCCGGATGCCAGATCGAACGCTTGCATACCATCGCCACGATAGACCTGGGATCGCTGTTCGGCGTCGTTGAAGAAAAGGCCAGCCTTGGCGTCGGCGTAAACTCGGAACCGACCGAACATGAACCGCTCGACGTGACCACCACCCTGCAAACCATACAGATTGTTGAGCGTGTCGATGTCGTAATAGGCCTCGTTCACGCCGCCGTTGCCGCCGAATTGAAACCCGTTCTGCACCGAACCGAACCGTAAACCTTCGTCGAAGCGAAAATATCGAAAACCGGCCAGCAAACTGGCGGCGTAGGGACGGCTCGGGCCACTGGTCCCGAGCTGGTGGGTGTAGTTGATCTCCACATTGTGGATTTCATTGTTTCGTTTCAGCCGCTGCTCACCGGCACCGTCGAAGTACACGCTCAACGGATTGCCCGCCAACGCTAACGGGGTAACCCCGGCAACCGGATCGAGATTGATGGTCGTGTTGAGCACCAAGCCCGGTACGATCAAGCTGACTTCATCGTCCGAGGGGGCGAGCGTCCAGTAGTTCAACTGCAAGCCGCCGTTACACCCAATGCGGCGTTGGATCGTGAAGTCGACGCCTCCTTGCCACCATTCAAGTCCGGGATCGTCGCTGCGCAGAAGGCACACATCGGGGGAGGTCGACTCGAAATTGAAGTGAAACGGGTCGGCATTCACTCGCGTCATAAGCAGTGCCCGTGTCTGGACGGTCCACAGTGGAGTACCGCTCACGCCGGTGCCTGTGCCACAGGTATCGCACCCGGTACCGCAATTCGGCCCGTTGCCCGCGAGTGCCTGATCCCAAACGGCTCCGTTGTAAACAACGTTTTGCCCTTGGGTTGAAGGGTTGCTTGCCTGCAGTGCCCGAGCGCGAGACCAGTCGTACGCCTGATCGTACGCCCCGAAGTTGTTCGCCGACGCAAGGCGGATTGTCGACAGCGGTTGTTGAGGTTGATACTGCTGTGCCTGATTGGATTGTTGATAGTAGGCCAGAGGCGGTGTCGCGGGCAGCGGCAACAGTGAATCTTGGGCCGTGGTAACCGTGGCCACGGCAGCGAGGGCGCAGGAAACGGCCCACGTAGAAAGCGAATGTTTCATTGTCCACACCATCCGTTGTGGAAAGGTTGACGGCGGATCCGTTGGGGGTGGGCGGGCCGACTTCCGCGCCATGTGTATCTTCGGGGGCGTTCCTTCGCACATCGTCGCCAGTGGCGAGTCGTCGTTTCCATCGAACATCAACGTATTACGATCGCCGGCTTTCTGCCGACAGACGTCCGCACCCAGGCTGCCAAGCCTGTGCGGTGTCCAATCGCGATTGGTTGAGCAAGACGGAAGACGTCACGCGGTGGCGCATCGTTCCCTCCATATCACCATCGGCCTACGCCGCGCCCGCGATAGCTGATTTCGGCATGGCAATTGAAGATTTTTCCAACCGCAAACCGCGCAACGCATCCACTTGACCTGTTCGGCAACGAAAGGTTCCGACAGTGCGGACTAGGCAGTGTGTACCGACCGCGAAGAGCTTGCGATCCACGCAATCCGCAACGCGCAGTAGGAGCGCGGAGGTGAAAAAGACAGTCCAGAAAGGACATGCCAGAGAGCGGGCTAGCGTTACTTGACCGCTGCCAGGGGCAACGCTCGCCGGCGGGGAACCTGAGCACTCTCGTCCACGGGCAACGCCCCAATTTCGGAAAGGAACTCGCGAGCTAATTCGCGATAGTCGGCCGCGCCGGCCGATTGCGGGGCGTACTCTAAAATCGACTGCCCAAAACTGGGGGCTTCAGCGAGCCGGATATTACGACGGATCCGGGTTTGATAGGCCCGGGCGTTTGACCAGGGTGTTTCGTGGCCTTGCGATTTGTCGAAGAAACTCTCGACGTCGCGGCTCACTTCCGCCGCCAGCCGGGTGCCCGACTCGTACATGCACAAAATCACGCCGCTGAGTTTCAACTGCTTGTTCAACCGCCCCGCGACCAACTCGATGGTTTCCAGCAACTTGCTCAGGCCGTGTAGCGCCAAGAAGTGTGGTTGCAGGGGTATGAATACTTCGTTGACCGCTGCCAATGCGTTGATCGTCAACACGCTCAAAGAGGGCGGACAATCGATCAGCAGATAATCAAAGCGATCCTCGAGCGGCGGAAGCGCGTCGCGCAAAATGAGTTCACGTCCGACGACACCCGCCAACTCAACTTCGGCGGCAGCCAAATCAATATGCGAACTGACCAGCCACAGGTTCTCATGAACCTGCTGACAGACGTCGGACACAGAACGCTGTCCGACCAACACCTGATACACGGTCGAATCGCTGGACTGGGGAGTAACCCCCAAATGCAAGGTTGCGTGCGATTGTGGGTCCATGTCGACGATGCAGACACGGAGCCCTGTTTCCGCGAGCGCTGCGGCCAGATTGACCGTCGTGGTGGTCTTTCCCACCCCGCCTTTCTGGTTCAAAATGGCAATTTTCCGCACGTGCAACTCCTTTTGCCGTCGGTCGCATAGCACCCAACCTTGTTGCGATGCAATCACTTGGGTGCACCAAATCGCCGCGAATTATACGAGCGTCCCTCACATCGTCCTAGCCTGGATTATTCATGAGCGATCTGCTGCGGAACCCTAAGTCGGCCAGCTGCTTCGTCAAAGAACGACTTGTCTTTACTCACGTATTC
>CAZNXE010000417.1:0-3969 GCA_964576465.1 uncultured Planctomycetaceae bacterium
AGAGGGCATAATCGTTGTGCTCTTCGATGCCCGTGGCCACCGTTAGAATGTTCGGGTCGAAAATGATGTCGGTCGGTTCCATGCCCACCTGTTCGGTGAGCAGTTTGTAGGCTCGCTGGCAGATGCTGACCTTGTTCTCGGTCGTCACGGCCTGCCCCGTCTCATCGAAGGCCATCACGACCACGGCGGCTCCATAGCGGTGAACGAGCTTCGCCTTTTGCAGGAATTCAGCTTCGCCTTCCTTGAGGCTAATCGAGTTGACGATGGCCTTTCCCTGAACGCACTTCAGCCCGGCTTCGATCACCGACCATTTCGAGCTGTCGATCATGATCGGCACACGGCAAATACCGGGCTCGGCGGCGATCAAATTCAAGAATCGTGTCATGGCCTGCTCGCCGTCGAGCATTCCTTCGTCCATGTTCACGTCGATGATGTTGGCGCCGCCGGTGACTTGTTCCTGAGCCACGGCCAAGGCTTCGTCGAAGAGTCCGTCGCGAATCAATCGGGCGAATCGCTTGGACCCTGCCACGTTGGTGCGTTCGCCGATCATCACGAAGTTGGTTTCCGGCCGAACCGTGAGCGGTTCCAACCCGCTGTAGCGGGAAAAGGGCTCTACCTTGGGGATCTTGCGAGGCGTTTTCCCTTCGACGGCTTCGGCAATGGCCGCGATATGGTCGGGCGTGGTCCCGCAGCAGCCTCCCACGATATTCAGCCAGCCATTGGCGGCAAACTCGCCCAACACACCGGCCATCTGTTCCGGGGTTTCGTCGTAGCCGCCGAATTCGTTGGGCAAGCCCGCGTTGGGATGGCAACTGACGTACACCGGCGCGATCCGTGACAGTTCTTCGACATAAGGCCGCATCATGTCGGGCCCCAGTGCGCAGTTCAGCCCGACGCTGAGCAGGTCGATGTGGGAGATCGAGTTCCAGAAAGCCTCCAGTGTTTGGCCCGACAGCGTACGTCCACTGCGATCGGTAATGGTGGCTGAAACCATTACCGGCAAGCGCTGTTGCTGTTCCTCGAAGAACTGTTCGATAGCGAACAGGCAGGCCTTCATGTTGAGCGTGTCGAAGCTTGTTTCGGGAAACAGGATATCGACGCCGCCTTCGACCAGCGCGGCAATCTGCTCGCAGTAGGATTCGACAAGTTCATCGAATGTAACGAGCCGCTTGCCGGGATCGTTGACATCGGGCGAGAGCGACGCCGTGCGGTTGGTCGGACCGATCGACCCGGCGACAAAGCGTGGTCGCTCAGGATCGCGTGACAACACTTCATCAACAGCCCGGCGAGCACATTGCACGGCAGCAAGATTGATGGCGCGGACTTGTGATTGCAGGTCGTAGTCGGCCAACGAGATGCTGGTGGAGTTGAACGTGTTGGTCTCGACGATGTCCGCGCCGGCCTCCAGATACTCGCGATGCATTCTTTGAATGGCTTCGGGTTGCGTGATCGACAACAGATCGTTGCAGCCGAACAGGGGCTTGGAATGGTCGGCGAACGGTTTTCCTCGAAAGTCGTCCTCCTCGAATTCACACGCCTGGATCATGGTGCCCATGGCGCCGTCGAGAACCATGATCCGCTGTTGCAGGATCGAGTGAATCAGCGAGGTGGCATCAACTCGCTCGGCAAGGGACATGCTAACTGACTCCGGAACTAGAACAGGATATGTGATGCGGGGCTTGCGGTTGCACGCAGGCAACCATGGCAAGAGCCAGTCCCGAATGATGATTGGCATCGCGTCGTGCGCCGAAAGAACAGGAAGACGTTCGCACAACCGGGCGGTTATCTTCCGCGCGACGCAACCAATGCTTTCACGTTGACATCATGGATGAAACATCGGCTGTCGAGGTTCGGAGTATGGCAGATACTCAGAACCACGGCAAGAGACGTAACTTACTTCCTGCATGCAACTTAAAGGCGTTGTCTTGATGTTGGATTTCAGACGGAGTCGCGACGAGAATTTGCCGCCGGCGCCAGCATACCTTGAGCAATGCTCAAGATCGTTAAAACCCGGACCGATACCAGCATACATCCCTTGGTTCGCGGCGTGTACGTCATATGGCGATTGGTGGCTCGCGCGAGTCGCTGTCGACTGGCGTTTTCACCGCAATCGTTCTCTGTCCCAGGCAATTAGGCAGGCGCATGAAGAACGCGGTCGAAAAATGGGAAGGCTTGGGTGTCCCCCCCCCCTGCGACGTACTACAAGTGCCCGCCGTCGGTCGGTCGGCTTTGCGCTATGTGCCCCCCGGGGGCGGGCCGGCGGCAATGGTCGATGTTGGGGTGACCGACACGGCACCTCAGACGTTCGTTGGATCGCAGTCGGTGCCAGCTACGGAAGCACCTTTGCCGCCCGAGGGTTCCGTGCGAAATTATCGTGTGGAAGCTGCCCATCATTCCGTACCCGCACCCAGTTCGTCGGCATCGCGACTGAGTCAACGGCTGCAACGTGTTCAAGAAACTTGTGCCCGACTGCTGCCCATCAAGGGCCGCTCGTCTAAGACGACCGACACCGGTAGCCAGACGAATTGGATTGTGCGGCTGCTGTTTCACCCGGAAGCCGTGGTCGTGCTGCTGCTGATCGTGGCCTGTTTCCTGGCCATCGTAATCCTCGATAACGGCGAGGATGCGACGGAAGATGTGGCCGCGATCTCAGAGGTTGTCGAAGCTCCCACGAAGGCCGTTGAAGCTGTCTCCCCCGCAACGCAACCAGCGCCTGCGGTGCCGGCTGCGTCGGTCGAATCACCAGCCCAGGCCGCGACGCCTGTACAGAATCCTCCAGCGAACGTCGAACAACCCACGCCGGTTGCTGTTGCGCCCGTTGCAAGCGAGCCTCCTCCAGCAGCACCGGTTGTTCCTGTCGAACAGCCCGCGAATCCGGCGGCTGGCATCCCGCATGTCGCCCAAGCGTTCCCTCTCACGGAACAACTGCCAGCCGGGGCGGCCCCACCGACAGGAACGCCACCCGCGGTGCCAACTGCTAACACTCCACCGCCGGTCGCGGTGATTCCACCAGCGGCGAATCCGCAGCCAAATCAGCCTTGGATTGCCCCCAGCCCGCGGATGCCACCACCCCATGCGGCGTCGAACATGCCGACCGTGATTCGAGGTCGTATCAACCCACTGCCGCAACAGCCAGTGGCTTCGCCAATGTTCCATGCGCCACCCACGGGCCCCAGAGCCCTTGAAGCAACCGCCATGCGTCCGCAGCCGTATCGCACTTTGAACCACACGTATATCCCGACTCCACCGAGACAGGGCATCCCCACGGCCAGCGCTCAGGCTTATCCCACAACGCTCGCGCCTGAACTCCCATGGCAACCCCAACGTGTCGCGGTTCGGCCGCCCCAATATCGGGCGCCACACCCCGCCGCGCAGCTTCGCGGTACTATCGAACGACCATTGCCGGGAACCTTTTAATGAGCATGACTGATCAATCGTTGGTAGAAGCGTTTCGTCAGGCGAACGGTACCAGGTTTGCCGCGACAAGTGCCATGAGCATCGCGCCTGAGGAACATGCGGTCGCGACTGAGACGATCAGCCCGACGCCCCCGCTAGGTGTTGCTGAGGACGATGCTCCCGACGCACCGCCCAACGACACACTCTCGCTGATCGGTTTGTTGAATCGACAAGCCGCGGGCATTGAATCCGAAGCGTCGGACAACCAGAACGACTTTTCTTCGCAGCCATCCGCTATCGCCACCGAACCGTGGCAACCGGCGCTCGAAGTCGATCACTTCGCATGGCCGCCGATCGTCGACACTGTATTGTCCACGGCCGGCGAGACGATTGGCCGCTTCGCCGAACGTCTGGGAAAAGACGCCCGAGACCGCACGCAATTGATCGCGATCCTTGGTAATCGCGCGGAGTCGGGTGCGACGACGATGACGTTATCGCTGGCAAGACTCTTCGCCGCCAAACAGCTATCGGTGGTCCTTGTCGATCTGGATGAAGCAAACCCCGGCTTGGCCC
>CAZNXE010000418.1:0-3869 GCA_964576465.1 uncultured Planctomycetaceae bacterium
GCGAACCCGTTTTCTACAACCCTCCACCGCTAGCACTTGCATAATGTTGTTACGCATCGGGTTGCGATTGGTATGTTCTTATCTGCCGCACGCCTTACGATATCAGGACCGACACACACATCCAAACAACCGCAGTCGATACCGGGAGATTCTTCCTGCAAACGAATGGGGCAGCGGTGGTAACACCAGCCCTTGACCATTCGGCATGCAAACCCTCCAAGCACTCAGACGACGTTCCCATGGAAGGGGTCACAAATTTCTGCCAGAGCTTGTGATTTCTTCCCCTCTACGGGAAAGTCAGCGAACCCTACTCGTCCTGGGCTGAAAACACGTTCTGAGCGCTAGCAGTTCATTGCTTGCAATGACTCCAGAGATCTTTGCGATCCGGGATTGACGTCCGCAGGGCTGCAAGCCTATTTAGGCGGACTATCCGCGCGTCGTGACGTCGCGGATCCATTCCATGCTTCCTATCTCACACAGATTCACGGCATTCCATGCGCGTGACGTACGCAACGCTTTCCGATTCATGTCGGCGGCCTAGCAATTCCCGTCGCGGCCGAACCGCGATTGCGCGGCTGCGTGCATGCTGCGCGATGCTGCTGGCATTGGTCTTCTTGTCAGCCTTTGGTTGCGCGACGACTGAATATGTCACGGTTCGTTCGACACCTCGCAACGCGTTGGTCGAGCAGCTCAAGATCAACTCTCGCAGTGGTCCGGAACCGAGCGCACGGACCTTACAGTTGTTGCGGCGCTACGACCTGTTGGCACAGTTTCAAGACGATCCAGATCGGGCGATGGTTCGCCTGCAAGGTGTCGTCGCCGAAGAACCTTCTGCCGACAAGTTTCATGCCTTCGCGGAGTTGAGCTTTATCCGTGGAAAACAACTTGAAGGTCGTGATGAACAAGCCGCGCTGGAATATTTTGAGACCGCCGTGGCACATGCGTACATCTTCCTGTTCGACCAGCGATTTGGCCGTGTGCGAAACCCCTACGATCCGCAATTCCGCGGCGCATGCGATCTCTACAACGCGGCACTGGAAGAGAGCATGCGGCAGCTCGTCAAGCAAAACGGCTTGCAGCCTGGTTGCACGCACCGTGTCGAAACGGCGAACAACATCTGCGACGTGACGGTCGTCGTGCAGGGAACACGATGGGACGAGGATGACTTTGGTGAGTTCGAGTTCGTCTCGGACTATCAAGTCCAAGGGCTGACCAATTCGTACGAGAGTTTCGGATTGGGGGTCCCGGTGATCGTCAAAAGGAAGCAGCACGACCAGCCACTTCCTGCCGAGAAATACTACCCGCCGGAGCTTGCGTTTCCCGCCACGGCATTTTTGCGGCTTCTCCCTTCGCCGCCGAACCCCAAAGATGGCTCGATTGCCCATCACCGGGCGGTGCTGGAATTCTACGATCCTCTGACATCGACTGACATCATGGTCGGCGACATTCGGGTTCCCTTGGAGAGCGACCTGAGTACACCGCTGGCCTATTTCCTCAATCAATCGCATCTCGATTCGGTCGCCACAACCGGGCTGTTGCGGCCCGATCTGACGGAAGAACTATCTGGCCTGTACATGTTGCAACCGTACGAGCCGCACAAGATCCCCGTCATTATGGTGCATGGATTATGGTCGAGTCCATTGACGTGGATGGAGATGTTCAATGACCTGCGCGGTTCACCCGAGTTACGAGATCGCTACCAATTCTGGTTCTACATGTATCCCACCGGGCAACCGTTTTGGGGCAGTGCCGCGCAGTTTCGACGTGATCTGGCCGAGATGCGATCCGTGGTCGACCCTCAGCGCCGCACCCCGGCGCTCGATCAGATGGTGCTGGTTGGACATAGCATGGGGGGACTGATTTCAAAGCTGCAAACGGTTGCCAGTGGGGAGCGATATTGGGATGCGGTGGCCACCATGCCGTTTCATCTTGTCAAAGCTGAGCGTGATGTGAGCCAGTCGCTGCAAGCAACGTTTTTCTTCAACGCCAATCCTTCCGTACGCCGGTTGATCACCGTCGCGACTCCCCATCGCGGTAGCCGCTTTTCCAATTCGGCCACACAATGGCTAGGCCGAAAGCTGATCACGTTGCCGGAGATGCTCGTGCGTGGTCGCGAACAACTGCTCGTCGACAATCCGGGGCTGTTCCGCGACGACTCGTTCCAAAATGCCAAGACGAGTTTCGATTCGCTCTCGCCAGAATCGCCGCTGTTGCCAGTGCTGGTAAACACCCAGTTGCCGCCGTGGGTGAAAAGCCACAACATCGTCGGGGTCTTGGAGTACGACGGCGAACCGGTTCCGCTGATCGAAAGTGGTGACGGAATCGTGTCGTACGCCAGCGCTCATATCGAGAACGTTGAATCAGAACTGATCGTCAATTCGAGCCATTCGGCCGTTCACCAACATCCCAGGGCGATTCTCGAAGTGCGACGCATCTTGCTGGAGCATTTGCGGTCGCTAGACGGTCGACAGCCACAAAACCCGTGGCGATTCGCCGACCAGGCCCCTCCCGCCTCAACGGCGAGACGATCGCTCATCGTTCACCCGGCGACTGAGGTGCCGCGACAACACACGCATTAGTGTCGCTTCGTCCTTCTACCGGACGCTTCTTGGCGGCTGGGTTACCAACTGCATCAGGGCCTCTTGCACGCGGGCGATCTGTTCATCGTTCACGGTCAAGAATCGGTGGTTTCCGTGAGGGGCTTCCTCGAACGACGTTTTCGCATCGTCGTCCACGTGAATGATTCCCGGTTCTGAAATGCCGAAATAGCCACGGTCGGGATGAACCGCGTATAGCACGGACGTTAAGTCCCATGTCGCGCGGTCGTAGGGCATCTTTTGATACTTCGGATAGGCTTCGGCGATCGGATGATGATCGACGTAGTCGAAGTCCTGTTCGATGCTCACTGCCGGATATTGAATTGCCTGACCGATTTCCCAACCACTGGCCACAATCGGCGTGGGCCACTGCTTGTAGATCTTTTGGGCTGCCGGCAGGTCGACGTAGATGTTGTACTCTTTGCGTCCGTTGTGTGGCCCGCCAAAAGTGCCGGCCATGATCGAAAGCAAACGACACTTGCGCTGCACAAGCTCTCGACCCGACAGGTCGGAATGCTCATCGCCCTGCGAGTCCAGCAAACGAGCGATGTTGGTCGAAAAGCCGACCACGACCATGACGACTGATTTGTCGGGCGCGGTGGAGAGCACCTTTCGCAACAGCCCTACGGCCTCTGGGGCATCGTTCCCACTGTTCAGGTCGTGGGGAAAACGCCGCTTATCACCATCAGTGGCGGCAACGGTCTCGCTGATGAATCGACTCTGCTTAGGTGTCTTCCCATCTCGGACCACACCGATCGGGATATTTCCTCGGCCATAGAACGTGTTCACCAAGTCGACGAACGCTGCACAATCAGGATGATCTTTGGTGATGGTAACCGCCAGCAGTCGACATTCGTCTCGCTCCGATAGCGCGTGGATGACCCCCAGGGCTAGCGCGTCGTCAATATCGTTGCCAATGTCCGTATCAAAGACCAGCAATACCGGATCGCTGGGTTCAGCATTCGCCGAAGCCGCGACGAAGGGGCTCCCAAGCAACAGCAGCAGAAACCCCCACCCCCCATAGCGCCTCAGTTGTACACCCAGCATTCGATTCGTCTCCCCTGGAATCGCGAATTCACCCAGCAACGTGTGCCATGATGCACACAGTATGCCCGCCCCGGCACACTGCTGCCACTGTTACGGGAGAATTCTCGCTATTACGGGAGAACGGAAACGATGGAACCTCGCCGCAGTTGAGTTCCGGCACGGTTCGCAGGTAAAGAGACAATTAGACGAAGGCTTCGAGGTTGCCGCCCTTCGACTTAACGATAT
>CAZNXE010000419.1:0-3868 GCA_964576465.1 uncultured Planctomycetaceae bacterium
ACAACAGACCGGCCAAGGCAATCTGCAATTCTGAATTGACGGGCGAATAGATTAGTTCTTTCTCCAATTCAGCGATCGCTCGTTTGATTTGCCCGTGATGCTCGTAGATCATCGCACGTGGAATAGCCCGGTAGTAATTGGGGGCATACATCAAGAATCGTTCAAACAACCACTCTGATTCCGTGTTCTCGTCGACACGGCCACGTGATTGCCTACGAAACACGACCAGCGATGACAGTTCATCGTCTTGATACAGAATCTCGTCATTTTCCGTGGGACCGGTGAGCACCAAGGAAGGCGTGTCGCAGTAGTACGGATTGCCGGCAACAAGGTAGATCGCCTCTGCGGGCCACGAAACGACCGACAAGCGGAATTCAACTATGTGAATGGTTGCTTGCACCACCGGCTGAAGGCCAATGCCGGCAATCGGTTCGTCGACGTAGCCCAACCGGGGCAAGGCGAGAAAGTGTGTCAACGGCGCCGCGGCAATCACGGGCAGTGCTTCGCGACGCTTGGCAACCGTTCGTACAGCCTCGATGTTCGCTAGATGATCGCGGCGGTATTCCAAGCTCCGTGAAAGTGCGCTGCCAGTTCGGGCAAAGTCCTGACCGTGCAGCAGCGAAGGCACGGGGTAATAACGTCCGTGCTGATTGGAGGCATGAAAGATCAGCATGACCACGGCAAGCAACCAACCCAGCGGTCGCATTCGGCCGAATTGCAAAAAGATGGCGCTCAGCACAATGCTCGCCAGCACAACGCACGTGGTCAAATCAGTCGGCATGACCTTATCCATACCGACCCAGACCACGCTGACGCACAGCGCGCACCACGCGAGCCGTGCAGCGTCATGAACCTCGCATGGGGGCCGTTCTCGAAGTGAAGCGTGCCAGAACAAGAACGGGCCAACCAAAAGAGACAGCAGAATTGCCAAGGCGACATCCGGCGTCCAGAATCGCAATACATAATCCCAACCGCCCATCACAATTTCAAAGCGGGTCGGATCGATCACTTCGACACTCGTATTCAGCCACCACACGAGTAGTGAGACACCGAATAGGACGCTAAATCCAATCAGCGGCCGGGCGACCGTGTGTGGCGATTGTCGAAGCGTTGTCGTCAAATAGATCATACTGCCAAGAACGAGTGCGATCGCTCCTGTATCGACCAACATCGCCGCAGCCGCGAACAGAAGCGACAACACCCACCTGCCGCGGCTTAACAATAGAAGCGAGGCCAGGCTTAACGCACACGTCGGTATCTGAGTTCCAAGCTGCTCTACCTGCGCGCTGTATAGCGGTGTCAATAGCACGACGAGAGCGCTCACGGCAGCTGCGGCCCATCCCACCCGAGCGCGCAGCAGGGCGACTAAAAGCAAGGCCACCGTTGCCGCCGCGGCAAAGATCACCAGGTGTCCAATGAGGATGGCTTGCGCAGGTGCGAAGCGCATGATCGTTGCCAAGATTGTCGGGGCAACGATGGAGGGTCCCGGCGACAATTGGGCTTCGGTTCGGGCTTGCTGAAGCGCACGATAGTCGAAGTTCGAGTCGGCCAAATAGGCGGCATCCGTCCAAAGGCCGGTGGCCGCGTCCCAATAGGGCGGTGAATAAAGGAACGCCTGTCGCCACACAATCAAGAGAACAAGAATACCGAGCAGCGCGACGGCCCAGCCGACACACCGCCGCACACGGGCGCTTCGCAATCCGGCTCCCGGGTTGTCTTCGATCGGGGCGAGATGCCTCGACGTTCGCTTTTTGGGATTGTCACGACTCATTCGGCGTAATCGTCGATTCAGTTTCCGTTGGTCGAGACATGAGGGCTCGTTGAGAGAGATCCGAGAGAGACGATTCTTATGGCAAGAATGTAACAGATCGCGATCTTAACAGATCGGCTTGCGAATCATGCCGTTCATGCAGATGGACAGCACCGTTTGGCATGGACAAAAGGGCCTGATCATTCAAGTAGGTCACAAGTCTTTCGGCATAAATGAGTTGGCCCGCCGGCGATGGATGCCGTGGATCGTGGGGGGCATTCATGTAGTCGGGGTTTCCGTAATCGAAGGAGATATCCACTTGTCGGATCTCGTGCCGCAGACAGAATGCCAGGATATCCCATGTCGCGGGCTCTTGCGTAATGCCGGCTACCACGAGTTCAACTCCCTGCTGCTGACACCGACGGCTGAGGGCGAGAATTAGGGCCTTTGAAACATCGTGGCTGCGTATCAGGCGATCGTCGAGGCGATCAATCAGATCGTCCACGTAGTTGGCCAGTGCGGAGAGACGTAGCAGCGGCAGGCCGCGAAACTCCGCGGGCCGATGACCGATCACAACCGAATAGTCGGGGCCGATTCTTGCAAACGGAAACAGCGTGCCGCGCAGCCGTGGGGATATGTGAGCCACGGTGGACTTTCGGTAGGCGCGTCCGAATGTGTTGCGTTCGTCATGAAAGTGCGCATAGGTGACGATTGCGACTTGCGGTGGCGGGTGCGAACCGATCGCCTGTTCAAACTGCAAGAGTGCATGAAGCTGGTCGTATCCGCTGACGCCGAAGTTGACCACGTTGTGGTCGGGCAACATCTCCTGCATCCGCCAAGGGTACGTGTCCTCGTCGTTGACCGACCATCCGTGCGTGAAGGAACAACCGAAAATCCACAGCGCCGCTCGCCCGTCGGCCTTGTCCTCTGAATCGTCTGGCTGCGTGATGCGTAGCATGTCCTGGCGATGGGTCATCGTGAACGTGTAATCATCGCTCAGCTTCACATTGAACCGACCTGGTAAGTGCGTATAACCCAAGACCTCATCGGGGAGGAAGAGCCTTTGATTTGTAACGTGCCCCTCGCTTGACGATTCGCCGCGCTGCTCGTCGATCGGCTCGACCTCGAACGTCAAAGATTCAACCTGCAACGGCTCGATGTGCGCGACTCGCATCACGACTTCACCGCACAACAACGACGTAACGATCGTTACAGACACGGTTAGTGCGGCAAACCAGCGACGACGGCGACGCGATCGATCGACCCCGGAACGACTCATGCGAAAGTGCCCCCTTCGCGTTGCCGGCGCTTGCACGCATCACTTCGGCGGTACGAAGTGGATTCGTTCATGGAGCGTGACATTCCCTGATCTGATTCGATCATCTAGCAGCAACACATCCAGAGACGATCACGTTATGCGAAAACGTTGCACCTCGGGTTCACCCAGTGCCGGCATGAGGGTTTCCACGTAGTATTCCGTCGGATTGGACGAGTCGTGCAGCAGCGCAATCTATAGCAGACGGACTTCGATGCGATTGTACATTCCAGTACCGATGGCGGCCAGCAAGGCATGGCCAGCGCCCCATCAGGCGGCCTTCGCCCCTCGGGCATCTCCCACGGTCATCGCTTAGTGAAGAAATTGTGTCAGACGCTTGACAGGAACCTGCCCGAACTGCTACTGTACTAGAACTCTAGTACAGTAGGAATTGCCATGTTTTTCCCCATCGATCCGACCAGCGGCGTCGCCATCTACGAGCAGGTGGTTCGGCAAATCAAGTTTGCTGTTGCCGGCGGCGTGCTGCGAACCGGGGAGTTGGTCCCTTCGGTTCGCGAGCTGGCACGCGAGTTGGCCATCAACCCCAACACCGTGGCCCGGGCGTATCGTCAATTGCAAGACGACGCCGTGTTGCGCACGGTCCGTGGCATGGGGCTGGCGATTGCCACCGGCGCGGCGGAAAAGTGCCGCCGCGAGCGTGTTCGGTTGATCCGAGATCGCCTGAGGCAAGTTCTGGATGAAGCCCGTCGTAGCCGACTCGACTTGAACGAATTGCGGACGTTGGTCGACAAAGAGCTAACGGCGATCGAGCGAAAGGAGCCATGAAGATGCAAAGCGTGATC
>CAZNXE010000420.1:0-3830 GCA_964576465.1 uncultured Planctomycetaceae bacterium
GGTCGGCGCCGCCACGAAATCCGCTCCGGAACATCACGCGCTGTGCCGCTGGGGCATAACGCTATCTCCGGTCGCCAACATGAAGCTGATGTTCTCCCCCGACAAGCTCATGCAGGCGATCGATCAATTGATCGCCCCGGAGACCATTCCCACGGCCCTAAAAAACCTGATGACCAGCGACCGCCTGCCACCCATCGTGGCGAAGATGTTACCCTCGGAAAGCTTGCCCGCCGCGCTCACCCAATTCATGTCCACCGATTCGGTGGCAGTGCTCAAACATGGCGCGGAGTTGGGCGTGCGAACATGGGGATCGTTTTTGAGTCGCATGGGTTGGGCTCGCGATCAGGTCGACAAAGTGATCTGCCATCAGGTCGGTTCGGGGCATCGCGAAACCATGCTCAAGGAATTGGGCATTCCGCCGGAGAAGGACTTTTCAACCTATCAATATCTCGGCAACATTGGCACCGTCTCCGTGCCACTTACCGCTGCCTTGGCCGAACAACGCAAGTTCCTGTTGCCGGGTGACCGCGTTGGTTTTCTCGGTATCGGCAGCGGCCTGAATTGCTTGATGCTCGGTTGGGATTGGTAATGGACGACGACGGAACCCTGGCAGCATTTCCGGTGGGCCATGAACTTTCCTGACTATCCCTTCGCGGGCCAGTATCTCGACTTGAATGGCAATCGTCTTCACTATCTTGACGAAGGCCCTCGCGATGCCAACCCGGTGGTCATGTTGCACGGCAATCCAACGTGGTCGTTCTACTATCGGCATCTGGTCCACCAACTGAAAGACCGCTGGCGAACGATTGTCCCCGATCACCTCGGCATGGGGCTTTCTGACACCCCGTCGGTCGAGAAGTATCCCTACACGCTTTCTCAACGGGTCGATGATCTGGAATCGTTGTTATCCCATCTCGGTCTGCGGAAAAATCTGACGCTCGTTCTGCACGATTGGGGAGGCATGATCGGAATGGCCTACGCCACGCGGCATCCCGAGCGTGTTCGCCGATTTGTCATCTTCAACACCTCCGCGTTCCATCTTCCCCAGGGCAAGCAGTTCCCGTGGCAGTTGCGTTTGTGCCGTCGCCCCTGGCTGGGGCCCATGATGGTTCAGGGCTTGAACGCATTTTGCCGGGGCGCCGTTCGCAACTGCGTAACGCGGCACCCCATGCCGGCAGCCGTGAAAAACGCGTATCTGGCACCTTACGATTCGTGGGAACATCGCGTCGCGGTGTTGCAGTTCGTCAAGGATATCCCCCTGCATGAAGGTGACAGCGGCTATGACGACATCAGCCGCATTGAAGCCAACGTTGGGCAGTTTCGCGACCGGCCGATGTTCATTGGTTGGGGAATGCGGGATTTTGTTTTCGACGAACACTTTCTTCGCGAGTGGACATCGCGCTTTCCGGATGCGGAGCTCCATCAGTTTGATGACGCCGGTCACTATGTGCTTGAAGACACCACCGAAGAGATGGTACCGCTAGTCGGTCAGTTTCTGGAAAAACACCCGTTGCCCACCGCGGATTGAGGTTTGCCGTGGCCACAACTGTTGAGCCTTCGCTAGTCAACATTGCCGCCCATCTACCGGCCGCGGCTCGACAGCGACCTTATGCCCTGGCCGTTGCGTATCCCGAGGGACGCAATCGCCGGGGGCGCGTTTGTTATTCGCACATGACCTATCGTCAGCTAGACGAAGAAAGCGATGTGATCGCCCGAGGGCTGGTCGATCTAGGGATCGGGCGCGGCGTGCGAACCGTGTTGATGGTGAAGCCGAGCTTGGAGTTCTTCGCACTGACGTTTGCTTTGTTCAAAGTCGGAGCCGTGATGATCGGCGTCGACCCTGGCATGGGCATTCGCAATCTTGGGAAGTGTCTTCGCGAAGCCGAGCCGGAAGCCTTTATCGGAATTCGCGCGGCGCACGTTGCCCGGCGCTTGCTGGGTTGGGGGCGACGCACGATTCGCACGAAGATTCTGGTTGGTCCCAGCCGAGGTCTCCCCACCGGTGCCATTCGTCTCGATGCGGTTCGTCGCCGAGGAGCAGCCCTGCCAGAAATACAGATTGCCGCGACAACTTCAGATGATGTTGCCGCGATCCTATTCACAAGCGGCAGCACGGGCGTGCCGAAGGGGGCCGTCTATACGCATGCCATTTTTGAAGCACAAGTAAACGAACTGCGAACCACCTACAACATCGAACCGGGCGAGGTCGACTTAACCACATTTCCGCTGTTCGCGCTGTTCGCCCCAGCCCTAGGAATGACGGCCATCGTTCCGGAAATGGACTTTACCCGGCCCGCTCATGTCGACCCTCGAAAAATTGCCGAGGCGATCGAAAACTTTGGTGTGACCAATCTATTTGGCTCCCCCGCACTGCTGAACCGTGTTGCCCGGTGGGGCGAGCCCCGGGGTGTGAAGTTTCCGTCGCTGCGACGAGTGATTTCGGCCGGTGCGCCGATGCCGGCGAGTATTCTCGAACAATTCACTTCGCTGTTGCCAGCGGATGTTCAGGTATTCACTCCATACGGCGCGACCGAATCGCTGCCGGTGGCGTCCATCGGCAGTAACGAAGTGTTGAGCGAGACGCGACTGCTTACCGATCGCGGAAAGGGCATCTGTGTTGGTCGTGCGGTCGGGGGGATTTCGATCCACATCATTCGCATCAGCGATGACGCCATTGCCCAATGGTCTGATGATCTGCTCGTGCCACCTGGCGAGATCGGCGAAATCGTTGTCCGCGGGCCGGTGGTTACCAGCGAGTATTACGGACGCCGTCAATCGACACGCATGGCGAAGATTGCCTCCACTGACGGAGGCGTTTACCACCGCATGGGCGATGTGGGTTATCTCGACGAACAAAATCGACTTTGGTTTTGCGGGCGAAAGAGTCACCGTGTCAGAACTCCCGATGCCACGCTGTTCACGATCCCAGCGGAGGCTATTTTCAATACGCACCCAGCGGTGTTTCGCTCGGCCTTAGTGTCATTGCAAGATGAAACGAAAGCAGTCGAACCAGGGCTGTGCGTGCAACTGGAAGCCGAGGCAATGGACAAGAATCAGGCAACCATTCGTCGCGAGTTGCTGGAGATCGGAGCTAATTTTTCACACACGAAGGCCATTCAGAAGATATTCTTTCACAAAGATTTTCCGGTCGACCGGCGGCACAACGCGAAGATCGATCGTGAGGCGCTGGCCACGTGGGCGGCGAGGCAACAATCATGAAGGTTCTAGTGACCGGCGGGGCGGGCTTTCTCGGGTCCGCCATTGTTCGCCGCTTACTTAAGCGTGGCGATGAGGTGCGAGCGTTTCAGCGAAGCGCCGCACCCGAGTTGAAACGGGCAGGGGCGAACGTAATTCAAGGTGATATCGTCGACGCCGGCGCGGTCGGCAAAGCAGCCCAAGGTTGCGAGGTTGTAGTACATACGGCCGCAAAGGCCGGCGTGTGGGGGTCTCGCAAAGAATACAACGCGGCGAACATCGACGGCACGCGACATGTGATCGACGCTTGTCGGCGACAGCGAATCGGGCGTTTGGTTTTCACCAGTTCGCCGAGCGCCGTGTTTTCTGGTCACGACGAGAACGGGATCGACGAAACGGCCCCCTATCCAGACCGCTATCTGGCGGAATACCCCCGCTCGAAAGCCGCTGCCGAACGTTTGGTGTTGGCGGCAAATGATTCGCAACTGGCCACGGTCGCATTGCGGCCACATCTCATTTGGGGGCCCGGCGATCCACACTTGGTACCCCGCATCATCGAGCGAGCACGCAGTGGGCGACTACGCCTCATCGGCACCCAACAAAACCTCGTCGACTCCACCTACATCGACAACGCC
>CAZNXE010000421.1:0-3818 GCA_964576465.1 uncultured Planctomycetaceae bacterium
ATCAAGCAGCGCCATGTTTCGTGTCTCATGCCACATCCACAACGCACCTAGGTGAAGCCTCTTCGTTGCTAGCGTCGCGAGAGCAAAACTGTCTTACCAGGTGTCGACATGAGGCGCGCTTTCTTCAGCGGTTCGCTCGGGCCGATGTTTACGCTGTTCGACGACGACATTGATCGTCGCCCGCTTGTCGCGAGCGCTGTTCGCTCTACGATTCGTTGCCGGACGACAGGTGAAGGAAATGCGATTTGCGTTGTCGGTGAAGTTGGACATTTGATTTGCGACACGGAGGCAGGAACTCATGAACCAATGTCCGTCGACCAACGTATGTCGCCGCAAACATCGCCTGGGGGCGATGCTCCTGCTGGCAGTGGCAATGGCCACGCCGGCGCTGGCTGCCGATCCCAAGGTCGTGTTCGACGTGAGCTATGCGGTCGAATGCCGTGATGTCACGCCGGATGAGTTTTCCCTTACCAATCCGGACGAGAAGATCATCGAGGCCACGTACCGCGTGTCGGTCCTGATGCTCTCGGGTTGTGAGCAGGATCTCGATGAATTGATGTTCGTCATCACCAGTCCCGCGCGGCGACTGCGGGTTGTCGGTTTTCTGCCGCGGACTGAAGTGACCACCGACATCGAGGGCCCCGTCGATGTCAAGGGGACCATCGAGGATGCCAAATCGCTCGACGTCACGCTTGGCGGTCGGGTATCGGCGTCGTACGGCGGCGTGAACGGGCAACTGATACCATCGGCTGGCGCCGGGAAGACCCATCGCACGCTCTCCAGCGAGACGTACAAGCGGCTGCCCCCCAAACAGCTTCTGCTGGCATCCGGCACGATCGCCCGGGAGTATGGCGTGTTCTTCAAGCTAAAGCCTTCCACGCAAGCCTCGCTTGAAGGCATGCAAGAGTTTGTCGTGCAATACGTGGTGCGACGTCAGTGGTCGAGCGATTGGGCGACGGTCGAGTGCATCGCCCGAGCGACGAGCAGGAGTTACTTTCGGGAGAAGCAAACCAAGGTTGGACATCGCCGCGTGTACATCGGTCTGTATCAACAAGGTAATGTCGAAGCCAAAGCCGCGGCACGAAGGCTGAGCGAATCGCAACGGAAGATCGAAAAGAAACTGGGCGGTGATGGCGATGACCGTTTGCCAGGGCTCTCTCTGAGCATGGTCTATCATGTCGCCAAACCCGTGTTGTCGGGGCTATGTGGCGACAAAGATGCCTCACAGCCGAGCGACGACCAGAGGCCAAGTCTGCCGGAGGATGAACTGCCCGGGAAGTCGCGTTAATCTCGCCAGCCCGAGGCCGAACGACACGGTCGCTCCCCTCTCCGTCGCCGGGCTTGCAAGGGTTGTGACGAGGCTTTCTCTTTTCACCAGGGCTGGAACTTTCGGCGGTCGTGGTGCGTCGAACCTGTTGAACAGCCACCGCTTGGGGAACGGTCTCCCCGGCAATGCCGGGGCTCTCCCCCCCTGTAACACTGCGGACCATTTCTCGCATAGCTAAGTAGAACGAGGCCTTTTGGCTGGTCAGACACAACCTTTAATCAGGATCGTCTTGGAGAAGAGTGATGCCGGATGGACGTCGAAAACGCCGCCACAGTGTGAATCCTGCCCGTCGGGCATGGTACGCCCGGCATCGTTCGAAACGCTTCCGCAGGCGATTCTCACTGACCGCCACCAACAAGGTGTCGTGAATTCGACCACGGGAATGACCGTGGGGGGGCGAGTGCGAGATGTCCGCATCGGCGGGCAGCAAGGGAGAAGACAACCATGACGACAACAAAACAAATCGCGACCGTTTTCTTGACCGTAATCGCCTCCTACGCGGTAGGCTTTGCCTTTCTCAACACCCTGCCGACGCTCATTCCGTAGCCCCAATGGTTTATGAGCGATCTTCTACGCAGCCCTAAGTCGGGCAACGGTAGGACTTTCTCGGCGTCAAGCGCCCAATCTCTTTGAAACGCATTGCCCCATACGGTGAATCTTGCGGCCCATGGTTTCATCCATGGGCGCTTCGGCGTAACATAGGTGGTTCCTGGCGGCGACGGGAATGGCGATCGGCCACCGGTGTGTCGCTGGATGAACCTCGATTTACCCACCCCAGGCACGCGAAGCCATCGTTCGTCATCGTGAGGAGGCAATTTATGTTTTATCGTCGTTTGATTTTTGGTTCTTTGTTCGGGCTGTTCTTGGTTTCTGTTGCGGCGGCGCGGGTGCAGGCTGCCGAACCGGGGGCCGCGGTTGCTGAGAAACCGGCCGCACTTGAATCGCTTGCGACAGAGACCGCGCTGGACCGCTACCTGGCGAACGGTGATGACACCTATCGCTGGGAACTCTTGAAAACGGTCGATGGCGACGGGTACACGACGTATGTGATCGAGATGGTCTCTCAGACGTGGCGAACAACCGATGATGTTGACCGGACCGAGTGGAAGCATTGGCTGGTCATCGTCAAGCCCGACGAAGTGAAGTACGACAAGGCAATGCTGTTCATCGCCGGTGGCTCCAACAACGGGGGTCCGCCATCGAAAGCCGATGGCCTTGCGACGGCGCTCGCCGTGGGAACCAACTCGGTCGTCGCCGAACTGAAAATGATCCCCAACCAGCCGCTCGTCTTCCATGGCGACGGGCAAGGTCGGGTCGAAGACGATCTGATCGCCTACACTTGGGCGCAGTTCTTGAAGACCGGTGACGAAACGTGGCCGGCACGTTTGCCCATGGTCAAGTCTGCCGTGAAGGCAATGGACACGGTTCAGACCTTCATGAAGGAAGCGCAGGCAGGCGAAGTCGACATTAAGAACTTCGTCGTCGCGGGAGGGTCGAAGCGAGGTTGGACCACATGGCTTACCGGCGCGGTCGACGATCGTGTATGTGCCATCATTCCGATCGTGATTGACGTGCTCAACGTGGGCAAATCGATGCAGCATCACCACGATGCCTATGGCTTTTGGGCGCCTGCCGTGTGGGACTATGTGCGGCACGATCTGATGGACAAGGCCGGAACGCCGGAGTATGACGCCTTGCTGACGATTGTCGATCCGTATCGCTATCGGCATCGGCTGACGATGCCGAAGTTTGTTGTCAACGCCGGCAACGATCAGTTCTTCCTGCCCGACTCATCGCAGTTCTACTACGACGATTTGCTGGGCGAAAAACGGATCCGGTATAACCCCAATGCGGGTCATTCGCTGCAAGGCTCGACCGCGTTGCAAGACGTTCAGGCCTTCTATCATGCAATTCTGGAAGACAAACCGCGTCCTGAATATGCTTGGACCTTTGAAGACGACGGTTCGATTCGCGTTACAACCAAGCAAGAACCGTCGAAGGTTGTTCTGTGGCAGGCAACGAACAAGCGTGCCCGAGACTTCCGTCTGGAAGTTATTGGCCGCGAGGCGTACGAAAGCACGCCGCTGGCTCCCGAACCCGATGGATCCTATGTTGCCAAGATCGATGAACCGAAATCAGGATTCACTGCATCTTTCGTCGAACTGACCTTTGAGAGCGGCTTGTCCCAGCCGTTCGTGTTTACGACGGCGGTCCGCGTTCTTCCGGATGTGTTGCCGCATGAAGGTGAACCACTGGGCACCAAGAAACTTAACTTGCGAAGCCGGCGGAAGAACAAACGCGACAAGTAGCACGGCGAGCGGCTTCCAATAGTGCGTCTTCAATCTCCAGACTTGGGGTGCCACTGGCTTTGCCCATAGGTATCTACACAAGTTTGCTAGCACGTGAAAAGAAAACACGATGGGTGGCCCAGCCGCGCAGTCGGCTGGGTCACCCGTCGCGCAATACCAGCTAGCAAAGTTGTGTAGATACC
>CAZNXE010000422.1:0-3814 GCA_964576465.1 uncultured Planctomycetaceae bacterium
ATCATCAATCTCGATGATGCCCAAGGCGCTCCTCGATCGTTTTTCAAAGGACGAGGTCTTTGAGCTGCTGGCCTTTGTATTGTCGATCAAAACGACCGCGGCAGACACATCATCGGCAACGCCGTAGCTCGACAGTGTCTCGGTAGAATGGATGTCACGGCGCCTGAGTTGGCGCTGATGAACGGCCTGACAGACAGCAATTCTCGGGGCACACGTCGTGGTTTGGACCAAATGTCCCCAATGCACGACGCTCGTTACCTTCCACGCGCTCGCGTAGTAATTCGCCGATCATGCTGACCATCGCAGGGTGGGTGCCGACCGTCTTCGCGCGGACCATGTTCAAACCGATCTCCGTGCAGATCTCGCGGACTTCAGTATCAAGATCAAACAAGACCTCCATGTGATCGGAGATGAATCCAATCGGCACAAGCACCACATCGGTATACTTGCCAGAGTGCTTGAGCGATGTGAGGTAGTCGCCAACATCGGGCTCGAGCCAGGGCTGAGAAGGCAGGCCACTGCGACTTTGATAGACGAGCTGCGCATCGAACGGACCGACTTGTTCGCTGACCAGACGAATCGCTTCGCTCAACTGCGTAATATAGTCACATCCGGCTGCCATGACGGTTGGAATGCTGTGCGCCGTGAAGACAAGTTGCGTCGTGGCGTGTCGCTCACGGGGGATTTCTTGCAGTGCCGATCGCACACGATCGACATTCGCGGCGATAAAGCCTGGATGGTTATAGAACGAACGCAGCTTATCCACGGTCGGGGCACCTGGGCCTACCTCGGCTTGGGCCTTGACGATGTTTTCGCGGTATTGCCGGCAACCGGAGTACGAGTTAAACGCGGAGGTGAAGAACGCAATGGCATGATGAATCCCGTCGGCCTTCATCTGCCGAAGTGTGTCGGTGAGCAAAGGCTGCCAGTTGCGGTTTCCCCAATAGATCGGCAAGTGCGGACCGTGTGACTCAAGTTCCTTGGCAAGCGCTTCGATCAGTTCTCGATTCTGTTGATTGATCGGGCTGACGCCGTCAAAAAGATAGTAGTGCTCGGCAACTTCCAACAACCGTTGACGGGGAACATTTTTGCCTCGAAGAACGTTCTCCAGAAAAGGGATGACGTCATCGCGCTTCTCTGGACCGCCAAACGAGAGAACCAAGATGGCATCATACGATTCCGACATAGTAGGGTTCCCGACACTCCAACATGCTGGTAGATCACCGTAAGCACTGTAACAGATGCAACGAATGTCCCGTTCGTTACCGTGGGCTGACCAGCCGTGTGCGGGTCGCTTCCGGTGGTTTGAGGTGGCTGTCTAGCCAACCGTAGATCAGCGCTCGCGATTCGTGGGCGACGCCGTGGCCGCGTCCGTGGACGTAGAAGGCGAAGTTCTCTGGCACGCCTAATAGTTCGTAGACGTCCATCACTTTCATCAGCATCAACACACGCTGCCGTTGCGTCAGTGAATTACCGTCGTTGAGCGCCGAGAGATCCATGAAGGCTCGAGGTGCAATGAGGGCGATGATCTCGTGGAAATCGATCGGCGGTAGTTGCCCTTCGAGCAACCCTGGCCGAATGTGCTTGAAGTAGACATACCAATGATCGCGGGCCCAATGTTCGACGCCCGAGTTATGTCGAAAGAACGACGCGCCGCAATTGCAAGCCGCGGCCTTGATGCGCGTATCGTACGCTGCGAGGAACATCGTGCCGTGCCCTCCGAGGGAATGCCCGACTGTCCCGATACGTTGAGAATCGACTTCATCGAGCGTCTCCAAAACATCGATGGCGATCGAATGCTCGAACGTGAATTTTCCGACGGCCGTCCACTGGGGATGTTTGGCGTGAAACGCTCCCGTCTCATACGGACCTGCTTGCGGTGTGCGGTGACCGGAAACAAAATGCTCGGGCGCGATCACGACATAGCCGCGTCGGCAAAGATGATCGAGATAGGCCTTGTTCGGGTTGTCGATAAGCCCGGCGACGCGTTGCTTGCCGTAACGGTAGGTGCCATGGAGTGCGACAATACCGGGTGCGGCGCCTTCGAGCCCCAGCGGGATGCCCAAGTAAGCATGAGCGCGTTCGTCTTCTTCCACGCGATAGCTGATCAATTTGCGTGTGTACAGATCGTCGACGACGACGGTCTCATGCACTTCAAGGTCTAACGCGGGGCGCGGCGGTTTGTGTTGATCTCGCAGCAGGTCCAGGTACCGCCGCCGCAGCACTTCGCGGTGTGCTGGCCAGTCGTCCGAGGTTTCGACACTTTCAAGAAGATCGTCCCACGATGACTGAATCGCCGGCGGGTCGGACCGTAACCGCACAGGATCGTCTTCCTGCGCGTAACTTCCCGTGGATATCGCGGAGATGGCAACAGACAACATGATTGCCCAAGAACGGTTCCGTTGCATTTTACAGGCCTTCTATTCCAGCACTCAGGTCAAGGGAGCCACCAGGCATCGAGTTTCTTGCGCAGCGCCGCAACACGATTGGGGTGCTCATCGGCAACGTCATGTTCTTCGATTGAATCGCTTGAAATATCGTACAGCTCCGTCGAAGACGATGAATCGTTCGGTACGACCAGCTTCCAGTTGCCTTGCCGTATCCAGCGATAGGTTAGATTGGACGCAGGTCGATTTACGTCGGTAGCCGTGTGTGTGTACAGTTCGCCATAGACCGCGTCGCGCGCCAGCGGGCCATCTCCGGAAGCTGTCTTTAGTAAATTTACCCCAGGAAGCGAATCTGGAACCTGGGCGCGGCAAGCAGAGAGGATCGTGGGCGCGATATCGATGCTTGAAACAAGATCTTCGTAGAAGCCAGGTTTTGTGTGTCCCGGCCATCGCACTAGGATCGGTGTGCGCAGCCCGCCATCGTATGGCGAAAGTTTGCTCTTGGGAGCGAACCATCCGCGCGTCGTGCGAGATGACCCTGTCTGCTGGATCCAACCATTGTCGGCGATGAACAGCACCAGCGTGTTGTCGCGCAGTCCTTGGCGATCGATCTCATCCAATAGAAACCCACACGTTTCGTCGAACCACTTGCACATCGCATAATACTTCGCCAGTTTGATGGGACGATTATCGATGGCGTATTTTTCGAGAAAGCGTGCTGGCGGGTTGTGCGGCCCGTGCGGCATCATCGGTGCGTACCAAATGAAAAATGGATTGCTACGCTGCTCGTCGATGAAGTCAACCAGCGGTTGCATCGTTTGGCGACCGATGGCCAGACCATCCTCACCGTGGCGTCCGTGCGTCGTCATTCCCTGCGTGAACCCACCTTTGGCGAAATGTTCCTCCCAGAATTTTCCCGTTTGCAAACTGGCGTAGCCAAGCTCCGCGAGCAGGCGCGGGATCGTCGGAGATTCCTCGATAAAGGACAACATCGACGATCGAGGCTGTCCGTCGGGCGGATCGTTGCAGCAGATGCGGTGCTGGTGCGGGTAAAGACCGGTGATTAAGGTGGCCAAACTGGCCCGACACAGCGATGTGGGTACATAGCCATGGCGAAACGTGGCACTCTCGGCAGCCAAGCGATCGAGCCGGGGCGTGCGAATTACCTCATGGCCCATGAAGCCGAAATCGGTCCACGCCTGATCGTCGCTAATAATCAGCACAACGTTCGGTGGCCGGTCATCCGCATCGCTGCCAAGGGCCGTCAGTAAAGCCGCTCCCAGCACCGCGATGGTTGGTAGAATCTTCATGTGCCTTGTCTCGCGTTGTTTACGAACTAAGCCGATACTCGTTGGTCGTGCTTCGTTGACCTAGTATCTACTGACCGTCGGCGACTCGCAACGAGGTTTCGGGGACACAGACGCGTA
>CAZNXE010000423.1:0-3781 GCA_964576465.1 uncultured Planctomycetaceae bacterium
CAGGACAGCGCGACGATCTCTGGAAACTCAAGCCACTGTACCTAAGAAGAAGCGCGGCGGAGGAGGTGTGGCTAAAGCGAAAGCGATGATCTCGCCGTGAACGTACGCCGTCTTCGCTAGTTCAATCCGTTTGAAGTTCAGGCAGGCCTCCCTCACTTCCAAAACTCCCGATCTAGCATGCGGTAGTTGATGGCTTCGGAAATGTGGGTCGGCGTGATGGCTTCGCTGTCTTCGAGATCGGCAATGGTGCGGGAGACGCGAAGCACCTTGTCGTGAGCGCGGGCGGAAAGGCCCAACTCGGACATGGCGGTCTTGAGCAGGTTGCGACATGCATCGTCGAGCTGGCAGCAGGTGTGAACGAGACGTGACGTCATGTGGGCGTTTTGGCGGGTGGAGGTTCCAGCGAAACGCGACTCTTGGCGGCCTCTGGCAACCGTGACCGCTTCGCGCATCACGTCGCTCGAGGTGCCAGGGCGTTGGTTCGAGAGTTCGCTGTACGGAACCGCCGGCACTTCGATGTGGATGTCGATCCGGTCCAACAGCGGACCACTGATCTTGTTCATATAGCGTTCGATTTGTGGTACCGAGCAATGGCACTCGCGACGCGGATCGTTTCGATAACCGCAAGGGCAAGGGTTCAGCGCCGCAATCAACATGAAGTTGCACGGAAATGTCGTGCTCGAAAGCGCCCTGCTGATGGTCACCGTGCCGTCTTCCAACGGCTGTCGCAACACTTCGAGTGTGCGGCGATTGAATTCCGGCAGTTCATCCAGAAACAGCACGCCGTTGTGCGAGAGGCTGATCTCGCCGGGAGCCGGATTCGATCCTCCGCCAACGAGCCCCGCGTCGCTGATCGTATGATGTGGACTGCGATACGGTCGCGTGGCCAACAGCGGTTGCCCTGGCTGCAAAAGACCCATGGCACTATAGATTCGGGTCGTTTCGATCGACTCCTGCGCGGTGAGTACGGGCAAGATCGTCGGAAAACGTTTGGCCAGCATCGTCTTGCCAGAGCCGGGCGGTCCGAGCATCAGCAGATTGTGCCCACCGCCGGCGGCAATGGTAATCGCCCGCTTGGCCATCTCTTGTCCCCGGACGTCGACGAAATCGATGTCGTAGGAGGCGTACGTCTGAAACCAATCGTCCAGTCGCGGCGGGGTCGGCGGAATGTCGAGTGTGCCCGTCAGAAACGCCACGGCTTGCGTCAAACTATCGACCGGGATGACCTCGATTTCTTCTACGACGGCGGCCTCAGCGGCGCTGGAGCTTGGCACCAAGATTCCCTTGAGGTGCGATTGCGCGGCTGCGGCGATGGCCATCGAAAGCGCGCCCTTGGTCGGTCGCGTGGAGCCGTCGAGCGCCAACTCACCGACAATCGCGTACTGATCGAACCGTTCGCTGATCAGTTGCCCACTGCCGGCAAGCATGCCCAAGGAAATCGGCAGATCGAACGACGCTGCCTGTTTCGGCAATTCGGCCGGGGCGAGATTGATCACAACCCGATCGTGAGGCCGCTTGAAGCCGGAGTTGACCAGCGCCCGTTCGACGCGATGCGTGCTTTCCTTAACCGCCTGCTCCGGCAGCCCGACCAGCACCGTCTTGGGCAACCCACCCGCGGAAACATCAACCTCGACCACAACCGGCACCGCATCGATGCCGACCAACGAAAAGGTATGCAGTTTGGCCAGCATGAAAGATCCGGTTCATCGCAATGCTAAACCCAGAGATTCGCCCAAGCGAGCCGTATTGTCGGGGGGAGGAGGTTGGGATGCAAGCGGGGTGGTTTCTTGCACCATGACGACGACAAGACGTTGCGTCATTCTTCTGTTGGCAAAGCAGTCTCTTTCGAGGCGTCATCTGCCGTTGGTGTTTTGCCTTCTGCCTGCTGCGCCACGGAAGCCCGATACAAATCACCCGCTGGCTCACCGCTGGTGCGGCTGATGCGGCCGGCTAGTCGATCGAAATTTTTGGCGAGGTATTGAACGATGGAGATTGTTGCGACGAGGTAGAGCAGGAAGCGAATGGTGGTGTAGATCGTGCCCATGTGGTCGAAGCGCGGAAAACCGCCGCTGGTGGTCATCGTATTGGGCGTAGTTGAGACATAGGCAATGTACAAATACCAGGCGAGCATGCCGATTATGCAAACCCCTACCGTGAGCATGCCGGCGAGGATAGCTGAAGTGATCGCGGCACCCATCCAGGTGCCCATGGTTGTGGCGAGTGATTGGGTTGGGTTTTGGTTTGATGACGAAATGAACACGCCGACGGCAGCCATGAAGGTGCCACCGGCTATCAGAAAGGCGACCATCTCCACAAGCTCTCGGACGGTCAGCCCGCCTCCGATCATGGCCAGCGTCCACGCCGCCAAGGTCACGATTGCCAGCCATCGCAACGCATAGAGACTCCCCAAGGTCTTCGAGCCGACGATTTCACGGCCAGACATGGGCGTTGTCAGCAGTGCGACCCAAGTGCTGCGTTGTCGTTCCAGGGCGATGGAACCGGCGGCACGTAGACCGATGGCCCATTGCAGCAACCATGAGATGATTGTCGACGTTGAGGCGATTAACTCGCTCAGCCGTTGGGCAATCGCATTGGCCGTTTGTGCAATCCCTGGTACCAGCAGCGGGCCGATCATCGCGGCGGCAAGCACGATTGAAGCTGCACCCAACACCGCGATCAGCAGCAGACGCAACCAGCGACCAAATTCGTCTCGCTCGATGTGCAACTCCTTCCACAACATCGGCCGGTTGACAAGCGGCGGCACGCGACGGCGACGCCTTACAGCTCGACGTGGCGATTTGCCACCGATGGTACGCAAGAACGCGGAGCGCAGTTGCCAGCTTGCTAGTGCGATACCAAACAAGCCAAGCAACATCCAGTACAGACACGTAATGATCGCTGGTGTCGTCGCGCCTTCATACACCAGTGCCCGAATCACGCTCACCGGGTTCAGTGGCTCAATCCAGCGCGCGACGGTGGCGGAGAAAAAGCTGTCGCTAGCGAATGCCGCAACGATCAGCAACACTTCCAGCAAATAGATGGCCATCAGCGCGTCGCGACCGCGTCGGGCGAAGGTCGACGCCGCAAGCGTCATGCCGGAGGCTCCAAAGGCGAGGGCCATCGGCAACATGGCGAGCATGAGAATCGGCAGGAAATGATCGTGGCACAACGTCGCCAGAAGCAGCAGCAGCGGGAAGCCGGCGGCAGCATACATGCCAATCTGCGTAAAGCGACCGGCTAACCGTGCCACCACAATCTCAAATGCCGAGAGAGGGCTGACCAACAGCAATTCCATTGTGCCGCGATCTTTTTCCCCGGCGATTGTGCCGGCCAGCATTGAGGGGCTTAGCAGCAGTGCGGCGGCAACCGCCAATGCTTCTTCGACCAACAACCCGCCATAAAGGAAAGGCCCTGGCAAGAAGTTGTCACCAAGCTGGGAGGTGAGCCACCAGCTCCACATTGCGACGAGAACAACAAATGCCCCGGGCAGGCTGGCCAACGTCCGATTCCATGTTAGCGACTTTCGCCGAAGCGAGTGCCGGCATTCCTCAGCGGACAGGGGGCCCAAAAGGTTCTCAACGATTCTCACACTGACCCTGCCGGAATCTTTGGACGCTGTAGCGCGCAGACATGTACTACTGTCGGTCGCCTGAGCATCCCGATCGAGTGCCCCTCGCCGGCCGCTGATTCGGTTCGTGATAGGTCGCTTGACATGAACGCATGCCTCTTAGGCGAGCGGCGAATGAGAATATACCAAGGGGACGCGTGAGCGAGGGACCAA
>CAZNXE010000424.1:0-3729 GCA_964576465.1 uncultured Planctomycetaceae bacterium
TTCGCCGCGGGATCGTGTACCTGAACTTGGGCCCCTTCGGCGAGCAGTTGATCGATAAGCACCAGTGCCGGCGCCTCGCGAATGTCGTCGGTTCGCGGTTTGAAGGCAAGGCCCCAAATGGCGATCGTCTTTCCGGCGAGATCTCCTTGGAAGTGCTTTTCAATTTTTTGCTTCACAATGCACTTCTGATGGCTGTTCACTTCTTCCACCGCACGCAACATCCGTGAATCGATTCCGAGTGCCGCGGCCATCGACTTCAAGGCGCGGACATCCTTGGGAAAGCAACTGCCGCCGTAGCCCACGCCTGGGAACAGGAATGAGAAGCCGATCCGCGCGTCGTGACCGATGCCCCGTCGTACATCGTCGATGTCGGCGGCCATGCGTTCGCACAGATTCGCCATTTCGTTGATGAAGCTGATCTTGGTGGCGAGCATGGCGTTGGCCACATACTTGGTCATTTCCGCGCTTTCTGGCGACATGACCAAGAATGGTTTCTCGGTCCTCAGGAACGGGGCATACAGTTCGCGGAGGATCTCGCCGACCTCACTTCGGCGGCAACCAACCACCACGCGATCGGGCTTCATGCAATCATCGATCGCCGCACCTTCCTTGAGAAATTCGGGATTGCTGGCAACGTTGACATCACCTCCGGTCAACTCTCGCAGCCGCGAAGATACGCCGGCGTTGGTGCCAACGGGTACGGTGCTCTTGATGACCACCACCACATCGTGGCGGACGTGCGGCGCGATTTGTTCGACAACCGTCCACAGATTCGACAGGTCTGCCGTACCGTCGTCGGCGCTGGGTGTGCCAACCGCCAGATACAGAAGATCGGCCTCTTTGGCCGACTCGGCCAGATTGGTCGAAAATTGGAGCCGCTTCAGTTGGGCGTTTCGCTCAACCATTTCGGCCAGCCCTGGCTCATAGATGGGGATCTGGCCGCCGGTAAGCATTGCGATCTTCTCGGCGTCGATATCGACACAGACCACGTCGTTGCCAGTTTCGGCGAAGCATGTTCCGGTTACCAAGCCAACGTAACCGGTTCCAACAATGGTGATTTTCACGCGTGCATCCTTGTGACGAACTTCATCAAGAAAATTCAGACTAAACTAAGTGGTGTCTTGGCCGTGCAGTTGCTGAAAAAATGCCCACGTGTCGGCAACCGTTTGTTCCAAGGTGACTTCTGCTTGCCAGCCGGTTGCCTTGGCCAGTCGGTCGACGTTGGCGATGGGGTCGTACTGCGTGCCGGGTCGCAACTCGACGATCGCGCGATTAGGTCCCGCGATGTTCCGCAGAGTTTCCAGGATGTCGCCCGTCCGCCGAGCGATGCCCGACCCTACATTGTAGGTTTCGCCCGAGGGGGCCCTTTCGGCCAGCAGACGATAGGCTCGCACCACATCGCGAACATCGGTCAGATCGATCCATGTGTCGCAGTTGTATGCATTGATCGGATCGGTCGACGCGCGGGCAAACTGATCGGCCCATTCTGGCAACATCATTTGCGTGCTTTGTCGCGGACCGGTGTGCTGAAAAGCCCGTACGGTGACCGTGTCCAAGCCTCCAGTTTGCGCTTCGGCGACCAGCGCTTCGGCGGCCTGTTTCGTTTTTCCGTAGGCCGAGCCTGGGTCCAGCGGTGCGTCTTCTCTCAACGGTGCCGCTGCGTCGGTGAGTGGGTCGTAAACATGACTGCTACTGATGAAGATGACCCGCGTGGGGCTGCCTGTTTGAGCGGCCAAATCGAGCACCCGTGCGGTTCCATCGATATTCACGGCTGCCGCGCGATCGGTTGGAGTGTCGCGTCCACAGTCGCGCGGAACGCTGATGGCGGCCAGATGAAAGATCCAATCGGGAGCGAAGTCCTTTACGCGCTGCACCACTTCCGGGCTAGGTTGCGACCGATCGCCCACATCCCACCGCAGCAGCGGCACGTTTGCCTGAACATGTTGGGGAGTCGACTCGGACCAAGCGGCACCGCGCGAACATCCAAGCACATCGTCGCCGGCGCCGAGAAGGTGTTCGGCGAGATACGTGCCGGCAAAGCCTGTCACTCCGGTGACGAGAGATTTCATCTCGCTTCAATCGCTAGTACGCATTGCACACGTTCCAAATCAGCATCCACCATCATGGCGACCAACGTTTCAAAGTCGACGGTTGGTTCCCAACCCAACTGAGCGCGAGCCTTGCTGCTATCGCCGCACAGGGTAGACACTTCTGCCGGACGCAAGAGACTCGTGTCGATCTCAACATATTCGGTGGGATCGAGACCGACGCGATCGAACGCCAGCAGAACCAATTCGCGGACGGTGTGTTTGATGCCGGTAGCCACCACATAGTCTTGAGGATCGTCTTGTTGCAGCATCAGCCACATCGCTTTGACGTAGTCGCCGGCAAAGCCCCAATCGCGTTGCGCATCGAGATTGCCCAAATGCAGCGTGCGTTGTTTACCTAGCTTGATTCGCGCCACGGCATCGGTAACCTTGCGCGTTACGAACTCTTTGCCGCGACGGGGCGACTCGTGATTGAAAAGGATTCCCGAGCAGGCAAAGATGTCGAAACTTTCACGATAGTTGACGGTGATCCAATGGCCATAGGTTTTGGCAACACCATAAGGGCTGCGTGGCCAGAATGATGTGCGTTCGGTTTGCGGTTCCTGTTGTACCCGGCCAAACATCTCGCTGCTGCTGGCTTGGTAGAAACGGATTGCAGGGTCCACCAACCGGATGGCTTCCAGCATGCGTGTTACGCCCAGGGCGGTTATATCGCCCGTCAGCAACGGCTGTTCCCAACTAGTGGCCACAAAGCTTTGAGCCGCTAGGTTGTAGACCTCGCTTGGCCTGGCGCTTTCTAAAATGCGGATGATCGAAAGCTGGTCGAGTAAATCGGCCTGATGGAGCTGAATGCGGCTGCGAATGTGGCCGATCCGTTCAAAGCTTTCGGTGCTGGATCGCCGCACCATGCCGTGAACTTCATACCCTTGTTCGAGGAGCAACTCCGCGAGATAGGAACCATCCTGACCCGTGATTCCGGTGATTAGCGCTTTGCGCTCCATACCATAGTCTCAGCAACACCGTGGCGATGATCTCGCCGGGGAACACAACAGAGAGACCGACCTCTTCAAACCGTCGATGGCGGTGGAATGTTACCGACAACAGCGGTTCACTACTTCGTTTCGGGCTCGTTCGATTCTTCGCCCGCTTCTTCACGTGGTACACGAACGACGGCAGCCAGCGCGTCGCCTTCGTCAAGGTTCATGATGCGAACGCCCTGAGTATTGCGCCCGATGATGCTGATATCGCTGGCAAGCACACGTTGAATTTTACCACCGGTGGTAATCATCAACAACTCGTCATCGTCACGCAGAGCGACGATACTTACCGCGGGCCCGTTGCGGGTCGTTGTTTTGATATCGCGGAGGCCCTTGCCGCCCCGTTTTTGCGTGCGATACCGCTGACCGGATGCGGTATCTTCGCTACCAGAATCTTCGCCTGCGGGGCTCGATTCAGCGCCGCTGTCTGCCGTGTTTGCCCCGAAGTCGGTACGCTTGCCGTACCCGTTTTGACAGGCGGTGAGCAAGGTTGCTTCGGGATCGGCGACGACCATGCCGACCAGCTCATCGCCTGCGGACAGCGAGATGCCCTTCACGCCGCTGCTGTTGCGACCCATGGATCGTGCGTCCGACTCCCGGAAGCGGATTGCCATGCCGGCAGCGGTCGAGAGCACGACCTCGTC
>CAZNXE010000425.1:0-3693 GCA_964576465.1 uncultured Planctomycetaceae bacterium
GCAAGGTTTGAGCTAGAAACGAGGCGTGATAGTGGAAGAACGGAAGATCCGTGGCACTGCCCACACGACGATAATGTTCGATCACCGCATCGAAACTGCTGGGGTAGTAGATCGGTGGCACCGCTGAAATCGCATCGGCACCGACCTCCGCTGCGTGTTTTGCCAGCGTGACAGCATCGGCCGTGGCCACGGCTCCCACATGAATCATGACCGGAATCCGCCCGGCAGCCGCCTTGACAACACATTCGGCCACGCGGCGTCGTTCGTCGATCGAGAACAGAATGCCTTGTCCGGTCGATCCGAGGACATACAGGCCTCCGAGATGCTGATCGACGAACACTTCGACCATGCGATCAAGGAGATCAAGCCGCGGCGCGCCATGGTCGTCCAGCGGTGTGAGCACGGCGGGCCAAACACGTCCTTCATGAAAATGCATCGAGGATCCTCAACTTCAAGAATAACATCCGTAATATGCTTTGTTTCCCGTTGCGATACGGTAAAGTCGTCGACAATTTGGCACAATACAGGGTGTGCGGATCTGGGGCAAAATACGATTTCCGACGTAGATGCCCCATTAGGAAAATGGGTGGTAACCGCTGATTGTAGCGTCGGGGCGGCGACCGCTGGGGGAAATTCTTTGCACCATCCACAAACCGACAGCCCGGTTGTGATCGACACATCAACCAGCTTGGAATGGTCAAGAGCGTAAAGCCTGGGGGCCTTGCAGTCCAATCGGCGATGGCATCCAATAGCGGCCAGTCGACAGGAGAAGGATTTTGCCCACGCGGCGATTACCCCGGCAAAGCAGACTCTTCGTGTTGAAGGGCGTTTTGTCGCGATTGGGGAATTGCAAAACAAATCGCTCGGATTGGGGGTATAATCACCCGCCTTTTACCTTGGTTTTGGAGCTGTACGCGCTCGACGGGATGCTGCTCGTTGCCGTCCGTTGGTCGCGTTGTCGAGGAGAACACGACCGTGAAAAAGATTTTGCTAACCGCCCTCGCCCTTGCCATGGTGAGCACCACCGCGGCTCCGACGGTGCTGGCGCAAGACGACGATATGCAACCACTGCTGGTGCTATGGGCCAAGAGCTTTCAGCAACTGATGGACGACATCGACTTCGTCGGTGAAGCCTCGAACAATCCTGACTTGGGTCAGGGGCTAGAGGGGCTCTTGACGCTGGTCACCCAGGGCCAGGAACTGCCGATCGACAAGACCAAGCCTTGGGGTGGAGTGGTTAGTTCCGACGGATTCCAGTTTCAAATCCTCGGATTCCTTCCCATCACCGATCTGGAAAAAATCATCGAAATTGCCGGCAACATTGGCGAGGCGCCCACCGACGAAGGGGATGGGGTCTATCGCATGGCGGTTCCGGGCCTCCCAATCGAGCTGTACATGAAGCAGATCGGCGAGTGGACGTTCGTCTCACAAAGCATCGACGCCTTCGACAATGTTCCTGAAGATCCGGTCAAGCTGCTGGGCGGCATGGAGCAGAAATATAACCTTGGCTTCAAGGCCTATGTGCAGAACATTCCGGAGATTTTCCGTCAGTTGGCCATCGAGCAAATCAAGCTGGGTATGGATGAAAACATGCCGCGACTGCCCGACGAGGGCGACGCCCAGTTTGAACTGCGAACGCGAATGATGAAGGAGCAACTCGGCTCCCTCACCGAGGCCATGGATGAGATCGACGAAGTCATGATTGGCATGACCATCGATCGCGAAAAAGAGATCGGCGTTCTGGATGTCATTATCAAAGCCGTGGAGGGCAGCGCCAGTGCCGATCAATTCGCCAGGATGAGCGAGGGCCGCACGAAATTCGCCGGCTTTTTCAACCAAGAAGCGACCGTGACGGTGAACGGCAACTTGATTTTTAGCAGCAACGAAATCGATCAGGCGACCGGAATGGTCGAGTCGATTCGCACCGAACTAATGAAGCAAATCGACGGCTTGGATGTCATCCCTGACGAAGAAATCGCCGCGACCCTCAAGGAGTTGATCGGCGAGTTCATCGACGTAGCGCAGGCCACCGTCGATAGTGGACGCATCGATGGCGGGATGTCACTGCTGGGCGAAGGTCCCTTCAACTTGGTGCTAGGAACGACCGTTGCCGAGGGTGACGAGTTGGGCCGGCTATTCGAGAAACTGGTCGACATGGCCGAATCTGAAGCCGGCTTTTACGGCGTGGAACTCGATGTAGACAAGCACAAGGGCATCCGTTTCCATACGCTGGTCCTGCCTTACTTTGGTGGGCAAGAAGGCGAAATGCTCGAATCGCTCTTCGGATCCGACATCGAATTCACCTTCGGATTGGCCAAAGACGCGGCGTACCTTGCCGTGGGTACCGAAGGGGTCGACAAATTGAAGGCCGCCATCGACAAGTCGGAAGAACTGGCCGACGAAAAAGTTCCACCGATGCGAATGGTGATGGCGATCGGCCCGCTATTGGAACTGCTGGCAGACGTCGACGCGGGAGATGATCCGCTGCTGTCGTCGCTCACGCTTGAAGTTCCCGAGGAAGACGATCGGCTGTACATCGTCGTGAAGCCGGTGGAAAACGGTATTCAGATTCACGTTGAGGCCGAAAAGGGCGTCTTGGGCGCGCTGGGTACCGCCGTGATGACAGCCGCCCCGCAGATGGGGATTCCCGGACTGTAATCATGCCACAAGCGGTCTCTCATTACGGCCAAACCACCACGCGGGGGTTTGTCTGAATCGAGATCAAACGAAAGCAACTCACACGGCGCCGGTCATCGCGATCGGCGCCGTGTTTCCTTGCGCGAACCTGTTGGGTGTTCCATCCTGTCCCCCTGTGATACCGTGGCGATAGCATGTCCCAGGCCATACGAACAGGCGATCGAGTTCCCGCTTCAAACCGTGCCCGCTTCAAACCGTGCCCGTTTCAAACCGTGAAAGACGAATGGTAATGCCCAGTACATCCACCCCGACACTTCGTACCGAGATTGCGGGCGTAGCCATTGAACGAATCGCCAAAGAGTTCGGCACCCCGGTCTATGTCTACGCCGCCGCGGGAATTCGCAAGCGGCTCGACGATCTTCGGGCGTTCGACGTGGTGCGGTATGCCCAGAAGGCGTGCTCGAATCTCGCGATTCTTGAATTGATACGGCACCAAGGAGCTTTGGTCGATGCGGTCAGTGCCGGCGAAATCCATCGCGCCCTGACGGCGGGCTTCGTGGCGAACGGTTCACCACCTCCGATCGTCTACACCTCCGATATCTTCGATACCGAGACGCTCGATCTCGTCGTTAAGGAGAATATCCACGTCAACTGCGGCTCGCCCGACATGATCAAGCAACTCGGCAGCCGAGTGAGCGATCGCGAAATTACGCTTCGCATCAACCCCGGCTTCGGGCACGGGCACAGCCAAAAGACGAACACCGGCGGCGAGCAATCGAAGCACGGTATCTGGCACGAACAACTAGACGAATGCGTCGAACTCGCCAAGCGGCACGGTTTGCGCGTCGCAGGGTTGCACTTCCATATCGGTTCCGGCACTGATTTTGAACACCTCTCGCAAGTCTGCGGCGCCATGGAGCAACTCGCGCCCCGCGTTGGAGCGTCGCTGCATACGATTAGCACCGGCGGTGGGCTGCCCATTCGCTACGAAGATGGCGACGCCGAGATCGACACGAACGAATACTTTCGCCTGTGGGACGACACCCGAAAAAAACT
>CAZNXE010000426.1:0-3666 GCA_964576465.1 uncultured Planctomycetaceae bacterium
GGGTTTGTGAACCATCGCCGAACACCGTAATCGGCTCGTCTCGCAGTGCCTGCCAGCAAAAAGTTGGCAGCGAGCGACCATCGTCGTACACGCTCCGTGGGCCAATCGAATTGACGTTGCCCCAATACGATTCGCTTTGCGGATGCTCGAGCGGATCGCCGTACACCTCGCTGGTGCTGGCCATTAGAAGCCGCGCCGAGTGCCGTCGGGCCAGCTCGGCACAATGGAACGTAGCAGACGACCCCGCGTGAAGCGTCTCCAGGGGGAGACGCATATATCCAATTGGGCTTGCCGGCGAGGCGAAATGCAAGACAGCGTCCACGGGCCCATCGACGGAGATCTCGCGTGAGACATCGCACTCGATTCGCGTGAAACTCGGACGTTCGAGCAAGTGCTCGGTATTGCGCGCCGCACCGGTGATGAAGTTATCGAGACAGACCACCTCGTGGCCGTCATTCAAAAATCGTTCGCTGAGATGCGAGCCAATGAAGCCCGAACCCCCGGTGATCACCACGCGCACTAGGATCGCTCCTGAAAACCGTCTTCTTATGATGCTTTCTCAATGAGATCACGACTAGTCCCTAATCAAGCGACCCTTTTGTTTGATTAGGGTCTAGAGTTGATCGGGTGGCACAGAATGCAGATCACGAATCTCCGCTTCGCACGTAGGTCGCGAACACCGTCGTGCTCTTCGGGACGACGCTTAGACAAGTCGGTCACGAGCATCTCTCTCTTCTCGGTGACATCCGTACGTGACTCAGGACGGTTCGTCCTTGGGCGCGAACGAAAACCGCGTTCGGGGCGCGGATGAACCCGATGCGTGCGCGCCACCGCGTGTAGGTACTCCATCATGGCCCAACATAGTACGAGATCAGGCTTGGCGCGTCTGGTTCGCCAGCCATGTGCCTTTGCGAAAAGCCTGTGAGCTCCGCTTCGGGCTCAACAAGATCCGAATCAATTAGCAGGAACTGCGTGCCTGTGCCGTTTCTTTCGGCCGCGAACCGGTAAATCTCTCGGTACAGGGATTGCACGAGTTCGGGGTTCTCATCATCGCTGATGTTCTTCGTTGGACTGTCAATGATTAAGATGTTTGGAACAGGCATTCCGCGTTCTCGGGCCACCTCGTGAACGGCCAATGCGTAACAGACGTTGAACAGCGTCTTCTTGCCTCCACTCCCCGTGTCCCAGAAGCCCCACTTCTGTTCAGAATGGACGACGAAGGGCTTCCAGTTGCGGGGGTCCAGCACTACGTCGTCTTCATCTGAGACGCCGGGGAAGCCCACCTCAAGCATGATCGCTTTGAATTTCTCTGCAATCGCACGGGCGTTCTCATCGGAGAGGCGAAGTCGTCGTCGCTCTTCCTCGATCGTCGAACGCAGTTGATCGATACGTACTTGTGATGCTCCTGCCTGTTCCTCCAACTCACTGATGGCCCGTGGCATCTCCTGGAGCTGCACGAGCGACCGAAGACGCTCCTCAAGCGTCGCGATCTCGCGGTCAACCACGCGAATACTCTCAACAAATGCCGAGTCGTAACGTCGCAGTTCGTCCTGAAGCTGACGATCTAGCTGCCTCTTTACGTTTTCGGCTCTCTGGAGCTCTCGCTCGGACCGCTTCAGCGCTTGCCGTCTTCGGTTCATTGAGTCTGCAATCTGGTCAATGCGATCATTGAGTTCTCGCCGAACTGCCTCAGCATTGACGCTTGGACGAGCCTCTGTGGCTGTCGAGCGTGTGCCACAAAGGCGACACTGCTCGACAACAGGTGGACGCCCTGATATGTCAGAGCCACACTGGGGACAGCGTGAATAATCGACGCCGTCGAGGATGCGGCCCGCTTGCTTAGCCCGCCCAGCCTTCACCTTCGTAGTAATCAGCTCAGCTCGAAGTGCTTCTTGTTCGGCGAGAGTGCCTTGAGATGCGCTGATGGCTTCCCATAAATCGGAGACAGTTTGGCTCAGCTTGCGCAGTCTGCTCCTCAGCTCGTCGGTTGGATGAATACTAGTCGCACGGTCTCTTTCAAGTGTCTGCTTCCGTTCCTCGGCAGCTCGCAGTTTGCGCTCGGTTGCCTCGGTCTGGACTGTGAGCTCTAACTCCGAGCCAAATTCAAACCGGGCCATGAAGCGGCGGATCTGTGCGACAGCCTCGCGGGAGCCATGCTGCTTTGTGATAGTCCGGTACAGGTCTACTTGCAGCTGACTCAATCGCTCCGAGTGCAAACCCGTGAAAAACCGCATCGCGTCCTGGCTCTTCCGGCCTCGGAATGGATCCTCCAAGCGGAAGAATGACGAGTCCAAATGAGTCTGGTCCAGGTAGCAGTACCACCAGATGTCTCGAAAGCTGAGCCTGATCATCGGGGAGTCTGGATCTCGACTCCGCTTAAGGACCTTGATAGGCTCTACGCTGCACAGGTGAAACAACAGATCGCTGAGGTTGTAGACCTCCGCATCCAGCAGGGACACCTCACCTGCGGAAAGAGGCGCATTGACCGACCCAAAGTCGTCTTCGCCGCGAGTCCATGTGACGCGAACTGCCTGCGTGTCCTCAGCTCCACGTTCAAACGTACACTCGTACTCGCCAAGTTCCGCCCCAAGGACGACCGACACGAACTCCTGCTGAATTGCCGGCGTTCGCTCCAGATCACCGCCGAAGCAGTAATCAACGAGGCGTGCGACGGTCGATTTGCCCGTACCAACGGGACCGTATAGGAAGGTGACGATCTCTGAGAAACGGATCTCTTCAGTCGTCTGCCGGGTTCTGACCACGAGATAAGTCAGCCGGATATTCATGTTGGGATTCTCTCATTCGACCGAAGCGACACGACTTCAGGGAACGTTTCATAGATGAATCGCATCAGCGTCGTTGCTTGCACATCAAAATGTCGCTTCAACAGGGAGGATCGCCTCGCGTAGTCCTGAAATGCCGGGTTCGCGTTCAGCTCCGACGCCAGTTTCCGCCCACGCTCTGTGAGGGCAATCACGACCTTGCGTCCCTCCACGCTCACCGTGACGAGCCCCTTGCCGACGAGGATGTTGAGGAACTCGCGATACCGATGGTCCCAAGGGCCGAATCGGTAGCGCACCATCTTGGACTCGACACTTAGCCGCTCATGATCCTCAAGCTGTACATCGCGCGTGGAGCAACCCTTGGCGGCCAGGGCACGCTCTAGCATGACGGGGTAACGAAGGAGGAAATCGAGCTTGGCAAGCTTTGTGAGTCCGTCCACGGCGTCTCCCTGCCCTGTGTCTGAGAAAGCCGAGATCAGCACAAGGAGACGAGCGGCGTGCAGGTCCGGTTCAGCATCGAGCTCAGCGATCGTCTCAACCAGATCCATCACTGCGACTCCCATGGCCTGATGTGGCTCCAGACGACCTTGCACTGAGCGGTCAGCGAGAAGGCGAATCCTTCAAGGTGGTCATCAGTAGAGTCGAACAGTTGATCACCAGACGCGCGCCGCTCGCGGAATCGGTGACGCAGGTCTTCTCTCATCGCGGGTCCGAAACCATCCGCCTCGGTCTGGGTGGCGTCGAACGCTCGCCCGGCGTCGCTCAGCACGAGTGAACGAACGTGGTCGTAGCGCTGGAGCCCGTTGTCGTGTCCGTACTTCTTGGTCCATCCGATTCCAAGGTAATCGGCCTTGTCGCGCAGATCCTCCGCTGAGTACCTCGA
>CAZNXE010000427.1:0-3640 GCA_964576465.1 uncultured Planctomycetaceae bacterium
ACGGAACTGCTCTCTGTTCTTCCGCCATCTCCTCTGAGGGCCGAATAGGGATTGCGGTCCCATCGCGAGATACTCCGTTCGCTTGGTGGCAACAGGCGATCGGTTTGCCACAACTCGCTTGACGGACGGCGCACAAGTCGGAGGTCTTCGCGGAGCCGGTTATCCACTGTCCATTGAACCATATCCAATGGCACATCTCGAAGTTTCGCGACACACGCATTCGCTCGATAATCATCACGGCCCCCGAGCGCGGCGTAGGTGAATCCGTAGAAGGGGCTCGCATCGTCTCGCACGGGCGCGAACCACGCTTCGAGGCTCTGTTGGTAAACCTTCTTCCGCTGTGGGTCGACGGCATAGTTGATCAGCCCATAGAACGCCATCGACATTAGTTCGGAATCGATATAGGTGAACGAACCCGGGTCCAACTGTTGCGGGTCGAGGATGTTCTCTCGATAGCCGTGATCGTTGTACAGTGTTTGAAGTTCCGCGAGATATCGATCGTCTCCTGTCACATGATGGGCCGTGAGTAAGAACGAAAGAATCTCGATTGAGTTCACGCCGCGATCGAGACGCCAATTCGGATCGTCGTTCAGTTTCTCGGGCGACCACACTCCCCATCGCGTCGCCTGCCCGTCTTGATCACGAAGCACATAGCCACCGTCGATGATGTAATCCGTAAGCTTACGAACACGTTCCGCCACGCGTTGTTTTTGTTCCTCATCGGCGACCAAATCGTAATAGACGCCGAAGGCAAAATAGTGCCCCGTGACTTCGTCGGAACTTGTATCTCCTTTCCAAAGCCACTGTCCATCAGAACTAGGTCGCCAGCGGATATCGACTCGCTTGAATCGCGCATTCCGGGCCTGTTCTTCGGCGATTTGTTGAGGCGTGTACGTGCGATTCGGATCGGCCATATGTTCCCAAGAGGCCGGAATGACCGTCCGTGCGAAGAAGCCGTCGGATTCGGTGACCTGATGTAGAAAATCGACCGCGCGAAAAGCGGCGGTTGCGTTTCGCTTCGCGTCTTCGTCGCCCGTTGCGGCGTAACGATACGCCTCGGCAGCCACGTACATTCCGGTGTAGCTTCCGTCGTTGTCGGTGTCCATTGCCTTGAATGAGGACAAATCGCCTAGCGTCGTGAGGCGGCACCTTTCAATGAGCCCTGGCGGACGAACATGCCGGCTTTGAACGAGGGCTTCGTAATGTGCAGCCTTGTCGGCAAGCGTCATGCGGCGTTTGCCGATGGCCGCTAGCCCATCCGCCGTGGCAATCCACGCGGTGCCGTTGGGCAAGAAGGCGACATGCCGCACCTGGTCGTTAGGCAGCCAACGACGGCTGTGTCGTAGCGACCATGCATGACCAGCCAGCCGTGCTACACCAAGCCCTGTGCCAATCCACGCGGTGTCTGAAGCATCAAACGCAATGTGCCGCACGTCGGAACATGGCAGCCCATCGCCCGCAGTGATACTGCGTAAACGTCGGCCCTGTTTGTAGACATCGATTCCAGCGGCGGAGCCCGCCCACAGTTCGCCCTTGGTGTTTACGGCAACCGTGCGAACGTCGCTACTTTGGATTTCGTCTCCTCCGGCAATGCGTTGAACCTCGTTACCGTCGATGAGATACAGACCAATACTAGTTGCCACGGCCAGTGGGCAGTTCGTGACATTGAATTCATCGCCGGTGGGCAGAATAGCTATATCGCGAATGGTTGTGGGGACGGGAACATCGCGTTGCTGCCACTGGCCCTTGTGCCAGGAGAAAATCCCGTTCGGGCCGGCAGCGATCACGCCACCGTTCATGGTTGCCAACTTGGTGATTGGACCTGGCAACTGGCCGACCAGCTCGAGACGATCGTTGTTAAGGCGATAGACTCCGTTCCATGCGGCCACCCACACGTTATTCGCCTCATCGACCATCACGTCGTAGGTCGGTCCATCGATTGCTTCTCCCTCGGCAGCGGTCAATTGCTCACCGTCAATGAAGAACACGCCCCCCGCGGTCGCCACCCAAACTTCTCCCGCATCAGTAGTCACCACGGCCCGCATGTTGTTGTTCGCTGGCTCGGAGGAACGGACTTGGGTCTGACGGTACTCTTGCTCGAAGGGGGTGTCCGCGATCGCCGACGCAGGTTGCTCGGCGGCTGAAACGCCTGTTGTCCACAGTGACACAAACAACATCGCGCAAATCCAAAACAATCTTGGTCGCTTCATCGATGGATCCTTCAATCTGGTGCAGTCGCCGGGAGCGCGATCGAGGCCAATCCAGGCTGGATTGCCGAAGACCAGGTGTGCAAAAGGTTGGCTTGGGGAGTGTTATCGTGTCATAGTAACCCAAAGTGGCAACGCATGTGGCGAAATCGGCATATCAAGGTCTTTGGGCTCTATCTGCGGCCGTTACGTTACTTTGTCTACGTCAAAATAACCGAGTTTCAATGTGGGGGCTGGGAGATTGCGATCCATGAGGTTCTTAAAGCGGCAGCCAGCGGCGATGATTCGCGTTTTGGTCGCGATAGCCATGACAACCGTGATTGCGTGCTCGCAAACGACCGCCATCGCTCAAGAAGAGAGCGTTAAGCCTGGCATTAACAAATCGTTTGCCGATCCGAACGTCGAGCGATTCATCAAGCTTTTTGAGATCGAGAGCCGCGAAGTCTATCGATATCGTGAGGCGATCGTGGCGCTGCTGGGGCTTGAGGAAGGAATGCACGTTGCCGACGTTGGAGCCGGAACGGGATTGTTCACTCGAATCATGGCTCCGCAGGTGGGTTCATCAGGGCGGGTCTACGCGGTCGACATCGCGGCAAAGTTTCTCGATCACATCGAGACCAAGAATCGAGAAGCGGGGATCGAGAATGTCGAGCTGGTGCAGTGCGACCAGCACTCGACAAACCTTGCCCCCGCGTCGGTCGATCGCCTGTTCGTTTGCGATACCTACCACCACTTTGAATTCCCCAACGACACCTTGACCTCGATGCTTCGCGCCCTGCGTCCCGATGGTCGGCTGATGATCGTTGATTTTGAACGTATCCAAGGCGTCAGCAATCTGTTCGTTCTCGGACACGTGCGTTGCGGCAAAGGGACGGTGACTGATGAAGTCCTCAATGCCGGATTCACGCTCGAAGCCGAAATACCGATGATGGATGAACAGTATGTACTGGTGTTCAAGAAGCGAGCCGCGAAGAGCAACTCCCCCGGCAAAGACGGTCAGGATAGCGATCGAGAAAACGAGGCGTCGACCCCGGCGGCTGGCACGAACTAGGCGCGGCGTGCGATCTGTTATTCGCCCAACACTTCCCCCAGAACTTCTTCGTTGACGTAGATATCAAGCGGCGGATCGCAGGTCACGGCCACGGCGATGGCGTCCGATGGCCTTGAGTCGATTTCGATCAGCTCGCCTTCGTGACGGATACGCAATCGTGCGTAGTACGTCCGGTCATGCAACTCGGTGATGATCACGTCTTGAAATTCCGCCCCAAGCTGTTCGACCATGTTGACCATCAGCGAATGGGTCAGCGGGCGAGGCATTTCGTGCCCCTTCACCTTACGGTCGATGCTTGTGGCCTCGAAGATGCCAATCACGATGGGAAACGTCCGGTCGCCATCGACTTCCTTTAGATAGATTACTTGCTGGTCGTTGATCT
>CAZNXE010000428.1:0-3614 GCA_964576465.1 uncultured Planctomycetaceae bacterium
GCGAAGGGAAAACGCTGACCGCGACGCTGCCGATGTATCTCAACGCGTTGAACGGCAAAGGCGCGCACCTGGCAACCGTGAACGATTACCTGGCCACGCGCGATGCCAACTGGATGCGGCCCGTCTACGAACTGCTGGGCATGACCGTGGGAGTAATCGAATCGCAGATGCCCCAGCCAGCGCGGCGGAAGGAATATCAGGCGGACATTGTCTATGGCACGGCAAATGAATTCGGTTTCGATTTCTTGCGAGACCGTCTGCTGTTGCGCCGCATTCGCGAAGGCCAAGTGGATGTGGTTGCCGGCATGATGGAAGGAGATCGCGGCGCCGGTGACAAGCCGGTTCAGCGCACCGCGAATTTTGCCCTGGTTGATGAGGCCGACAGTATCCTCATCGACGAGGCTCGCACGCCGCTGATTATTAGCGCCTTGCCGACAGAGGCGGAACGCGCCGCGGTGGCATGCTACACCTGGAGCGCCACCATTGCGGAGGAGTTTGAAGAAGATGAACATTATGAGTTCGATCACATCAAGCAGTCGGTTGAACTAACGGCCGCCGGACGACAGCTTACGAGGCGCCTGGACAAGCCTGAGGTGTTGGATACGATCGGCATGTTCACGATCTACGAGTTCGTCGAGCGGAGCGTCAAGGTTGCCAAGGTGTTTCAGCTTGAACGACAATATGTGATTCGTGACGGCGAAATCGTGATTGTCGACGAGTTCACCGGCCGCTTGTCGGAAGGCCGCAAATGGCGCGACGGCATCCATCAGGCCATCGAGGCACAAGAGGGTGTCGAGGTCACCGTGCAGACCGGTCAGGCGGCACGCGTCACCATTCAAGACTTCTTTCTGCGCTATGCCCGGCTCTCAGGCATGACAGGCACGGCGCTCAGTTCGGCGAGCGAGCTGCGTCGCATCTACAAGCTGAATGTGATTCCAATTCCGACGAACCGACCCGTGACGAGAAAACGATTGCCCGACATCGTTACCGGAACGGCCGAATCGAAGTGGGAGAGTATCGCCGAGGAAGTTCGCGAGATTCATGCCCAGGGACGACCGATCTTGATCGGCACGCGGTCGATCGATAAATCACTTATCTTGTCGCGGTTGTTGACCTCTGGCGGCATTGAACATCAGGTGCTCAATGCGAATCACGTTGCCGCCGAAGCCGAGATCGTGGCCGAAGCAGGAAAGAGCGGAAAGGTCACCGTCTCCACGAACATGGCCGGACGCGGAACCGATATTAAGCTTGGCGAGGGGGTAAGCGAACTGGGAGGGCTCTACGTAATCGTCACGGAAATGCACGATTCCGCCCGAATCGATCGGCAATTGTTCGGACGCTGTGGACGACAAGGCGACCCTGGCACCACCCGGCAATATATGTCGTTGGACGACGACATTCTGCTTTCAGGGTTGGGGCCCAAGAAATCGAAGAAGCTGAAGGCGCTCGGCGAGAAAGTAGCCGGCGGCGTGCAACGGATGACGTCGTACTTTCGCAAGGCGCAGCGACGCATCGAGCGCCGCCACTTTGCCGACCGAAAAATGTTGCTGTACTACGAGAAAGAACGGAAGAAAATGCAGCAGCAAATGGGCCAAGACCCTTATCTCGATACGCCGAACTAAATAACGCTCGCGGCCACCTCTGGCGGCATCAACGGTCGCCGGTTTTTATCCGTGGTCGCAACACCGCGACAACGATCACGAAGATTAGCGCGAACACAAACAGCTTCGGTCGCACGGCCAGCACAACGGCCAGCAGCAGGGTGCCGAACAAGAACACCTTGCTCGACCAGAGCCCCATCCGCGGCAAGGCGAGCCACATCACGGCCAACAACATGCCGATCCGCAGGCAGGCGGCCGACCATTGCTGATACCCCCCCGTCGAAGCCCCGGAAATTTCCAGGCCCGCCCCGATGACCAATAACAGGATGGCCAAGATTCCAACTCGATGACGTTCCATCAAACGTGGGCTCGATGATTGATGCTTGGATTGACGCGGCTGCTCTTCGAGCGATCTTACAACAAGCGGGTGCCCAGGGTGAGAGGCATGATTTGGCGACGAAGACGATGGACTCAGTCGCTCACTAGATTCTGTCCAGCGAATCGATCCACCGCACCAGTTCATCGAGCTGTTCTTCGTCCAAGTATTGCCGCGTGGGGCCTAGTTCGCGTTGGGTCAGCGTGTAACGCTGTTCGCTCAACCGCTTGATTCCCTTGCGGATGCGGACCGCCGACGGGGACTTGCCGAGAGACGCCGAATAGATTGCCAGCGGTTGCAGCGGTTGGTTGGTCGGCGGCTTGATCGTGAGCGGCGCGTCGATGACGGCAATGCCTCGAACAAGATCTCGCTGTCCGAACGCCAGGGCATAGGCCATCACCCCGCCGGCTTGCTGCCCGTGAACGACCACCCGTGCGGGATCAATCGAGTAGGTTTGTTGAACCTGTTCAATCGCCCTGAGCACGAACGGTAAATCCAATCGTGTCCACTTTCCTGCGGCCAAAGAACGAGGCGCGAGCACGATGAGGTTTGCATCCATGGCCCGTGAACGCCAGCGATCCAGGAGCACTTCGTCGGGGGTTGGTTCCGCGCCGTCAAGCCAAACGACCAAACCGTGCGGCACCCGAGGGTCGTAGTCTTCCGGCACGTATGCCATGCATTCGTTGGGAAACTCGGGCACCTTGAGTTGAAAACTCCCAACGGTTGGGCCTGTGGGCGTGTCCCGGTCTTCGGCATCGTCGCGGGCCAGCGGCAGTTTGGCGGGTATGGTGTTGGGCACGGTCGTCAAGCTGGCTTGAAGCGTGATCTCTTGATCGTCGCGAAGAACCCGCAGCGAGACATCATCGCCCGGCTGCAACGTCGCAAACTGCTCGAAGAGTTGCTGACGATCCGTGATTTTCTGATCGTTCAATAGCGTCAACACATCACCCACGCGTACCCCAGCCTGATCGGCAGGGCCTTCCGGGTAAACGTAGCGCACGGCAATCCCCGCGTCTGCTTCGGAATCGCGCCGCGGAAGAATACCTAGAAACGGATGGGCGTAGGGATCGATGTGATCGGCAAGTTCGATCTCGAATTCCAGCCGTTCGTCATCACGCAAAACGACCAGATGCACCATGTCGCCGGCGTACTTTGATTTCAACTGTTGGAACAGATGGTTCTGCCACTGGATCGGTGCGCCGTCGACTTCAATGATGCGATCACCGGCTACAAGCCCGGCCTTGGCGGCGGGCGAGTTTGGCAGTGACGTGGCCAAGACCACCGGTCCGCCCAGCGGGCTTTTGCCTCGTAAGGCGATTCCTAACACGCCCGCATGCAAGTCTTCACCCTGTTGCAGTTGGGGTAAGACAGTAAGCAGATGCTCCAAGGGAATGGCAAAACCAATCCCAGAGTCGTACCACTCGACCCCCGCCAACTCACTGCTTCCGCTGGGCGAGAGAGGCACCAGCACTCCGATCACACGCCCGAAGAGGTCAATCAAAGGGCCGCCGTAGTTGCTAGGCGATATCTTGGCGTCGGTTTGAATCGCCTTGTTCCAGATGCGGTTCTCGGCGCTGATGATGCCCACGGACATGTTCGGTTGGTCGCCGGGAAACGTTCTCCCGACAGCCACGGCC
>CAZNXE010000429.1:0-3611 GCA_964576465.1 uncultured Planctomycetaceae bacterium
TCAGATGTTTGGCTTCCCGTGTGTGCAATGGTGTGAGTGCAGAGGAGTGTGCGGCGATGATCTGCGTTAGTATCGGTCGGGGTCGGCATCGGCATATGATCGCCGAGCATCGGCACTTGGTCGAATTGGGTGCCAAGCTCGTTGAGTTGCGATTGGACTACATCAACGGCGACGTCAATGTGCGCCGTCTTCTGGCCGATCGCACAGGCCCGGTGTTGATTAGTTGTCGACGAGAAAACGACGGCGGGAAATGGGGCGGCTCTGAAGATGCCCGGCAAACGCTCTTGCGAACCGCGGTCGCCGAGGGTGTGGAATACATCGACCTGGAAGACGACATCGCCGCCAGCATTCCGCGTTTTGGTCAAACCAAACGCGTTATCAGCCGGCACGATTTCCGCAAGACTCCGGAGGACCTCGAACAAATTCACACCCAGATGGCGGATCTCGATCCTGACATCATCAAGCTGGCGACGCTGGCCAATCATCCGCACGACAACGTTCGCATGTTGCAACTCGTCGCCAAAAGCGAGGTACCAACCGTCGGCGTCTGCATGGGCGACATCGGTACCCCCACACGGTTGCTGGCCGGAAAGTTCGGCGCGCCGTTCACCTTCGCCACGTTCCATCACGAGCGTGCCATGGCACCTGGCCAACTTAGCTTTCAACAAATGAACGAAGTCTATCGTTACGAACAGATCAATTCCGACACAACGGTCTTAGGCGTGATCGCCGATCCTATCGGGCACAGTCACAGTCCACTCATCCACAATGCCGCCTTCGCCGATCAAGACACCAACAGTGTGTACCTCCCCTTTCGTGTCCGGCGACAAGACCTGGCCAGCTTCATGGACGACGCCGAGGCCATGGGCATTCAGGGACTGAGCGTCACAATTCCACACAAAGAATCGGTCCTGCGGCATTTAACCAAGCTTGACGGCGCGGCCCGGCGCGTTGGCGCGGTGAACACGGTTATCTTCCGAGACGATGGAGTGATTGGCTATAACACCGATTATCGGGCGGCGATCGAAAGTCTTGAGGAAGGCATGGGCGGTAAAAAGGAAGATGGCAGTAGCCCTGCTCGCGGCAAGACGGTTCTCATCCTTGGTGCCGGAGGTGTTGCCAAGGTCTTTGCCCATGCACTCCGTCGCCGCAAAGCACACGTGGTGATCACCAGCCGCACCAGCAGTCGTGCCGACAGTCTTGCCGAGAAAGCCAAGTGCAAGGCGATCGACTGGTCAGCCCGACACGGGATCGCGGCCGATATCCTCGTCAACTGCACGCCGGTTGGCATGCACCCCAACGTCGATCAAACCCCGTTCGACAAGCATCACATGCGGCCGTCGATGGTGGTGTTTGATACCGTCTACAACCCCGAGAGCACCCTGTTCGTGAAAGATGCCCGGGCCCGAAGTTGCACGGTCGTAACGGGAGTCGACATGTTCATTCGTCAGGCGGCCTTGCAATACAAGTTGTTCACCGGTCATAAAGCTCCCATGGACTTGATGCGAGAAACCTTGAAGCGCGCCACCGGGGCCGCTCAGGTCTCCTGATGCGCTGGCCCTAACCCTCAAGGCATCAAACCGATGAGCGTGGTGTTGATCGGATATCGAGGTACCGGAAAGAGCACCGTGGCCCGTCTGCTTGCTCAGCGGTGGGGAATCGAGATGGTGGATGCCGATTGCGAGGTTGAATCTCGTGCCAGTCGGTCGATCGCCGAGATTTTTGCGGATGAGGGTGAAGCATCGTTTCGCGATTGGGAGACCAGCGTTCTAAAGGATCTTGTTCCCAGATCGCAAACCGTGGTGGCTGCCGGAGGCGGAGCCGTGTTGCGGTCTGAAAACCGAGAGATTCTTAAGAACGCCCAGTGGATTGTGTGGCTCAAGGCAACCCCCGAGACCATCTCGCGGCGAGTTTCCGCCGATGCCAACACCGCAGGGCGGCGCCCGCAACTCACGACCTCCGGCGGGCTGCGGGAAATCGTTGCGCTTCTCCAACAGCGCGAACCGCTGTACCAGCAAATGGCACAATGTTCGGTTGACACCGACGGGCTCAGCGCACAACAAGTCGCCGACCGCGTCGCGCGACAAGCGCCCGATCACATACCCTCGAAAACAGCGTAGGCGACCATTACATGCTGCCGATGGAACTGCGGTTGATTGCCCTGGGGTGTTTCGGTGTCTGCGTTGGCGCGGTTTTGAACCTGGCCATCTATCGGTTCAGTTGGCTGCCGCGCGCCATCAGCCCATGGTCTGACGCGCTGGATCAAGCACCACCGCGAAACAGGACGGACCGGCTACCGATCATTGGCTGGCTAGGGCTGCGGCGCGAGGCCCACTTACACGGTTCGCTATTCTGGGCACGGCCCATGTTCGTGGAGATTGCCACGGGAGCCCTGCTGCCCGCGCTGTACTGGTGGGAAGTAGTGGGACTGAATCTTCAACCGCGGCTGTTCCCAGCCATGGCACCCGCAACCTGGATACACGCGCAGTTCGTGGCGCATGCAATTCTGCTGTGTCTGATGATCGTGGTGTCGGTCATCGATCTGGACGAAAAGACAATTCCCGATGAAATCACGGTTCCCGGCACATTGCTAGGGCTGCTTGCCGCGTTCGCATTTCCTTGGTTTCTATTGCCGGTGCCAGCCGCGAAGGCCGGTATTGATTTCCTGACGATTACAACGCCGAACCCGTGGCCCCCGTGGCTCGAAGGCTTCCCCAACTTGGGCTCCATTGCCTTGGCGATGGTCGCCTGGTGGGTTTGGATCCTGGGACTACTTCCCCGACCGTGGCGAACAAGCCGTGGCTGGGACGTAGCGATACGATTGCTCCTCGTACGGATGTTTCGCTCGCCCGGCTCGATGTTCGTCCTCGGCATCGGGCTCCTCGGCAGTCTCGCCATCGCCGCGGCTTGGGCTTGGGGCGAAGTGCGCTGGCAGGGGTTGCTGACCTCACTCATCGGGGTGCTGATCGGCGGTGGCATCATTTGGGCCGTGCGCAACGTCGGCTCTCTCGTGCTGGGCCGAGAAGCGATGGGCTTTGGCGATGTAACGCTGATGGCGATGATCGGCGCGTTCCTTGGCTGGCAGCCGTGTCTGATTATTTTCTTTGTCGCCCCATTCTTCGCACTCACCTTTGGCATCGTGCAACTCGCCGTACACCGCGATGCCGAGATCCCTTATGGACCGTTCCTGTGCATGGCAGCCATGCTCGTCGTGCTCTGCTGGCGAACCGTGTGGGAAGAATTCGAGGGCGTGTTTGCCCTCGGTTGGCAATTGGGCATCGTGATGTTCGTGCTCTTGGCCGTGCTGGCATTGTTACTCGCCATCAGCAGGGCCATCCGCAGTGCGATTTCGGCTGCCCCCGATGGCTGACCCTTGCCGGCGGTGAGCGTTACATCGCTTGGGCCGAAAACCAGGACCATGCGGCGTCTCACGATCGGTGAGCTACGTTTGTAGGGCACTTCTCCGCCGCAACCGTTTTGGGAACGACGATGCAACGTTGGTTTGAATCAGTTCACGACCTGACAAGGGGCGCGGAGATTCTCCGTCGCCGCCGTTATGGTGTGATCGAAGTCAGCGATGACCGGCTCGTTGGCATCCATCTGCGTCCGTG
>CAZNXE010000430.1:0-3601 GCA_964576465.1 uncultured Planctomycetaceae bacterium
CGACGAACACACCAAGTTCGTTCGGCGAGGCACCGCGAAAACGGAATCCACGGATTGTCGAGAAACCGCCGGCGAAGTAGTTTTCGTAGATCGGCGTTTCGCTCCCGGTGAAGCCGAGCCGACCAAGAAGCGAAACCACATGTCGCCCCGATCCGTCGGGCCGTTGACGGATGAGAAAGTGCTGACGCGCGTCGACGCCCGCCCTGGGAAATTCGTACGTCCCGAACGCCTGCTCAAGCGTAAGCTCGATCAGATGACCTTCGGTCGGCAGGAAGTTATTGTCGCGCGTGTTGTGCGACAACGTGACGCCGCCAACGAACAAGTTGCTGGCACCCGCTGCCGCGGCCAGATCGACTGGCGTGGGAAGCGCGACATTGCTGATGTTTACTTTCTCACCACGGACGAAAACCGATGCTGAGAGGTCGGGGGCGAACTGATAGCCCAACGTCACGCGACCGCCTAGCCGCTGTTCGTCCCAATCGAGAAATCGACGATTGAACAAGAAGGCACTCAGCCCAAGTTGCACGGGCGTATCGAAAAGATATGGCTCGCGGAAGCTGAACATGTACCGCTGCAATTGGGTACCGGGCACGGCCTCGATACGGAACTGCTGACCCGCACCGCGAAACGCCGACCCGTTACGGATATCTTCCCAACTCCGCGGTGGTCGGAAGAGATCGAAGTTCTTTTCGTCGAGAACGATATTTCCGACCACGCCCGCATTGGAGTTTACGCCAACCCCAAACATCAAGCGGCCGGTCTGCGTCTCCTCGACATAGGCATCGATGTCAACCGTTGGGTCCAAGTAGTCGATACCGCCGGGGGGGAAGAGTTCGTCGCTCGACGTTGCTCCGCCATTCGGCAAGTTTTGTATCTGCGGCGATTGCTGTCGATTGAACGCCCGCGATTCCGATTGATTGTAACCATAGGCCGGGCCTGGATAGGCCGGCGGATAGGTCGCTGCCGGAGGTGCGGAGAACCTAGAACCACGGCCACGTGGAACGGCTTGTTGGGAAAAGTTCGTCGGTGGCGGCTGGCCAGCATTCCATGGTGCAACGTTCGCGGGAGGACGAACTGGCACTGCGGAGTTGACCGGCGGATAGGTCGCCACCGGCGGATTGCCACCCGGGGCAAACCCTTGTTGTCGCGGATAGGTCGGTGGCTGTGGATAGGGACCAACGCCAGGCGAGACGTTGGGGACCAACGGTGCCGGGTTCGGCATCAATCGTCCCGCGTTTGGCGACTGCCCCCGAACGATCGGACGATGCGTCGAGTGGCTGTGAGGTGCCGAGCCGTGGCTTTGATCACCTGCCGATCCGACGTTTCGTCGTCGGTCGGCAATCTCACTGTTGGAGCCGTCAAGGTTCGGCGACGCAAACGAGAGTCGCGGGACGACGCCCTCCGCGGGGTTGCTGACAAACACCTGCGATGCTCTTATCCGCCGCTCGCTATTGCGAATCTTGCGTATGTTGGCGATATCGCCCGAGCGAAGCGAGATGCGGTTCAACACGGTCGTAATCCGGGTGTGCGGGTTGTCGCCCTTGATGTGGATGTTGATGCTGCCAATCCGAAATCGCTCACCCTCGTCGATCACGTACACAATATCGAGCGTACCGGGTTCTTCAAGGAAGCGAGGGTCGGCAGTGGTGTCTGAATAGATGTAGCCTCGGCTCCCATATTCGTCTTGAAGACGTGCCAGATCGCCATTGAGCCGCCCCTGATCGAAGAACTGCCCCGCTTCGACCTCCATGTCGGCGCGCAACTGTTCTTCGGTGAGAACACTATTCCCGATGAACGAGACGTTTCGCACCTTGTACCTCGGCCCTTCGTCAATGACGAAGGTCAGCTTCGCCCAGTCTTCATCGTCATTGAATTCCACCTCACGGCCGACTTTCGCGCGAAAGAAACCGAGACTGCGATAGTATTTCGTTAGCCGATCGAGGTCAGCGTTGATCTGCTTCTCATCGAAATATCCTTTAACCACCCAGGCAATCGGCGGTTTGGATTTAATCTGTGTCTTCAATCGGGAGTCGGAGGCAATGGAGTTGCCCTCGAACGAGACCCAGCGAATCCGCTGCCGGGGGCCTTCGCTAATCTCGAAGACAGCTCCCTTATCGCCGAGCTGTCCACCTTCTTTGATCTCGACGCGGGCTTTGCGGAACCCCTTCTCTTGGTAGAAATCCATCAGGCGCCGACGGGCTTCGTCGATGGAAAACGGATCGAGCGTATCGCCTACTTTGAGTTCGGCCTTCTTCTTCAGGCTGCGATCCGTGACCTTCTTATTGCCGACGAAACGCACGAATTGAACGGTTGGCCGCTCTTTCACCTGAAAAATGACCACCACGCCGGCTGGCGTGCGATCGTACAACGGGCTGACGTGTACGAACATCCGCGTATTGTTCAGCGTGCGAACGTCCTCCTCGACAACTTCGATATCGAAGGGGCGTTCAGGCCGGGTGCGAATATGAGGCTTGATCTTGCCGACGGGGATTGTTTCATTTCCCACGATCCGCACATCACTGACCATCTCCGTGGCAGTGGGAGTGGCGGTCCCAGCGGCATTGGGCTGCTGCGCAATGGCCGCGCCAGTCGCGCATGCGACCATCCAAACGATCAATACCGCCCTTGCCGCGCGGTCGCGTATCAGGCGACGGAGACGAACTCCACGCATGAAGTAATTCCTTGATGGGACGATCGCATTAGGTGACGTGGCCCGACGGTCTTCGTTGACCACCCGGGGCCGCGGAGCAAAAGACGAGCTACTCCGACATACACGGCCACCTTCGCTTGCCGAAATGGAGGGCTAGAAATACAGAAACCCCACCACGGCGACAAGGTGAATTCACAAGATCCACGGAGTATGACGGGCGTCTGGAGAAGCCACGTGCCGAGGGTAATTGATGTGCAAGGAAGCTACCGGACATCTCGTAGCACTGCTGGACAAGCCAGCAGTGGCACCCAATACATCAATTTACGATGGGCAGTGCATTAGAATGGGTCGACCTGGTGTGTCATGGCGATCGATTCAAAGCGGGTTACATCTTTACGCCAGGTGAGATTAACTTCACCGGTTGGCCCATTGCGATTCTTGCCGACAATGACCACCGCCTTGCCGGTGAGTTCACGCGCCTGGATTTCCTCGGGGGAGTGGTACACTTCCTCGCGATGAACGAAGAGCACGACATCGGCGTCTTGTTCAATGGCCCCCGATTCGCGGAGATGACTCAGGCGAGGGCGGTTATCCTTCGTGGCCTCGGCTTGACGGTTGAGCTGTGCGAGACACAACACCGGTACGTACAATTCGCGGGCGAGCATCTTCAATCGACGGGCAATGCGGGCGACCTGCTCCTGACGTGGATCGCGGGAGTTGTCCGGTTCGATCAATTGCAAGTAGTCAATGATGATCAAGCCCAAATTGTTCTTGCGCTTCAATCGCCTCGCGATAGCAGCAATTTCGATCATCGAACGGCTTGGTGTGTCATCGATGTACAGCGGCGCTGAATGCATCATGGTCGAAGTTCGTACGAGTTCGCCCCGTTCGGCCTCGGTGATTGTATTATCTCGGAGCTTGTGGCCGTTGATGCCAGCACGCGAATAGAGC
>CAZNXE010000431.1:0-3580 GCA_964576465.1 uncultured Planctomycetaceae bacterium
GCCGTCGACATGCATGCAGAAACCAATGAACAGTGGATTCCCCACCAGCCGCTTAAGCCACTCTGGTCCGTGATAGTGCCAGGCCGTGGACGTACGTCCGTGAGCACTTAAACCACCGCGAATGCTAGACGCCTTGATTCGTGTGAAAATTGCCTGCTCGTGAGTTCTTACACGCGCATGCGAAGCGTACCATCCGAAAGCGAGGCAAACGCACGTCATGATTACTCCGACATCCAGAAGCGAGACGCGAAATCCGCCTCGCCCCTGCCGCCGCCACATCTCGCACGCCATCACGCACGCGAGAACAATCATGGCGCCAATGGCCAAGTCCAACAACAGGTTTGTCAAGCTGAATCTGTAGACCTCTCCCGATGATGGCCATGCGTCAAGTGACGACCATTGTACAGGCCGACCGCCGAAATCGAGTTGGTAGTCAGAAGTCGCAAACGGCCGGCTCAAGAATTCGAACGGCCAGCCGTGGCTCCAGGTAGTGACGTGAATGAGACGCGTAGCCAAACCGATTGAATAGTGTCCGTATGCATCGTAGCCCGGCCGACTCAGTTGCGGCGCCAGCGCATCCCCAGGCATGCCCGGCACGATAATCAGCGTCATGGCGGCTGTCGTCAGTACGAGGACGATCAACGATAGCCGGCGCAGTCGATAGGTCTTGATCGGTCGCGCCATGCATGCACCGCTCATCCCTTCTTGAGTCAGGCAACCATGAAAGGAAAGCTGCTCAAAACCATGCCTGAAGACCATCTGTAGAATGAGACCGAATCGACTGCGTCCACGATTCAGGCAGGTACTCGATGGATCAATTGTAGTTGAGGGGATACGGGCGAGGCAAACGTTGGATAGCAATGCCATTTTGTAGCCGAGTAGGGTCCGCTGTGCGGACCGCCAATGAACGTGCAAACCTATTCTCCGACTTCTCTTACCCATGCGGCTGATGTTGGTTTGCGATCACCACATCACCAGCCGAGAAGAGCCATTGGTCCGCACAGCGGACCCTACTTGGCTTTGTTTTCCTTTCGTCGTGCCGTTGTGTCGTGGTGGTAATCTGCGACACCCTGGCCCTAGGCTACCACGGCACGACGTTTGTCGCCTTCGAAGGTACAATATCCGCGTGCAAGGTTCAGTCGACTCGCACATGCGTTTAAGCTCACCGGTAAGGTCTTGCTGGAGGCAACATGATGACGAATCTAATGCTGCTCGCGCTTCCATTTGCGTTTTCGTTGTTGGCGGTCGTGCGAACCGACTTATCTTCGAGTGAAGAGAAAGCACTGCTGACGGTCGAGGCGTTTATTGAAGCGTTCAACCGTGGCGATCACGAAGCGTGGGCGGCGACGCTCAACTATCCACACGTTCGCATCGCCAGCGGTAAGGTCAACGTTTGGAAAACGCCCGAGGAGTACCAGGGGGCATTCGACTTCAACGCCCTTCGCAAGACCAAGGGGTGGCATCACAGCGCGTTTGATTACAAGAAGATCATTCAAAGTTCAAAAGACAAGGTTCACGTGGCGGTCCGCTTCACCCGCTATCGCGAAGACGGTAGCAAGATCGCCAGCTACGAAGCCGTTTATGTAGTGACCCATCACAACGGTCACTGGGGCGTCCAAGCCCGATCAAGCTTCGCCCCGTGACGTCTCTTGTCTTGTTTCTCTTCTGAAGCATGACAAGAACCGCGAATAGACGAACTAAAAGGGGGATGATTTGCGTCTATTCGCGTTCATTTGCGGTTCAATGGCATCAAGAAATGGCCGGTTTCAACGCGCCCGCAAGTGGCTGGTTTTAATCGCCCCCCGACCCCCGGCACTCCGTATTTTCTGCCAGGTTCTGACATTATTTTGTTGCTATCTTGGAGCCAAAGCGTTACCCTGGGGGCGCTTGTCTGGGGGGTATTTCGCCGGGCCGAATGGGTGGGGGCTGTTGCTGGGTTTCGTCCCGAATTCAAAGAGTGGAGATCATGAAGAAACTATCGATCATGTGCATGGCTCTGGCCGCCGTTTTCTCATTCGGTCAAACAGCCAAAGCCGCCCCGGTGTCGCTCGCGTTGACCCTCACGACTGACTCGGGGGTGACGCTGTTTATCTCAACCCTAGGTGGGGCCGTTTCGACTGTCGTTCCCTTTGTAGTGGTGGGTACGATCGACGTCACCTTCGATGACGCGATTGACGATCCCGCAGGCACGAACGATACGACGTCGATCAGCTTCGACGGTGCAGCAATTGATCTTTCGGATGAGTCGTTCGCCTTAGACCTAGGTTTTCTCGGTAGCCTTCCAGGCGAGTCTACCGGTTTGGGGATCAACTCGTTTAGCAGCAATGGTTCTATTGGTTTGACGACCAGCGTCGCCTCCGATCCGTTTGCGTACACCTTTGATCCTGGTGGAGGAAGTCCAACGGAACTCGCCTTTGACGCGGGCAACCTTACTTTCACTCCCACGTTGCCAGCTGCCCATCCCCCTCCTATCGTCATCGATTTCAGCACCGACCCTCTTGCGGGGAACGTCGATCCGGTTGGCCAAATCGGATTGGTCACCCAAGACTTGACCCTCACCGGCAATACGTTGGTCGTCGACGTCCTGGTGTCCGTTCCGCTGTCCTTCGTTGGTGTAATTCTCACCGATCCACTGGTAGTCGATACAGACTTCAATGGTGTCCTAATCGCCACGGGAAGCTACACGACAATCGTGCCGGAACCTTCGACCGTGGTGCTGTTGGGCATCGCCGCCGCCGGCTTGGTCCCCCTGTGGCGCCGTCTGCGCCGGTAGTTGGCCGAGCCTGTTCTTGGAGATCGTAACACATGAAGAAACTATCGATCACGTGCATGGCACTGGCAGCCGTTTTCTCATTCGGCCAAACTGCCAAAGCAGCCCCGGTATCGCTTGCGTTGACCCTCACGACCGACTCGGGGGTGACGCTCTTTATCTCGGCTATCGGAGGTGCCATTTCAGATGTCATTCCCTTTGATATGTCCGGCACGATTGACGTCACCTTCGATGACGCGATTGACGATCCCGCAGGCACGAACGACACGACGTCGATCAGCTTCGACGATGCGGCAATTGATCTTTCGGATGAGCCGCTCTTATTGGAATTCGGTTTTCTCGGTAATGTGCAAGGCGGTTTTACCGGCATGGGGATCAACACGTTTAGCAGCAATAGTCCAATCCCACTGACGACCAGCGTTGCCTCCGATCCGTTTGAATACACCTTTGACCCTGGGGGAGGAAGCCCGACGGAATTGGAGATCGACGAGGGGCTTTTTACTTACATTGGCACCGGTGCACTAGGTGTGACTCACGGTAGCTCCCTCGGTTTCAGCATCGACCCCGCCGCGCAAACCTTCGTGCCGGTCGGCCAAATCGGATTGGTAACTCAAGACATGACTCTCACTGGCAACACGCTGGTCGTTGATGTCGTGGTGTCCGCTCCGTTAAGCTTTACTGGCGCGATCCTGACTGACCCGTTAGCACTCGACACAGATTTCTCCGGTGTCCTGATCGCCACGGGGAGCTACACGACAATCGTGCCGGAGCCTTCGGCCGTGGTGCTGTTGGGCATCGCCGCCGCCGGCT
>CAZNXE010000432.1:0-3552 GCA_964576465.1 uncultured Planctomycetaceae bacterium
GCAAGCACTCGGGGATGAACCGTATGCCAACACACGCAATGTGACCGCGGGCAGCATTCGCTTGCTCGATTCTCGGATCTGCGCCGAACGTCGCTTGCGTCTCTTCTGCCATGGGATTGGATATGTCGAGGGCATCCATTCAACCAACCACATGGATTTTCTGGATGAGCTGCGATCGTACGGTCTGCCGGCAACCCCACGGGTTGAGTGCTTCAAAGACTTTGACGCCGCATTGAACCACTGCGAGACACTTGTTCAGCAGCTGCACGATCTGAACTTTGAAGTGGATGGATTGGTGCTCAAGGTCAACCAGTTCGCCCAACGCCAGCGGCTGGGGACGACCTCGAAGAGCCCTCGCTGGTTGATCGCTTACAAATTCGAGAAGTATGAGGCCATTACACGGCTGAACAACATTCACGTGCAAGTGGGCAAAACGGGGACCATCACGCCGGTCGCCGAGCTTGAACCGGTTGAGTTAGCCGGCACAACAGTCAGCCGTGCCAGTTTGCACAACGCCGACGAAATCCAGAGGAAGGACGTTCGCGTTGGCGACATCGTGGTAGTGGAAAAAGCCGGCAAGATCATCCCACACATCGTTCGGGTTGAAAAACATCGGCGAGAAGGCGACTTGAAACCCTTCGCTTTTCCAACGAATTGCCCGATTTGCGGCACCGCATTGGTGCGAGACGAGGGCGGGGTCTACATTCGCTGCCCTAACTTCACCTGCCCGGCTCAAGTCAAGGAGAGGATTCGGTACTTCGCATCTCGCAACGCCATGGATATCGAAGGATTAGGCGACAAGTTGGTCGATCAGTTGGTGGTTGCCGGGCTCGTGCAAAGCTACGGCGATCTGTATCGCTTGCAGGCTGACCAAGTTGCGGAGCTTGAACGGATGGGGCCCAAGAGTTCCGAGAATCTGATTCAAGGCATCGCCAACAGCAAGTCACAAGGGCTTGCCCGACTGCTCAACGCGCTCTCGATTCGCCACGTAGGTGCCCGAGTGGCGGTGGTTCTGGCCACGGAGTTCCCAGACATCGACACGCTGATGGCGGCCTCTGTCGAGACGCTGGCTGAAGTGAACGAGATTGGATCGATCATTGCACAAAGTGTGTACGACTTCTTGCATGGTGAATCTGGTCAGCAAACCATCGCCGAACTTCGAGCCGTGGGTGTTCAAATGAAAGCATCCTCCGGTGAGATATCCGAATCGAAGCTGTTCGACGGCAAAACATTCGTCGTCACCGGCAAGCTCTCGCGATACACCCGAGACGGAATCAAGGAACTGATCGAGCGGAATGGAGGCCGTGTAGCGTCGAGCGTCTCCAAATCGACCGACTATGTGGTCGCTGGCGAGAAAGCCGGTAGCAAGCTTGCCAAAGCAGAGCAGCTTGGTATTGCTGTGCTCAGTGAGGAAGAGTTCGACGCGCTGCTGGGCGATCATCCGTCCAACCCCAGCACCTCGTAGATGCGGAGATCTTCGAGCCCGTCGGAAATCCATCGCGCGCCGCTGAAGTCGTGCTCTCGGCTGTGATGGGTTGGAACCGCCACGGCAAAGGTGCCCGCATCGATGGCAGCCCGACAGCCATTGGCGCTGTCTTCTAGAACCAGAATCTGAGCGGGCGAAAACGACAATCGTTGTGCCGCCGTTCGATAAATCTCCGGATGTGGTTTGCCTCGCTCCACATCTTCGGCGGTGAGGAGAAACTCGAACCGCGGTTCAAGCTTAAACCGTCCCAACACATCCGTCACCATGGCTCGACCACTGCTGGTTGCAATGGCCTTGGGGATTGCCGCGGCCTCGAGGGCATCGAGAAGCTGCATCAAACCTGGCATGGGCGCAAGCCGATCATCGAACATGGCAATGAAAATCGCGTCCGACTCCGTGGCGAGATCCTCGACCGAGTCGGAAAGTGCGTGCTGGTCGATCATCAACTGCAAGGCAACATCGCCGGGCAGGCCCATCATGGCATCGAAAAGCTCACGGCGAATGGGCTCTCCGCGACGTCGCAACAACTCCTCGCCTACCTCGTGGTAGAGGTCTTCGGTATTGAACATCAGGCCGTCAAGATCGAATACAACGGCACGCAAATCGTCGGTTTCAGACACGGTTCTCTCTCATTGCCAAGGCTGGACGGGCGGCCTTCAAGGCGAGCGGCGAATGAGAATATACCAAGGGGACGCGGCAGCGAGGGACCAACCGGTAATACACTGCATTCCCTCGCTTACGCGTCGGGTTGTGATTGGTACGTTCTTATCTGCCGCACGCCCAAGCAGCGAATTCTACGTCCCGGCGGAGCGAAACCCAAGTGGAGGAGTTGACTTGCCAATTGATTTCACGGAGCGTCCCAACGAGAATGGGCTGCAACGCCAGACCCGACTCCTCTCGGAAAATGTGATCTCCATGGTTACCCACATTCAGCATCGAACGACCTCATCGCCACGCGGTGCGAAGTTCCTGGGAATGGCTCTTCTGCTGGCGGCGATCATGTTCCGTGGAAGTGATGCGATGGCCGATGAGCCGTCGGCTGCGGAATTGAAACCCGGCTCGATGCAACTGTTCATTGAAATCAACGAACCGGAAAAACTTCTGCGGTTGATTCGCGACGATTTTCCACTGTCAGCAATCGCGCATCTTTGGCCCGAGGCATCCTTGGTACGAGTTGCCGAAGCGCTTGATTCAAAGCAGCGGGAATTCTTGTTTGCCCTCGATCCAGTGGGCGTTTGGCGCGCGGTCCACAACCAACAACGACAATCGTTGGTCGAAACTGCCGAGTTTCAAGCCGCGATGAAGGCGCTGCCCGATGATCGAGTGGCGACGTTTTTCGTTCGCCGGGGTGACCGTCTCGCAAATGTTCGATTGTTGGGTCAGCTCGCGCGGGCTGCGGTGGGGGTAGCGGTGGCCGAATCGAACTTGCCCAAGCCTCTTCGTCGCCTGGCCATCCAAAGTGCCCTGCAACCCCTTGAAGAGGTTCGGTTCATGGCCGTGTCGGTGTCTGACCGGGAGCCGAAACCTCATGTAACGGTGGTGCTCCCGCCCGAGTCGCCACGTTTGGCCGGAGTGCTGCGTGTTCTGGCGGCAATCCCTCAGCAAGGCCGCACATCGTTGCCACTGGTCCCGAGCAATACGATGTTGTCGATCAGCAGTTTCGTCAATCGGCAAGCCATCGCGTTAGCGGCCGAAACATTGTTCAGCCCAGACCGAATTGCCGGACTGAGTCAATCCAATCCGGAAATCGCCGCGCTGCTGCAAGGGCTCACCTTCACCGTTGATGCTTCGCGACAGATCGAACCGCGCGTGCAAATCGTGATTGCCAGGCGCCCGCTCGTTGAGACGGAAGAGAGTGCGTCGCAACTTCGTGTGCCGGCCGTTGCGGTTATCTTTGTGCCCGTGAACCCCAAGCAGATGAAGCAGATTTTCTCATTGGCATTCATGGGCGCCATGAACGAAGTGAACAAGACGGCCCAACGCCAGAACCGGCCACGTTACCGACTCGTGGGGAAGCGTATCGGAGAGGTGACCGTAACCAGCGGAGTGCTACGCGAACGAAAAGA
>CAZNXE010000433.1:0-3543 GCA_964576465.1 uncultured Planctomycetaceae bacterium
TAGCCTTGGGCAACGCCCAAGGAATTCATGGTCCGAAACGCCTTTTGGCTGTAAGCCAAATTCACCTGAGGGTCGAACAAGGGACGTGCTTATGACCTTCGGTCAAACTTGGGGCTTGCCCACCGGTCCTAGGGCAGCGCTGCGCTTGCCCAAGGCTACGGTGAAAAAGGCCTTCGGCCAAAGAGCTTAGGGCCAACTTGTGAATAAACGACCGACGGCCCTGCCATGCTACAAGAATTCAACCGCGTGCCGTCTGCGGCGTCGAAGGATACAGGGCAACCGGAAGAACGGTGACCGCGATTAGATTCTGCCATAACCGCGGAGAAGGAATTCTTGGGATAGCCCGCAATCTCTGCGTTTTTGTGATACGGCTGGCGTTTGGCCCCTTCTGGATGGTACGATAGCGGTTCGCGGGAACCGTCCTTCTAGCGTGGGGTGTCGTGCGCGATGCTTAGAATTCTTGGGTCACAACGCAATCTGTGCGATGGGTTCTCGCGCCGCGATCTGTTGCGAGTTGGCAGCCTGGGATTGGCCGGGTTGTCGTTGCCTCAGATCTTCAAGCTGCAGGCCGAAGCGGCGCCGAATGCTGAGCCGAAACAGCGATCGTTTGGTCGGGCGAAGTCGCTGATTCTGTTGCATCTGTACGGCTCGCCGAGTCAGCTTGAATGGGCCGACATGAAGCCCGACGCCCCGGTCGAAATCCGAGGTGAATTCGGAGGGATCCCTTCGTCCCTGCCGGGCTGCGATGTGTGTGAGTTGCTGCCGAATTTGGCAAAGGTGATGGACCGCACCACCGTGATTCGCTCGATGACGCACCAGCACCCGATCCATGGCGTGGCCTATGCGCTGACGGGCGTGCCAACGATCGATGTGGCGATGGAGCTTAGTCCGCAAGATTCCAAGCACTGGCCGTTCTTCGGATCGGTGGTCGACTATCTCGATGCCCGACGGGAAACCAAACTGCCCGTGGTTCCGCGAAACATCGCCTTGCCCTTTCCCATGAGTACGCGACGCGTCGGTGAAGTACATCGAGCGGGCCCCTACGCTGCATTTCTTGGCAGCCAGTACAACCCGGTGTGGACCGACTATGTTGGCACGGCGACGCGCGGCATTCACAAAGTGCTGGGCGAGTTGACCTTCGACGACAACGACCCCTACATCGGGCTCAGCCCCGACAGCTATTTCCTCGTCCCCTCGGCCACGGCATTGTCTGATGGGATCACGATCGACCGACTCGATCGCCGCCGGTCGTTGTTGTCGCAACTGGACGAACAGTTAATCAATGTGCAACGCGGCGGTTCGCTGGCGCAAATGGACCGCTATCAAAACATGGCCTTCGAGTTGCTGAAGTCCAGCGAGATGCGCGATGCGCTCGATCTACGGCAAGAAGATTCTGGCGTGCGTGATACTTACGGGCACACCCTGTTCGGTCAGGCGTGCCTTTCGGCCCGTCGCTTGGTGGAAGCCGGCGGGCGTGTGGTCTCGGTGTTTTGGGATGAGTTCGGTTTGGCCGGCCATGCGTGGGACACGCACTACAATCACTTCGAACGAATGAAGAAGGAGCTGTGCCCGGGGCTCGACATGGCGTGGTATGGCTTGATCACCGATTTGGATCAACGTGGTTTGCTTGACGAGACGCTGGTTGTGTGTACCAGCGAGCATGGTCGAACTCCGCGTGTGAGCGGAAACGCCGGTCGCGATCACTGGTCGCGGGCGTATACCACCATGGTTGCCGGCGCCGGAGTGAAACGAGGGCACATCGTCGGTGCAACAGACAAGCACGGTGGCGATGTTCGTGATCGGCCTGTCAGCCCCAAGGATCTACTGGCAACGATGTATCACCTGCTTGGGATCGATCACCATACGATCATTCACGACGCCCTGAATCGTCCACACCCGCTGGTCGATGGCAAAGTGATTGACGAACTTCTGGCTTAAGGCGAGCGGTAGATAGAAAACTACCGTAGCATGGGACCCCGTCCCGTGTACTCCGTGGGTTCTACACGGGACGAGGTCCCATGCTACGGTAAAAACATTTCTGCCACTCGCCTGAGAGCCCGTTCACACCGCCGGGTTCGGCAAGGCGGTTCCCTTGGGGCGGCTCAAGACATAGGCCCACATTGCGATGGCCCCCAGCAGGATGATCAGGCTGATGTTTTGGGAAATGGTCATCCCCGTAACCCAAACGCCCGGCTCATCGGTGCGAATCATCTCTAGCAAGAAGCGGATGATCGGATAGAGCGTGGCCAGCAGCGCCACTACCTCGCCATCACGACGCCGCACGGGCGTGTAGGCCAGCAGCACAAAGCACAACAGCACGCCGGAGATAGAGCTGTACAGTTGTGTCGGCTGCACAGGCAAGCTGCGCTCATTCGCTTCGATACTCCATGCGTGTGGTTGAGGGTCGCCCCGGATGGCAATCTCAATCTTCTTCCCCTGGCCATAAATGCTCAATAGCGCGAATTGCGCTCGGAAGACGCGATCGATATCGTAGTCGTTAATGCGCCAAATATGGTCGCCCGCGGCAATGCCGGCTGCTTCGGCGGCTGAGCCCGGTTCGACTTCGGCCACGACGGCCGGTCCGTCACGGGGTTCGGTGAACTTCAACCCGTGTAAGAAGATGGTCCCGTCGCGGACCTGCCTTTCATGCGGAGGACTGCCTTGCGGAAAGGCGACAGCCCAGGAGACATCGCTGGCCGCGCCATAGCAGCATCCATTGAGAAAGCATCCGATTCGGCCCAGCGCCAAACCCAGCGCGACGCTTGGGGCAATCACATCGCCCAGCGCCAATACGGGCAGGCGATGAAACCAGGCGAAGCCAATGAATGCAGCGACTCCGCCAATCACGGAGCCATAAAAGACCAGGCCGCCTTGCGCGACGTTTAACAGTTCGGCAATTTTTCCGCCGAACGTAGGGGCATGGAACTCGTTCCAGTATTCCGCAATGTAGAACAATCGGGCGCCAACGATCCCGGCGATGAAGATCACGAACGCCAGAGAGTAGATGACATCGATCTCGATGCCCATGTGCTTCGCCCGCCACGCGGCCAACCCCATGGCGGCGATCGCCGCGGCTAGCATCATGGTGCCGAATCCGCGAATCGGCAGACCTTGCTCCTCGACCATGTTGGGCATCAACCAAGCGATGCCCGCGGCCACGGCCATCAGAATCGGAATCCAGCCCCGCGTGTCGGCGTTGAATCCCTGCCGGTAGGTCAGCCATGCCAGCAGGATTACGCTAAACACAACCCAAGCGGTCAGCAGCCAACCAAAGCCAAAGGTTGAAAAGCCACCCACGTCGCCGGGAATGTAAAAGATGGTGCGGAGCATGTGTCTCGAACCAACATGAAAAGAAAAAGTCGCTCGCTGTCGGCGCACCGTAGTGATCGGTGATGACAGCTTTACACGACCGAGAATAGCGTGTTGGGCGGCAACGAACCAAGATCAGTCGGATGCGTCAGGCACCTCGATCAGCCGATTGTCGATCAGGCGTGTGGCTCCCAAGTGGGCCGCTACGACCGCCAGCGTACGTCCGCGAATCCT
>CAZNXE010000434.1:0-3481 GCA_964576465.1 uncultured Planctomycetaceae bacterium
GTCTGCCACCTATGGGCTTGTCAACATGATTGCGTCGTTCGGGTTCGCTCGAAGATGGCGACGTCGATGCGTCCGTCAGATCGAATTCGCAGCGGGCTACAAAGTTGTTGATCTCATGACAGGCATGGGGGAACTGTGCCCCGATATCTCTCGACAGATCGGGCCCAGTGGCCACATCACCGCGATCGACCTTTCGCCCGTCATGTGTCAAAAGGCAAGGCGATTTGAAGAAGGACCGTTGCCATGCTCCGTTGATGTGATCCAAGGCAACGCATTATGTAGCGATCTGCCGAATGAATGTTGCGATGCGGCAATTTCGTCATTCGGCCTCAAGACGTTCTCGCCCGCTCAGATTGAGCAGTTGGCTAGAGAGGTGCATCGGATTTTGAAACCAAGCGGAGTGTTTTCATTTGTCGAGATTTCGGTTCCGCCTTCGCGGTGGCTGCGTAGGCCATACCTGTTCTATCTTGAACGATTGATTCCAATCATCGGCTGGCTGTTGAAGGGCAATCCCGAGAATTACAGAATGCTGGGGATCTACACCGGTGCCTTCGACAACTGCCACACGGTCGCGTCGGCCTTTCAAAGCGCTGGTCTCGAAACCAGCGAAAAGTCTTTTTTCTTCGGCTGCGCGACCGGTCTTGTTGGTCGCAAGCCACACGAGTAGCCATGTGAAGCCGGCTATGCCGAACGGAATCGAACGGTACACAACAACTTGAGCGACTGGTGAAATCGGAACTACATTACGTGGCAACTCCCGGCAGGCATCACTTTCGCTCGATCTTAACCGGCTTGCTTTCCATCGCCGTTGCGGTCCTTCGTCGGCTTCCCGGGGGTGTGAAATATCCTAAACGGTCCAACTGCTCGACCACGCGGCGGGCGACTGGTCCGGCGGCGGCGGATCCGCTTCCGGCGTGTTCTAGGGCGATGGCGAAGGCGACTTTTGGGCGCTCGTGGGGGGCGTAGCCGACGAACCAGGCGTGGTCTTCGCGATTGGCGCCAGACTGGGCGGTGCCGGTCTTGCCGGCGATGGAGACCGTGTCGAGATTCACCGTTTGATGGGCCGTTCCCTCGCGGTCGGCGACCACTTGGCGAAGCGCGCTGCGAATCGTTGTCAGCATCGATTCGTTCACCCCCTCGATCCGTTGCGGCGGCGCGGTGTTCGTTGACCGTTCATTTTCTGAATCTTGTTCGACATGGGTCGTGCCGAATGAGCGGATCAGGCGTGGGGTGACTAGACGCCCGTCGTTGGCGATTGCCGCCATCGCGCGGGCCATTTGCAGCGGTGTTGCCGTAAGTGTGCTTTGACCGATGACGAGCGCCCGCGCCTCGGCGATTTGCTGTTGTTTGGCAGGTTGGTTTTCGTGCGAGTCGACAGACCGTGGGACTTGGCCGCTTGATTCGTACGGCAGGTCGATGTTCGTCTTCGTGCCGAGCCCGAATCGAAGGGCCCAGTTTTCGAGCGTGCCCACCGGAAGCTCGGTAGCATGGTGGAAGAAGTAGACGTTGCAGCTTCGTACCAAGGCGTCGCTGAGCGTCGTCTCGCCGTGTCCCACACCACGATGTATGTAGATTTGGCATCGCTCGCGATCAGGGCGTTCGAGGAACCCTTGACAGTAAAACGGACTCCGAACATCGACCCTGTCTTCGCCCAGCAGTGCGATTGATGAAATCACTTTGAATACGGAACCTGGCGGCAGCGCCATTTGCACGCCGCGATTGATGAGCGGCGCGTCGTCATTGGTTAGCAACCGTGCAGCACCGCGACCACCATCGACAAATGCATTGGGGTCGAACGTCGGCGCGGATGCCATCGCCAGCACCTCGCCCGTGCGTACCTCCAACACGACAATTGCTCCACCGCCCGCGGCGTAATCGGCCGTCGATGCAATCCGGCGACGTCGCAGGGCTGCCTCGAGCAACAGTTCGCATGTGCGTTGCAGTGTGGGGTCGAGCGTCAACACAAGATCTCGACCGGGCACCGCATCGGTCTTGTCGCGAACTTCTAGCACGGTGCCGCCTGAATCGGTCAGCTCGATCTGCATGCCCGGAGTGCCTCGGAGCAGACGTTCGTATTGTCGTTCGATGCCCAACCGTCCGAGCAGGAGATCGTCCTCGACGGCAGCGGAACCTTCTGATTTGAGATCGTCGCGTTCATCCTGGCTCGCGGCCGAAAGATGCCCCACCACGTGGGCGGCGAGTGTCGCGGCGGGGTAGCTTCGACGTCGCTCGGGAACCAGACGCACGCCTGCATAACGCTTGGGGTGAGCCTCGATTTCGGCCACCACGCGCAGCGGCACTTCATCGACCACCACATGGAAGTCGAGTTCTTCGGCCACGGTGATCCGTGCGGAAGACACCGATGGCACCGAACGAGAGAGCCGATTAAGCCAGCCTTCCAAACGTCCGCCCGCCAGCCAGGAAGGCAGATTCGAAGCATCGGACGAGCGATCACGAAGTTGCTTGGCCTTGGCGACGGCTCGCCCGCGACGTTCGTTCACCGATCGCGCGATCGCTTCGACGCGACGCTCGATCCGTGCTGTTCGCTCGCCCCAATCGTTCGGCGACAGCCCGCACATTTGGGCCAACTGTCGATGCAGTTCGGCCAGCTCCACCCGCACTTCGTTTTGCTGCTGGGCGACGCGCCGCGGATCGCGTCGGGCATCGCGCGGGAGACGGCTTCGTGCGACACTTCGCAACCATCGGGGGTCGGGCGGCTGTTGGAGATAGCGATAGTGTACGGCCAGTGCCATGCACGGTTCATCGAATGCTAGCACCGAACCATCGCGGGCGAGAATCCGTCCCCGCGGCGCGGGAAGAACGGCCCGTCGCTCGTGAGGCCTCGCGGCCGACTGGCGATAAGCCGCGCCGTACGACCACTCCAATTGAACCATGCGGCCAAACACAAGCAACAGCAGCAGCACGAACGCAAGCAATATCACCCGCAACCGCAACGGACCGTCGGCAGCCACATGCACGCGGGAAGCGTACTCGCGCACCTGATGCCAGTCGAAATACCGATCGGGTCGAGACATGGTTCACGCGGCAGAAGACAGATCGCCCAAAAGTGCGAAGTGCTAGCACGAAAGTTGCCAGCCAATCGACAACCATCGCAGCGCCGCAAGGTTACCCACCAAAGCCCGCCCACGTCGAGGTCGCCTTGAGGACTTTGAAAGCCGGGCGGCGTGCTACTTGATGTATGGATCGACGATCGAGTTGTCGTCGTATTGATCGCGGTGGCGGACCCAGGCCATGGTGTAGGGTAGCTCTTGCTCGTCGCGGCCCTTGGGGACGATGTCTAGGAAGTTGTAGATGCCGAGGAAGTTTTCTAGCCCGCGGCCGAACGATGAATAGGTGTGGTAAACATCACCTTGATCGTCTTTGTAAAACGAGCTGATTCCAGGGCATTCGTTGACGGGAAACGTCGCGGCGTGCTGATAGTTGTAGTACGCTTGGCCAGCTTCCATCTCCTCGGGCGTGA
>CAZNXE010000435.1:0-3468 GCA_964576465.1 uncultured Planctomycetaceae bacterium
AACACCCGCGCCGCCTGCCGAGACACCATGAACCCCTTGCCGAGAGAACCATGGCGAGGGCGTGACGGAGTTTTATTTGCGGCGCCCGAACATCACCAAGCACATGTCGTCTGATTGCGGTTGTTCGCCGACGAAGCGCTTCACATCGGTTAAGACGTTGTTGCCAAGTTCAGAAACATCGGCAGCGGATGTTTCAACTTGTGATTGCAATCGCTTCAGCCCATAGATTTCATCGGCCGAGTTCATCGCTTCACTAATGCCGTCGGTGAACAACGTCAACGATTCGCCCGGCGCAAGCGAGAAGGTGGTCTGCTCGTAACGATAGTCGTCCGATACACCAAGCGGCACGCCGGTGATTGCATCGCCGACCGGTTCGACGTTGTTGGCTGAATGCCACAGCAACGGCGGCATATGCCCCGCATTGACCAACGTCACTTCATTCTTGGCCGGATCGAGCACGGCGGCGGCCAGCGTCACAAACCGATCTTCCCAATCGCCACGGGAAAAACTGCGATTGATCACGTTCAAGGCTTCTGCTGGAGTCGCTTCGCTGATTAGGCCATATCGCATCTCCGCGGAGAGCTTCGCCATGAGCAGGGCAGCCGGAACTCCTTTGCCCGACACATCGGCCAGAATGATGGCGAGTCGATCACCCGGTAACGGGATGTAGTCGTAGTAGTCTCCGCCGACGTGCTTCGCTGGTTCGTAGAAGTCAAAGAAGTCGTAGCCTTCGATGCAGGGCGGGGCGTCCGGCAAGAATCCTCGTTGCACCCGTCTGGCGAGCTGTAGTTCCGTGTCGACCGCCTGCTGACGCAGCGTGTCTTCGTGCAGTTGGGCATTCTCGACGACAATCGCGGCCTGAAGTGCCACGGTTGCCAACACAACCAGATCGTCCTCGCGAAAGCGGCTTCGCTGATCGAGCGTATCGACTTGGATCACGCCCAAGGCGTTTCCATCGCTGTCCACCAGGGGAGCACACATCATCGAGCGGATCCGAAAATCGGCGATGCTCTGGCTCATGTCGAACCGTTCATCCGAGGCCGCGTCGGCCGAAAGAATCGCTTCGCGAGATTCCATCACCTGATCGATAATGGTGCGGCTAATCCGGGTCTTTTCCTCATCAGAATCACGCCGATGTTTTACTGCTTTGATCACAATGGGGGCATCGGGACTCTCTCGCAAGATGATGAATCCGCGGTCGGCCTGCATGAAGATGCGAAAAAGCGCGTCGAGTATTTTTGACATCACTTCATCGAGATCCAGCGATCGCCGCACTGCCTGCATGATGTCGTATAGTGCCCGCATCTTGACTTCAGGCTTGACCTCCATTGCAAGGCCGGTCTCGGTCGACGAGACGGACACCTTTGCCATAATGGTCGACGGTTTATCGCTCGTATCGTCGACGAGCAAGCGGCCAGAATCTGGCTGGAACGTGGAGGTCTTCGCGACGTCGGTCACGGTGCCTTGATGAAACGTGAACAGCAAGTCACAGACCTTGAGGCGATCCTTGTCCTCCAGGCGATGCCGCCCATGGGTAAGCTCGCCGTTGACGAACGTACCATTGCGGCTGTCGAGATCCTCGACGAAGAATTCGTCGCCAACATGTAAGATTTGGGCATGTTGCCGGCTCACCGCGCCGGCATCCAACACAATGTCGCACTCGGGATGGCGACCCAACACCGATCGCTCGCGATCCAAAGGGAAAAGCTGGCCCGGGTTATTGCCCTTGAGAACTTGCAGTACGGCCATCATGGTGCTCAAAACAACGATCGACCCAACGAGGCTCCACGCGGCCTCGAGCGATATGCCGGCTCCGCGAGCCACGGTTCGCAACGATCGATTCTGCCGACAATTCTAAGGGCGTCTTGTGATCGTCGTCAACCAACGGCGACCGAGCCTCGCCCCGGGGAAGAGCCCATCCATCGGCGAGGCTCATTTCAGCGATCTTGACGCTTTTCTAGGGGAGACGTAGGCTTGCATGCAGAATCTCCCGTCCAGGGGCGGAATCGCTTGCATCCTTCCGCCTCGCCCGGGCGCCAAGCACAATTCGGGGATGGTGTAATGGTAGCACGAATGGCTCTGAACCATTTAGTCTAGGTTCGAATCCTAGTCTCCGAATTTTTTCTTCCTCTTCTTCGTCGCCGAATGTTGCCTTTTTATAGGCACTTGCGAATAATCCATTGCCCGAGAGGCCCTTCCCATTTCTGGTAATGGGAAGGAATTGGGAAGGTAAATGGCAATAGCATGGTGCTTGCATGGCGACTCTTGAACAGCGTGGCGACAATGCTTTTCGGTTGATCTTCTACTACGGCGGCAAACGCTACTCACAGCGTGTTGATGCTACGAGCATTGTTGCGGCAAATAAAATCAAAGACTCTGCCGAAGAACAGCTTGATCTCATCAAGCAAGGCCGGGTGCAACCACCTGATGGCACGGACCTTGGTCTCTTCGTCGTTACGGCCGGACGTGTCGCCAATGAACCGACGACAGACCACGCTTTGCCGCTTGGCGATCTGTTTGATTTGTACCGCGAATCTCTACCAAACGGATCGATAGAGGACTCTACGCTCCTCACCATCCGCATCCATCTCAATCACCTTGCACGCATCCTCAAATCAACGACATCGCTTACTGACGTCGACGTTGATGTGTTGCAGCGGTATGTCAACAACCGACTGAAGGAGAGCAACCGACGTGGGACAACCCTGAGTCCGGTCACCGTCAAGAAGGAGATCGCCACCCTTTCCTGCATGTGGAGTTGGGCATTCAACCGAGGCAAAGTACATGGTCACTTTCCCGGCAGGGGATTGAAGTACGGAAAAACAGTGGAACCTCCACGGTTTCAGACCTATGCGGAGATTACGCGACAGATCAACCGTGGTGGGGCAAAGGAGTTGTGGCACTGCCTCTATCTGAACACCGACGAGATCAAAGAGCTTCTCGCCCACATAAAGAAGCATTCTCGCTACCCATACCTGCACCCGATGCTCGTGACCGCCGCCCATACGGGTGCCAGGCGTAGCGAGCTTCTCCGCTCCGATGTTGATGATGTCGACTTCAACAGCAAGACGATCACGTTTCGGGAGCGAAAGAGGAACTCACGGATGCACACGCTACGAACAGTGCCGATGTCCACCGTCTTGAATCGCACTCTCAAGTCGTGGATGTCCGCAATTGGGCCGACCTTCCACATCGACGGACGCATGGTGAAGAAGGGTGAAGCCCACAATCATCTCGTAAGCACTTTACGAGGATCGAAATGGAGCGTAGTTCGCGGCTACCACGTTCTACGCCACTCAGCCGCCTCCAATCTTGCCGCTGCCGGCACCGATCAGCGAACCATCGACGCCATTCTTGGGCACCAAAATGAAGCAACTGCTCGCCGATACCGACACTGCTTCCCGCAATCAAAGAAGAACGCCCTAGAAGCCGTATTCGGGAAGCGGAAGTAATCCTTCCTCCTGTATC
>CAZNXE010000436.1:0-3418 GCA_964576465.1 uncultured Planctomycetaceae bacterium
GTACCCAAGGCATCTTGTCGCTTCGCGACCCAGCCGAACGGCTGGGCCACCCGTCCACTGGCTTTGCCAGTGCTTATGGCTCAAGACGGATTAGGCAGCAATCGGCACTGGCAGAGCCAGTGGCACACTTTTTCAACGGGCTGATAGAGACCGCTACGACATTGCGGCATAGCGTTTTTCGTCGAGCCCTAGACGCTTCATTTTCTTGTAGAGCGTTGTCCGGTTGACACCAAGGGCATCGGCCGTTTCGTGCCGGTTCCAGTTGTTCTGCTCGAGCATTTCCAGAATGATCTGCCGCTCGGGGCCTTCCAGGGCTTCTTTGAGCGTTCGCCCACTGGAGGACTGAACGGAGATGCCCATTGCGGCTGATACTTGAGGCGGAAGATCGTCAACTCCCACCATGTTGTCCTTGCCGAGCAAAACGCCACGCTCGATAACGTTCTGCAACTCGCGGACGTTGCCTGGCCAACTGTAGCGTTGTAATGCCGACACAGCCTCGTCGGTGAATCCTCGCACATCGCGTCCGCTGTCCTGAATCACATCCTGCAAGAAATGGTTGGCCAAGCCGGGAATGTCTGAAACTCGATCGCGAAGGGGCGGCAATTCAATGTTGATCACGTTGACCCGGTAGTAGAGATCCTGTCGGAACCTTCCGTCAGCGACCATCTGTGTAAGGTTTTCGTTGGTGGCCAGAATCACCCGGGTGTCGATGTGATGGGTCTCGGTGCCACCGACCGGTTCAAACTCGAACTCCTGCAACACGCGTAGCAGTTTGACTTGTAAGCCCGGACTCGATGTTCCGATTTCGTCGAGGAAGATCGTCCCTGTGTCGGCTTGGAGAAACTTGCCGATCTTATCGCCCGCGGTTCCGGTGAAGGCCCCTGCTACGTGACCGAACAATTCACTTTCCAGCAGATTATCCGGCAGTGCCCCGCAAGCAACTTCGACGAACGGCTTGTCACGTCGACTGCTGCGACGATGAATCGCCCGGGCGATCAATGACTTTCCGGTACCGCTTTCTCCCGTGATCAAGATCGAAGCCTTGGTATCGGCCACGCTGTCGATCACATCGAACACCCGCAACATGCGTTCGTTGCGACCGATGACGTTGTCCAAGCCGAACCGCTGGTCAAGTTGTTGCTTGAGATTGATGTTCTCTTGGATCACCTCGCGTTGACCCAGCGCCCGTTCAATCGTCATTCCCAGTTCTTGGTCGATGATCGGCTTGGTCAGGAAATCGAACGCGCCGGACCGAATCGCTTCCATGGCCGAGGTGACAGTCCCGTAGCCACTAATCATGACCACCGACGTATTCGGATATTGGTCGTTGCAGAGATCGAGAATCCGCATTCCATCTTCGTCACGAAGACAAACGTCGGCCAAGACGAGGTCGTAGGCCCGTGCGGCAAGTAGTTTTTCACACTCGGTGAAATTTGACGATGTGTCGACATGGTGGCCCTGCTCGCGCAACCAGCTTGACATCGTCTCTAGAATCTGCCGATCGTCATCGACCAATAACAGCGAACCAGTTTTCATGTGTTCTCTTCCCAACTCTCGGGACGACCCTGCCGAATGGTCGGAGGGCTGATTGTTCGGTTTGTGCCGCTGGCAGCTTGTGGTTGCCTTGCGGCGTCGGGAGGAGGGGATCGTTTGTTCCGTGGGCATCTTGTCGGGGCCGCTGGTGTGCGGTTGCGACAAGCAGTTGTGCGATGCGCCGTTCAGTACACGCAGGTGCGTGCCCTGACTCGGTGATGCTGGGGAGATGCATCGTCTGTACCCGTCGATGTTTATCTACGTCGCAAGATGTATCGAGTCAACGTGATCGGGCCCGAACGAAGTGTCCTCCTCGCTCGCCGCCCCAAGTGAGCCGAAATGAGTTGCCTTGTGGGGATTGTCCAGCGTATCGATCCATCGAATATGCATAATGCGAATGGCTGGGGTAAGGTTCGGCATAAGCGATTCCGGCGGACGATCTGTAATGTTCGTTGCCACCGTTACTTCCGACAATTCGATGAGACGCAAGTCGGTATACCAGGGCCGTTCATCGAGACTCGACACCGATCAACGCCGCCGCGAGACTCTTCAGTCGCATGGCCATCGGATGGACCTGAATCCCATCAGCCACGGCTGTTCAAAGAATAATCGCCGTTATCTACTTGCCCTGAGGTGGCCATCGTACTCATAATGGGGCGTCAGCGAGCATGGTGTCGCCCGACTACCTGGCTCATCACATTCTATGTGGCGATAACGCCTTGCTGGCCTCCGACATCTGCGAATCCGGCGGCATAGACCATTGATGGTTTGCACGACCGGCCAGAAGTTCCTCGCAACGGAGGTTACCGGCTCGCGTGTGTATCTGGCACGTTGCCAAGCCAAGCTAGGAATCGGACTGCGAAACGTTGCGGCCCGTCTCATGGGCCATGGCCATATCTTGATCGTGTTTTATCGAGTTGAAGGAGAATGGGTGCATGAGTGTAAAAGTGCTAATAGCTGACGACCACGAGGTTGTGCGATCTGGATTGATTAGCCTGCTCTCCGGCTCAGACGTTGAGATTGTGGCGGAAGCCACCAACGGCAAAGAGGCGGTCGATCTCGCACAGGAAACCAATCCGGATGTCGTGCTGCTGGACATCCGCATGCCGGTTCAAGATGGCCTCTCGGCGCTTGAATCTCTCCGGGCGCTGATGCCAGAATTGCCAATTGTGATGTTGTCGACCTATGACAATCCAACGTACATGGCCCGAGCGATCGCGTTAGGGGCGAACGACTATCTTCTCAAGGGCAGCCCACGAGAAGACATCGTGGCGAGCATTCAAGCCGTGGCTGCCGGCGGACCGGCACCTCCTTCAGAACACATGCAACGCATTTCCGGGGCAATGGATCCGACGCCCGCCATCCAAGAAGACGATCTTTCGCTGACCAAACGCGAGACGCAGGTGTTGCGACATATCGCCCTGGGATTGAGCAACAAGGAAATTGGCCGTTCGCTAACGATCAGCATCGAAACCGTCAAGGAGCATGTGCAGAATATCCTTCGCAAGATCAATGCGACGGACCGAACACAAGCCGCGGTTTGGGCGGTTCGCAAAGGATTTGTTTGACGCAGCACAGCCTTAGTCGCTCGCCCGAATGCCGTGGCGAACGCCCTTGTCTAATGCGCACGCGGATGAGCCTTCTCGTAGGCCGCACGCAGGCTGGCGGTGCTAATGTGCGTGTAGATCTGCGTGGTGGAAAGGCTCTTGTGGCCCAGCAGTTCTTGTACGCTGCGAATGTCGGCGCCGCGGTCGAGCAGATGTGTGGCAAAGCTGTGCCGCAGCGTATGGGGGCTGGTCCGCTGATCGAGTCCGGTTTGCGTGAGATACTTTTCCAACATCCGGCCAACGCTGCGCGTGGAAAGTCGTTTTCCGAATCGATTGAT
>CAZNXE010000437.1:0-3366 GCA_964576465.1 uncultured Planctomycetaceae bacterium
GAGCATCGCTGCAACAATCATTGCTCTACGGTAATTGTCCACAGACCCTAGAGCAAAATGCGATCAATAGGCATCTCTTGTTTTGCTCTATTTCTTTATTGGTCGCGTCGTTTAACGCGAAAACCGTTGCACACTTTTCGCTCGACGCTCTAAAACAACAATACGCGTCTTTAGGGTGGCTGGCGCGCCGTTATTTTTCCAGTTTATCGAGTTGGCTCTGCAAAGCGGCGAGTTGCGCTTTAAGCGTGTCGATATCAGTCTGGTCTGATGTGGCGGCCTTAGAGCTGCTGGGTTTGCTGCCCTCCTTTGCGCCAGTGTCGGCCATCGGCGAGAACATATTCATCGCCTGCTGGTACATCGCCATATTTTGACGCACCGATTCTTCGAACATGGCGTAACCTGGCGTCGCGCTAAAGGAGCCCTGCATTTTCTCGCGCATGTCATCCTGATTATTTGAAAAAGCATCCATGCTCATTTCGAGATAGGAAGGGACGAAGCTCTGCAGGCTGTCACCATAGAATTTGATCAATTGGCGGAGAAACTGAATAGGCAGCAGGTTTTGCCCCTTGCTCTCTTCTTCAAAGATGATCTGTGTCAAGACGGAATGAGTGATGTCTTCGCCGGACTTGGCGTCAAAAACAACAAAATCCTCGCCATTTTTTACCATTTCTGCAAGATAGTCGAGCGTCACATAAGAGCTCGTCGCCGTGTTATAGAGGCGCCGGTTTGCATATTTCTTGATGATTGTCGGCTCGCCGTCAGCGCCGTTTTTTCGCCCGCTTTGTTTTTTGTCAGCCATAAGGCGGTTTCTCCCAGTCGATTACTTTTTGGTGTTCCCCGACGCTCAAAATGGCGTCTCAGTGATTTTCTTGCTGCGCATTGTTTTCGTACGCTTGATAATCCTGCTATAGCATGAAAATAGGGCTTGCCTACGGTGTCGAAGCGCGTTTCCTACACGCTTAAGTGATTGAGATACTTAGCCCTTCAAGTAAAATGGCGCGACAATCTGCGCCAGATAAGCGTTTGGCGGCATAAAATTGGAACTGGAGGATTTATGAGCGGTGTGGTGATAGTTTCTGCGGTGCGGACCGGGGTTGGCTCTTTTGGTGGCGGATTAAGCACCGTACCGGCGGCAAAGTTGGGGGAAGTCGCCATTTCCGCCGCGATTGAGCGGGCTGGCATCACAGGTGGGGATGTCAGTGAAGCGATAATGGGCCACGTATTACAGGCCGGTCAGGGGCAAAATACTGCCCGTCAAGCGAGTATGAATTCAGGCATTCCACAAGAACGCCCGGCGATCACCATCAACCAGGTTTGCGGTTCTGGCCTTCGCGCCGTTGCTATGGCCTCGCAGCAGGTGCTCCTTGGAGACGCCGATATTGTTGTGGCTGGCGGACACGAAAACATGTCTCTGGCGCCCCATGTGGCGCATCTGCGCAAAGGGGTGAAGATGGGGCCGGCCACGTTTGCTGACACCATGATCACTGAAGGGCTCTGGGACGCGTTTAACAACTACCACATGGGTCAAACAGCTGAAAACCTGGCGCAAAAATATGAGATCACCCGCGAAGAACAAGACGCCTTTGCAGTGGCCAGTCAGAACAAAGCTGAGCTTGCAAAAAATGACGGCAAGTTTCGTGACGAGATCGCACCAGTGGTGATCGAGAGCCGAAAAGGAATGGTGATTTTCGACAGCGATGAATATATTCGCGAAGGCGCGACGGTGGATAAGATCTCCGGATTGCGTCCGGCTTTCGTTCGGGATGGCGGAACCGTGACGGCCGCCAATGCATCTGGCCTTAATGATGGCGCTGCGGCGTTGATTGTCATGTCAGAAAAGGAAGCCGCTAAGCGAAATCTTGAGCCTCTCGCGCGGATTGCATCTTGGGGTCATTGTGGTGTTGACCCATCGATCATGGGGATCGGCCCTGCGCCCGCTTCACGTATGGCGCTTGAAAAAGCCGGTTGGTCGCTTGACGACGTCGATCTGATTGAGGCCAATGAAGCCTTTGCAGCACAAGCCTTAGCTGTTGGCAAAGAGCTTGGCTGGGACCCTGAAAAGGTCAATGTCAATGGCGGTGCGATTGCTATCGGGCACCCTATCGGCGCCTCGGGCGCACGAATTTTGACGACGCTGCTTCATGAATTAAAGCGGTCGGGGAAAAGCAAAGGGCTCGCGACGCTTTGTATTGGCGGCGGTATGGGCATAGCGATGTGTGTTGAGCGGTAATTTATTTGGTATGGGTACAGATAGTTAAGTCAGGCGTATCTCTGACTCTGCAAGGGAGAAGTTGTGATGGGTAGAAATGCAATTGTTACTGGCGGCAGTCGCGGCATAGGCCGTGCGATCGCAGAGGCATTAAAAGCAAGCGGCTGCACTGTTGCGGCGACTTATGCTGGCAATGATGCGGCGGCGGCGAAATTCAAAGACGAGACTGGCATCAATGTTTATAAATGGGATGCCAGCGATTATGAGGCCTGTGCTGCTGGAGTTGCAGAAATTGAAGCGTCGCAAGGACCAACGGATATTCTGGTCAACAATGCCGGGATTACTCGGGACAGCTTTTTCCATAAAATGACACCGGCTCAATGGTCGGAGGTTATGCATGCTGATCTCGATTCCGTTTTCAACATGTCGCATCAGGTGTTTCCGGGTATGCGCAATCGCGGCTTTGGCCGGATTATCAATATTTCTTCTATCAATGGTCAGAAGGGCCAGATGGGCCAAACGAATTACTCGGCGGCTAAGGCCGGTATGATTGGCTTCACTCGGGCGCTGGCCCAGGAAGGCGCCCGCAAAGGCGTCACCGTCAATGCAATTGCTCCGGGCTATATCGCAACGGAAATGGTCGCTGCGCTGGATGAAAAAGTCCTGCAAAGCATCGTCTCGCAGATCCCCGTAGGGCGGCTTGGAACCCCCGAAGAAATCGCCAATTGCGTCGCATTTCTGGCGGACGACAAGGCCGGCTTCCTTACGGGCTCGGTGATTACGGCCAATGGTGGGCAATATATTGCCGCCTAACCGCCATTTGAGATGAAAACTGGCAAAGCTTGGTCTCTCATGGCGTATTTTACGCTCCGGGGGCCCTTTTTTCACCAAAATGACGGCTTAGGGTGAATGCTTGATGAGACGCCAGAGCTGTTCCAATTATACTGAATCATCAAAACGGCTCTAGAGTTTAGGTTGATCGCATTTCCTGAAACGCGACCTGGTGCGCGCTTGCTTGGAGATGCTTTGGAGGAGGGGTCATTCATTTGGCTTTTGGAGTGCGCATATTGGCGATGCCCGTCGCTCTGGCGGTAGTCTTGGTGCTTGGCGGTGGCTCGGTCAGCGCTGCGCGCGCCGAGCCCCCGGTGGCCTATCCG
>CAZNXE010000438.1:0-3327 GCA_964576465.1 uncultured Planctomycetaceae bacterium
TCCGCAGTTTGCAAAGAATCTGCTATCGCTTAGGCAGGTCGGCTTGGAGAAGTGGCCGCAACTGCTAGCCGGTTGGGCGATCATTCTTGCCAGCCTGCTGATTACCTTTGTCCGCTGGTTTCTCCTGGTCCGCACGCTGGATCTCCCCTTTCGATTCCGCGACGCCATACGGCTGGGGTTCTTGGGTTACTTGCTCAACTTCGTCTCGCTTGGAAGTGTCGGAGGCGATCTGTTCAAGGCCATCTTTATCGCACGCGAGAACCCCGAGCGCCGGCCCGAGGCAGTTGCCACCGTGGTCGTCGATCGCATGATTGGCCTGTATGGACTGTTCCTCGTTGCCACGGGGGCCATCTTGCTGACCGGTCAGGCAGGCGTCGTCGAGCCGATGGAGCTTCGCATCATCGTTCGCGCTACACTTGCCTGTACGATTGTGGGAGGGCTGGGCATCATCATCTTGTTGGTGCCAGGCTTCACCAGCGGAGCCGTTTCCGAGATGCTGGCCGGCATTCCGCGCGTTGGCCCCGTTCTCGAGCGGCTCATCGGTGCCATCCGCATGTATCGCCGCAATGTACCGGTGCTCGTGATCAGCGTGGTGATGAGCATGGGCGTACACACGTGCGCGACGCTTGGTTGCTATCTCATGGCCACCGCACTGCCAGGAACGGTGCCGACATTGCAGCAGCACTTTCTCATTATCCCTCTGGTCATGGTCGCTGGCGCTGTTCCGCTCATGCCTGCGGGATTGGGAGCGGTCGAAGCCGCCTTCGAGTTCCTGTATCTCAAGCTGGGAGTCGGGGTCGGCGCGGGGCAAGGCTTGCTGGTCGGCGTGGCCTATCGCGTGGTAACCATCCTCAACGCAGGCGTGGGCGCTATTATCTACTTCAACAGCCGCAAAGAAATGTCCAAGGTGATGCACGAGGTTGAAGACGCGGCCAATGAGGGCGACGCGCCGCCCCATGCGATTGATCTAAGCAACCAAAGCTCGCAAGAATCGCCGAGTGAAACCTCGTCGACGTCACCCTCGTCTGGTTGAACGATATCGCGAGACGCTATTCGGTTTCCACACGGTCCTCATGCAGCAGACCGTCAACGAAGACTTCTCCGCCGCGGTTCTCGATTTTCGCCGCCGTGTTATCGATGAGCTGACAGTCTCGAACAGAGGCCACGGCCGGGGCCTCGCAGTAAAGTTGTGCCGTGCCGTTGTCGCCAATCAAGCAGGCGTTCAGTTCCACTTCCGACGCGCCGCAGATTGCGATTCCACTTCGCCCATTTCCTCGCGCCGTAATTCGCGACAGCGTCACACGTTGTACGACGTCGTGCGCGTTGATGCCGTCGAGGTGAAAGCCCTGCACGATCAGGTTGTCGATCACCACATCGTGCGTGTGACGCAGCGTAATACCGACTTGCAATCGTGCATGCGAGAGAGCATAGTCTCGCAACAGTTTCCCATGCTCAACGCGAAAATAAAGATAGCCGTCGACCATGCTCCATTGCAGCGGCTCCAACAACGGCACCAGGCCTTCAGTGGTTCGTGGCACGAAGTTCAATGGACGATTCGCCAGAAACAAACGCTGATAGCTCATTCGACTCGGGCGAAAACGAAACTCATCGATGGCCGTCGATTCCCAGGCTGCGAGCGGCGTTTCGATCGAACCGTCGAGTACGGCCCCGTTGCCCAAGATGATAAACGGACGACTCCCGTTGCCGGCGTGCTTGTTCCCAACCAAGGCGATGCTCTCGCGGTAGGGAACCCCCGTATTGGCGATGATGATGCGGTCACCTTTGGCCGCCAGATGCAGTGCTCGATTGATCGACTGAACCGGACCGGCGTAGTTTCCCGTCGGCTGGACTGAACGGCCATCAAACAGATCATCCCCGCCCGTGTTACTGACGAATAGATCCCGCGCCGACACCGTGCCTGATAAACCAAACACGATCACCGTTATCAACGTTACTATTCGCATGACCCTCTTCCTCCGGGGTTCACCAGTATCCGCATCAGCCAAATCTAGCACGCCACGGGTCGATGCGGGGACATGAACCCAGGTCGTACATTGACGATCTGGATGCCCGTTGTCTGGCAGAGGAAACTGTATCAGGCGGCCACTTTTTGGGGCGCGGCGACGAACGTTCGATATTCGTCTAGAAGTTGTCGGGCGACCTGATCCCAGTTGTATTGGCGATCAAGTGCCTGCTGATCGATGACCGGCTGTCCGGCAGCATTCATCCGCGACCAGGCGTCGTCGAACGACGACGTGTCGCAAGGGTCGAAGAAATAAAGCCCTTCGCTGGAGAACTCGCGCAACGAACTGTGATAGCTGGTCAGCACCGGCGTTCCATGTCGTAAGGCATCGAGCACCGGAAAACCAAAGCCTTCGTACAGCGAGGGATAGACGCTCCAGGCGGCCTGGCGTGAGAGCTCACAGAGCTTGGCATCGGACACAACGCCCAGCAGCCGGACACGGCGTTCGCTGCCACCCTTGCGATATTGCCGCAGTTGGCGACGACTCGTAAGCCAGCCACGCGGACCAACCCACCACAGTTCGGCGTCCTTCGGCAAGACCTTCGTCGTGTGGAACCATTCCAATAGCCGTGGCGCGTTCTTGCGCGGCTCGAGCGTCGAGACGACCAAGCCGATATTCTTTGATCGCTGGATGTTTGGTCGCCCGACGTGTTGTTCGACACACAGACTCGGACCCGGATGTGAAACAAAGATTCGCTCTTGATCCAAGTCGGTTAGCCACGAGGCGTCTGCCTTGGTGGAATGTGAAATGGCCAGTGCCAAATCGGTCGAGAGCAGGCTGCGGGCACAAAAACCTTGATACAAGAGTCGTACCCGAGGTGTATGGGTTGCCGGCACGATCAGCGGTGTGAAGTCGTAGAGAATACTGACCTCAGTCGGAAACCACCGTTCGATTGGACGCAGACAGCACCAGACGCCCAAGCTAGCGGCCGGCGGCTGACCCAGCGGTGTGCGACGGCTCCGCGAGACGCGACGCGCCCACTGCTGCAAGTCCTGATCTTGCGACCAATTCAAATCAGGCGAAACTTGCAGTTCCCACTGCCCCGCGAAAAAGCGAACCGACGCGTGACGCGATACGGCCATCGCCAAGCGTGCCGTGTAACGCCCGATGCCCGTTAGATGCCGCTCATTCAACGGATTGGCGTCGAAGTACACGACCGGCTTACCATCGCTCCCTGACATGTCATGCGACGCGGTCATCGAAGTCTCGGGGGGGAGAGTTTTAGGCTGAATGAACGCTGAATGAACATAGTGAACTCTCGGCACGACACCCATCCAGAAATGCGAGCCAAGCACATCTGCTA
>CAZNXE010000439.1:0-3311 GCA_964576465.1 uncultured Planctomycetaceae bacterium
CATGCGGCATGCGACGCCGTTGTCAGTGGGCGTCGCCACCATTACACCACGGCATCTTGAAGATCCGCACATAGCCTTCTTCACCCGTGTCAATTCCGGATACCTTAGCGGTGACGAACTCGTCTGTCTCACGCCGTTGAAATCATCCAACCTTACGCCAGAGGGTCAGCATGCTCTGAACCTCTACATCGCTGCGCATGACACGAGCGCGACAACATCCCCTACACCTCGACGCACCTAATCGGGTGGGTGTAACTCGCATTCCTCGCGTGCTAGCAGGTTGATTCACGAGGAGTCGCGTCGTGTGCTGGCGTGACGATGAAAAGGTGGGCCTCCGTGGTTACAACGGGGGTTGATTGCAACCGTCGGTCCACACACAGGAGGCCAATCATGATCATGTCGCAAGAGCAGGCATTTCTAAAGGCGCAGCAGCAATTGCAGGCGATCGAAGCGTTGGTCGAGCAGGCTGCGGAGGACGGCCAACGGATCAATCAGGTGGAACGGGAACTGTTCGGCCAACTGCTGGAGGTTGGGCGCACGTTGCTCGCGGCCTTTGTGACGGCGACGCGGGCCCCGAACTGCAAACGCCCGAAGGCCACACGGTCCACCGGTGGAAAAGCAAGCACACTGGCCGCTACCTGACGATCTTCGGCGAACTGCGGATCACGCGGTTCGTTTACGCACGGCGCGAAGGGCAAGAAGTGGAACGGGCGCAGCTCTTGCGCACGCAGATCAGGATATCGCTGAACGAAGCGTTCAAGCAGGTACCGATACCATTCGTACGTATCCGGAGCACGGTGCTTCTGGCACCAGTCAAGAAATAGGTCGACGATGGTGCCAAAGAATCAGAGCGAACGATTCGCTTCTGCGGCTGAGCCATCGACTCGTCGAAGCGCGTCAGGGCAGCCTCTTTGCGACAGCCAAGAAATGACGCGTTCCGTCGATCGTGACGAACCACGCCTTGCGACGCTTCCAGAACCAAGATGTGGACGGACGAGCATAGCAAAACCTCCAAAGCTTGGAGTGATAAAAACCACTCCCAGCAAGCCTGAAGATTTGCTGCTGCCTTCCAGCGGGCTTCATCCGCTCGAGGGCTTTTGTATCAGACCAGACTATTGGATTCTGTATCAATCAGAATCCGAATCATCGTAAGTCCAAGTACGCCCGACAGGATTCGAACCTGTAACCCTCGGTTCCGAAGACCGATGCGCTATCCAGTTGCGCCACGGGCGCTGAGGTGTGGACTTTGAGTAGCACAGAGGCTCATCGTGGCCAACCATGCTACCCGAGAATAATTTACCACAAGCTTCGATTTGGGCAAGCAGCATGCCTTACAGGGAGCAATGTTCGCATCTTGAACTGAATGACTTTGAAGGCTCCGGTGGTTTTTATTCGTAACGGAGGGCGTCGATGGGGTCGAGCCGGCTTGCCTGCAGCGCGGGGTAGTATCCGAAGAAGATGCCAACCGCGGCGGCGAACAGAATCGCAACCACTGCCGCTGGAATCGAGATCACCACGGGCCAATCTGTCCCGGCGGAAAATGAGTTGATGGCCGACGTGATGCCGATCGATGCACCGATTCCCAATGCCAGACCGATCACTCCGCCAACACACGACAGCATGACCGACTCCGCGAGAAATTGTCTTAGAATATTGTGAGAACGAGCACCCACGGCCATGCGGATTCCAATCTCGCGTGTTCTTTCCGTCACGGAGACAAGCATCGTGTTCATGATGCCGACTCCGCCGACCAGCAAGGAGATTCCGGCGATCGATGAAAGCATGACGGTCATCGTGCCGGTGACGATGCCCAACACATCGGCAATTTCAGTGGTATTTTGCACGCGAAAATCGGGCTTCTCGCCGGTATGAATGTGATGTCGCTCGAGTAAGAGCTGGTTAATATCGCTTTCGGCAATCGACATCAGCGACGTGGAACGGGCGGAGACCATGATGACATGGACGTTGTTGAATTCCGAACCCTGCAACCGTTTTTGCACGGTCGAATAAGGCATCAAGACGATATCGTCCTGGTCATCGCCAAACATGTTCGCCCCTTTCTCCTCCAAGACGCCGATCACTTCGAAGGGTGTGTTTCGGATGCGAATCTTTTTCCCGATCGGATTCGTCGTCTGAAAAAGTTTGGCGACCAGAGTCCGTCCGATGACGCATACCTTGGCGGCCGACGTAATGTCCCGCTCGGTAAAAAAACCACCGTGGCGCAGTCCCCAATTCCGTACCGCGAGATAATCGGAACCCACGCCGAACAACTCCTTCGGGCTCCAATTCTCGTTGCCATAGATGACTTGTGCCGAGGTAAACACCAGCGGCGAAGCCGCGAGGACCGAATCGCACTGTTCGCTAATCGCTTTGGCGTCATCGGCAGTAAGCGTTACCGAGGTGCCTTGTCGAACGCCACCCCGTCGCCGGCTGCGTGGCATGACTGCGATGACATTGGTCCCGAGCGCCTCGAACTGGCTTTGCACCAACTTGCTGGCGCTTTGCCCTATCGAGACCATCGTGGTAACGGACGCAATGCCGATGACCACGCCAAGCACGGTGAGGCCCGCCCTCATTTTGTTCTTGGCCAGTGCCCTAAATGCGATGCGAAAGGTAACAAAGAATTCCATCGTTTGTGTTCCCGAGGATGGTTGCGACAATCGCTCAATTGTGTTGTTAGCGTGTCTTGATCCCGGTGACAAGCTCTTGATCTTCTTCGAGTTCGCCAGAGACAATGGCCGTGAATCGATTGTCGCTGATGCCGGTGGTGACCTCGATCGCCCTTAACCACTGGCCCTCTTTAATCCACACATGACGCCGGTTACGGTTGCGGCCTGCCTCGGCTTTTTCTCGCGCTGAACTGATCGATTCGTCTTCATCGTCGTCGTCATCATCCGCGCCGTCGAGCAACCCACGATCCTCTTTCCGGACATGTTTCACATTCGGATAGAATCGCAGCGCGGCATTGGGAACGCAAAGTACGTCTTCTTCTTCCTCAATGTGAAACGAGAGGTTTGCCGTCATGCCAGGCAGTAGCTTCAAGTCGGCGTTCGAGGTGGCGACGACCACCGGATACGTCACCACGCTTTGTGTTTCGGTCGAACTAAAGCGAATCTGCTCGATCTCTCCAGAGAATAAATCGTCGGGATAGGCGTCGACCGTGAAATGCACGGGGTTTCCCGTTTCTTGTGCCTTGCGGATCAACCCGATGTCTGCCTCATCGACGGATGCGAAGATGTGCATCTTCTTGTCCATTTCCGGCGCAATAATGAACAGCTCGGGAGCCTGAAATTGTGCGGCCAGGGTCTGGA
>CAZNXE010000440.1:0-3304 GCA_964576465.1 uncultured Planctomycetaceae bacterium
ATCTCTTCGAGCTGGCGGGCAGTTATTCGACGTTCTTCGAACAATGCCCCGTCATTAAGGCCGATAATGCGGCAACACGAGATAGCCGCCTGTTGTTGTGCGACCTGACGGCGCGCACTCTCAAGACGGGATTGGCACTGCTGGGGATTGATGTGGTCGAGCGAATGTAGCGAGATACACGGTGTCAATGACCCGCTGTCTTCGCGTCGGCCGGTTCGTCGGCGGTGTCGTCGGCTGTGTCGTATCGCGCGAAGATCATCCGCCCGGCACTGGTCTGCAACACGTTGTTCACCGTTACAGCCACGGTCTTAGAAACATGGTCTCGGGCGTTCTCGATGACGACCATCGTGCCGTCGTCCAAGTAGCCGACCCCTTGGCCGAATTCTTCACCCGGCTTGATGACCCGCACTTCCATGACTTCGCCCGGGAGACAGACCGGCTTCAGCGCGTTGGCCAAATCGTTCAGGTTGATGACCCCCACGCCCTGTAGCTTGGCAACCTTGTTGAGATTGAAATCGTTGGTAACGATTTTTCCCTCGAGGTGCTTGGCCAACATGACCAGCTTCAAATCGACCGGCTGACCGACGAACTCTGGTAATTCGCGATCGTAGATTTGAAGCTCGACTTCTCCGCCGGCCCGCAACCGATTGAGCATATCCAGTCCTCTTCGTCCGCGACCGCGGCGCAGCTTGTCCGAACTATCGGCAATGGCCTGTAACTCCGCGAGCACGAAACGGGGCATAATCAATTGGGAGTCGAAGATCTTCGTTTCCAGCACATCGGCGATGCGGCCATCGATGATCACGCTGGTGTCGAGAATGTAGGGCTTCAGACCTTTGACTTCTTTGGAAAACTCGATGTAGGGGATGATGAATCGAAAATCGTCCCGTGTTTGCATCAACAGGCTGATGCACAGGTAGCACAACACCAGCGCCAACATGAGTTGCAACGGCTCGCGCTGCTGATCTGGAATGGGAAGCGGAATCAAGGCCAGCCCGACGACATACGCAAGAAACAACCCGACCACCGTGCCGAAATAGACCGAGGTAATCGTATCGAGACGCTTACGGGGAATAAGCACGTCGATCGTAATGACGGCGCCGGCCAACAACAATGAGGCGGTCAGCACGACCCACGAGAGCTCTAATAGTTCGTCTTGCGATCGAAAGACGAAAACGCCTAGCCCTGCGGCAATAACGATGAATGTCAGGCGAAGGATCAGCAGCGGCATGACCGTACAGCTTTCCTAGCGGCGTTTGTCCCGACACCTCACAGGGTTCGGGCCTGAGCAGGCCGGCGCACATGGCCCAAACGCCAGAAATTGTTGCCTCTCAACATCTTATCAACCCCGGGTAGGGTTGTCAGTGCCGCTTGCAATGTTGCTAATCCGCGTATGTTCTTGCTGGGCAAAACGATCGGTCATGCCGCCCAAGTAGTCGCCAACCGTTCGGGCAACTCCGTCTTGGGGGCATCTTGCCTGAAACCACGCAGGCAGCAGCCCCACATCGGTCGTGTAACGCTCGAACATCTCGACCAAATAGCCCTGTGCCCGTCGACGCATGTCGAGCACCCGAGGGTGTCGATAGACGTGTGCATGCAAGAATGTCTCCATTTCTAGCTTCTGCTCGGCGATGGACGACGAGGCCTGCACCAGTCGGGGCAACCGCTTGACCGCCGCGACGGAATCAACGCCGTGTGCGGCAATGCTATCGGTCGTCTGCTTAAGAAGGTCGCTCACCTGCCACTCGATCAGCTCGTGCAGCACGGCCCGTTTTAACTCATCGCCGTCGATGTCCTGATACGTTTTTCGTACCCGCCGCTGCGCTTCGCTCCATAGTGGGATCTCGAACAGTTGCTCTAATTCGATCAGTCCAACCTCCAGCGCGTCGTCCACGTCGTGCGTGTTGTACGCGACACTATCAGCCGCATCGACGACCTGCACTTCCAGCAAAGGGCTCCCACTGCTCGGCGTATTGCGAACCCGCGTCGCTTGTCCCGCGAGAACCTCGTGCGAGAGATTCAGCCCCGGGAATCCGGCATACCGCGTTTCCAAATGCTCGACGATGCGTAGCGCTTGGCGATTGTGATTGAAGCCTCCCTCTCCGGCGAGACACTCGTCGAGCGTGTCTTCGCCCGCATGCCCGAACGGCGGATGGCCGATGTCGTGCGCCAATGCCAACGCTTCGATCAAGTCTTCGTTCAGTCGCACCGCCCTTCCCAGGGAGCGCGCGATCGAGGCAACTTCTTGCGTGTGAGTTAAGCGCGTGCGATGGTAGTCGCCCATTTCACCGGTGAAGACTTGCGTCTTATGTGCCAGACGTCGATACGCCGCACTGTGGATGATGCGATCGCGGTCGCGTTGAAACGGTCCACGATAAGCATGCTGGGGTTCTGGATACTTGCGACCCGAAGTGTCGGCACTGTGCATGGCGTATGGCGCCAACAGACAGGCTTCGCGATCAACGATCAGTTGAGAGACAGTCGATCGGGCTTCGTTTGAGAGATCCGTCATCATGGTCTGTGGTTTTTTAATGCGCCGTGCGCCCCTTGCACCCACGCGATTACCGGCTGCCAGGTCCGCCATCGGAGGAGAGTAGTTCCCACAATGCTTCGAGCGATTGCGGGATGGTCTTCACCCCGGCGAGCACCGGCATAAAGTTCGTGTCGCCACTCCACCGCGGCACAATGTGCCAATGCAGGTGCCCCGGCAACCCCGCGCCGGCGATGCGTCCGAGATTCAATCCCACGTTGAAGCCCTCGGCGTTCATCAACCGCTCAAGTTCTCCGACCAGCCGGGTCACTTCTCGCAAAGAGTCGAGATGCTCTTCGTCGGCCAGTTCGTTCAGGTGCCCCTTGTGATGAAGGGGCGCGATCAGCACGTGACCGTTGTTATACGGATAACGATTGAGAATCGAGACGCACTGGCCGTGGCGTGCAACAACCAGATTATCACGATCGCGCTGTTGGGAAACCGCCTGACAAATGAAACAATCGACGTCGGATCCTGGTAGCAGATCATCGGCCGAGAGGCTTACTTTTTCGGCCGCCGAGTCGTCATCACCCGCTATGTAAGCAAGACGCCATGGGGCCCAGAGTTGTTCGTGCGACACAGGTTTAATACTCCACCAGAGCTTGCAATGCGCGACGTGGCCGGGCCACGCCTAGTGCTTCGTCACAGCTAGATTTAGGGTGCCACTTGCTTTGCCACTGCCTGAATATAATGTCTATTTCAACTCCGGCACTGGCGGAGCCCATCGGTATCTACACAACTTTGCTAGCTGGTATTGCGCGACGGGTGACCCAG
>CAZNXE010000441.1:0-3302 GCA_964576465.1 uncultured Planctomycetaceae bacterium
CGACGGTCGCCCGTACGACATCCATGCCGACTCCACGCCACGAAACATCCGAGACGGTTTCCGCAGTCGACAGTCCCGCTCCGAAGATCAACTGACAGGCCTCTTCGTGTGACATCGAGTCGGCCTGGGCCTGTGAGATGACCCCATTCTCGACGGACTTTCTCTTGACGAGTTCGGTATTGATTCCCCGCCCATCATCTTGCACGGAGATGCGGATATGTGATCGCGTTTTTTCCGCTTTCAGCCACAGGTTACCGGTTTCGTCGACCCCTCGCTCGCGGCGCTGTTCGGGAGTGTCGACGCCGTGATCGACCACGTTGCGAATCATGTGCGTCAGCGGTGCATCAAGATCTTCGACGAGGCTCTTGTCGCACTCCGTCTCTTCGCCGATGAGATGCACGTCGATTTGCTTGCCCAATTGGCTGCCCAACGATCGCGCCATCCGAGGAAACTTGGCGAACAGTCCGGAAATGGGCAGCATTCGCAACGAGACGACGCCTTTTTGCAAATCGCGCGATTGCGCGATAAAGCTCTGCGTGATCTGTCGCATTTCGTCAACAAGCCCGTCGCCGTGAATTGCACCGCTCATGCGGCTCTGCAAGTCTTTGAACAATTCGCAAGTGATGAACAGCGATGCTACATGATCGAGGAACTCATCAATACGTTCCTCTTTCACACGAACCAGTCGCGTCTTCGTCTGGCCGGAATCCTTCTTGGTCGTCTGCCCGGCTTGTTCCGGGGCAGCCGCTTCGCCCCCGGCGGCGGCATTGGTTTCCTCGGGCTTGGCCGAATCGGCCTTCGCGGCGTCGGTTTGGTCTCTTAGTTGCGACAAAGCCGGGGCCAGCCCGTCCCACACGACCGACAACAACATGTCATCGATATCTAGTGGACTATTGAAAATCATCTCAAAATTGGTTCGGGTTTCAACGATACCGGATGCAACGTCGTCGAACTGGTGCTCTTGAGCCCAACTGACCAATGATGTAGTCGCCGCCAAGAAATCCTCGGCAACTTGATCGGTGTATTGCTTCGACTCGAAGGAAGTGAACAGCGACAGTATCGGGGTGATGATCGGTGCGAGATCCTCTTCGCCAAACATCCACGGCCCCGTGGAGAGATCGTTTACGCTAGGCAACCCCTCGTCGCCATCTGCCTGCGATTCGCTGTCGGAATCTTGGCGATACGCGGCAACGATATGCTGAAGCCGGGCTCCCCACTCCACGAGTTCGGCCGACTCGGACATTTCCGCCTCGGTCGCGAGTTCTTCGACCTCATCGAGCAGTGGACCAACCGATTCGCCGCTAGTAGCTCCTTCGGTGCATAAGTCGGCGATTCGATCGAGTAGACCGCTTGCTCGCGAGGAGAGCTCTTCTGGCAAGTTGCCGTCGAGCGTGGTGCCAATCAGTTCGGAAAGTTGGTCGATCCCCTCAACGAGGCACCGTTCCAATGGCTCACTTGGGGCAATTTCGCCCTGCCGCATTCGATCGAGTGTGTTTTCCAGCGAGTGGGCGAATGATTGTATTGTGCCGAAGCCGAAAAACCCCGCATTGCCCTTAATCGAGTGCACCGCGCGAAACACCGCGTTGATCGACTCGGCATTGCCAGAATTGTTGCGAAATTCGGTCAAATGCTCTGGGAGACCTTGCAGCGATTCGAGCGCTTCATCGGCAAAGTCCTCGAGCAATTCACGTGATTCGGCGGAGTTGTCCGTCACGGGGCACCTGTCCTGGTCAGCAAGAAATCAAAGGTTCGTGAAGTATTACACGGTCGCCGATCGCTCTTCGCGTCGACGTTGAGAGAGTTCTTCAAGTGTGCTCCACCAGCGGTCGAGCTTGCGGAATGCATCTTCCAGAGCTAGTTCAAGCGGCTCTACGTCGGTCAACGGCTTGAACAAGCAGGCTTCCGCGCCAAGCCGCAGTGACCGCAGCACGCTGGTCATGGTCACAATGCCGGTCAACATAATGACCTGCACGCCCCCGTCTTGTCGCTTGATTTGTCGCAGTAATTCAAGTCCGTCGATCTCGGGCATGTCGATGTCGCAAATCACGACTCGGCACTCGCTCTTGAGCAGCTCCCCAAGTACCAGCCTTGGATCATTGATCGAGGTGACTTCAAAACCACGCCGGGACAGTTGGCGTTGGACAATTCGACAGACCTGTGGATCGTCGTCAATATGCAGAACGAGACGCTGTGCGTCGGCCATGGTGACAAACTCGCCCAATTAGTGTTGAAAGGGTTCTGGTACCGATCGAAATTCTTCATCAAACGGATGTCGAGTTGCACATGGCATCTCCACACATCTCTCGGCTTCGACCGTTCCAAGTCGCAGCTATCACTTTATCTTCGCTCCCTTGCGCCATGCGATCATCCGGCAAATCGCATACAGCCAAAGTACGCGTGCCGTTCCGCATGGCCCGTGCAACCAAACCATCTCGCTTTCTTCGATTCAACAAAGATCGTGACCTACGCTTCACAATGGATTGCCAACCACACCTGGGGATTGGCCCAACTCGAAGTAGAACGACAAACGCTTAACAAGGCGGATACAGATGACTGAATTGTGCGGGCAGACCACACCTCTTTATTCCACATTTGGTGATGACCCAGATCTTGGCGAGTTGGTCGAGATGTTTGTCGAGGAGATGCCCGATCGCATCGACAATCTGATTCGCCAATTCGATGATCGCAATTGGGAAGATCTCGGCCGTGCGGCCCATCAGATGAAGGGTGCCGCGGGAAGTTATGGATTTGACGTTCTAACGCCCTGTGCCGCGAAGCTCGAAGCACTCGTTCGTGGCAACAAGCCCGAGGATGCCATCAAGATCAGTCTCGATGACCTTACGGAACTCTGCCACCGTCTTCGCCCTGGCGTGGGTGAGTAAGGCAACCGATTTGAGTGGCTTGTCTAGCGTGCGAGAGTGTTCGCAACGTCTAACTGACGGTATTTTGCGTGGCGAGGTAGAGGGCCTGTAGATACGGAATCGGTTCGTTGCCCAGGGCATTTAACACTGTTCCGCCGGCCGTGAAACAGTGGGTAATCCAATCGGGCTTTCCGTAACGCTCGAGCGCCGTTCCACCTTCGCCCCCACCCACGTAGACTTCGACCTTGGCATCAGTCATGCGCTTAAGCTGGGCGATGAACCGCTTCGTACCCGACTCGAAGCGTGGAGCCATCGGCTCCCTTGCCCAAAGCGATGGATCCCGTCCCTGAGATCAGCAAGATGCCCGGACCGGACGGGAACGCGTCGTGAAATGTCGCCTCCGCGTCGGCTCCGACCGCCGTCCGCAGGGACAGCCCCGCC
>CAZNXE010000442.1:0-3296 GCA_964576465.1 uncultured Planctomycetaceae bacterium
CCCCTGCAATCGTCCATCGTTAGGCACGGATTGAACCAAGGCTCGACTCAATCGTACTACAGCCCGCCTCTCAAGGCATCTTGTCGCTACGCGACCCAGCCGACTACGCGGCTGGGCCACCCGTCCAAGCACTTCTTGCCAGCGGCGTTGTTAAGCATCTCCTACCGCCATTCTGCGGCGAAATGACCAGCGTCACCACACCGTGGCGCCGGGGCATGTTCCGCGCGGCGAGCTATGATAGTCTAGCCGCATGTGCGACCGAGGTCGCTGGGGTGGGTTATGCCGTTTGCCCGGAGTAAGCCGAGGGCGCTTGGGCTGCCAACCCTCATCATTGCTTTACAGCTCTTGTTGGGAAACCGTCTGATGGGTCTTACATCGTCTGCCGCGTTGCGAGGGATCTTTGTACCAAATCTGGTGCCACTGACCGACGATGGCGCGATCAACGAAGGCGAAATGCGACGCTACGTCGATTGGCTGATCGAACGGGGCGTTCATGGGCTCTATCCCAACGGATCGACGGGCGAGTTCTTGCGATTCACCGCTGAAGAGCGGCGGCGGATCGTCGAGATCATTGCCGATCAAACGGCCGGTCGTGTGCCAATTCTGGCCGGTGCGGCCGAAGCGAACGCTCGCGAAACGATCAAGGCCTGCGAGTTCTATCACTCCCTTGGCGTGCGGGCCGTGGCCGTTGTGTCACCCTATTACTTTAAGCTCAGTCCGTCGGCGGTCTACGCCTACTTCAAGGAGATTGGCGACAACTCTCCCGTCGACGTCACGCTCTATAACATTCCGATGTTCGCTTCGCCGATCGATGTCCCAACGGTGCAGCGGCTTAGTGAGGAATGTCCGCGGATCGTGGCGATCAAAGACTCCTCCGGCGATTTGCCGCACATGATGCGGATGATTCAGGCCGTGCGTCCCAATCGGCCGGAGTTCTCGTTTCTCACCGGCTGGGAAGCAGCACTCATGCCGATGCTGCTGATCGGTTGCGACGGCGGCACCAATGCAACCGCGGGCATTGTGCCAGAGTTAGTGCGTCGGCTGTACGATCTGACAATCGATGGCCAGCTTGACGAAGCGCGCGAACTTCAATACCGCCTGTTGGCCTTGTTCGATGCGATGCTCTATTCGGCCGATTTCCCAGAAGGATTTCGCGCCGCCTTGCGGTTGCGTGGCTTTAGCGTGGGAGTGGGGCGACAACCGCTTTCAGACACACAGCAGATCGACCTTGATGTGTTGGGGCACGAACTCCAATGTCTGTTGGCCGGTGAAGGTGTTGCCGAACTGCCCGCGACAGGTTGCCCGGCTCCCAACGCGGCGCTCGATCACGGGCAGGTTGGCCAAATCGTTCAACGCGTCGTAGCCGAGTTAAACCGTCGCGGCTTGACTTAGAACGTGTTGGTTTCGGTGTCAATCTTCTTGCCGACCAATCGCAATACGGCCCACAAGGCAACGGGCCCCGCGACGATCAGCGGCCACACCGGCAATCCCCAGCCGATGGGAATCGTCCCAAGAACAACGGCGGCTACTGCGACAACCAGCGCATAAGGGGCCTGCGTACGGACGTGCTCTACGTGATCGCACTGGCTTGCCCGAGAGGAAAGAATCGTGGTATCGGAGATGGGCGAACAGTGATCTCCCATGATGGCGCCGGCCAACACGCTTCCCACGCAGGCCAGGAAGATCGGGTGTTCGGTGATGTTTGTCGCACCGGCTGTCATTAGCTCCGCGAAACTCAGCTCGACGACCAACGGCACAAGCATGCCCATTGTTCCCCAACTGGTGCCGGTCGCAAACGCGACTAGGGACGCCATCACAAACACCACGGTGGGCAGCCACTCGATAGCCAGGCGGTCGTGAATCAAGCTGCTGAGATAGACGCCGGTTCCCAAGTAATCCGCTCCGGTCAAACCAGATAGCGTCCAGGCAAGCCACAGAATGACGAGCGCCGGCATCATATGCCAGGCTCCCACGGCGGATGCCCTGACCAGTGATCTCCACGACATCAATCGCCCGATGGCGACCAGCACACCGGCCAACAGCAGGCCCGCGGAGGAACCCAACAACAGAGCTTCATATGAATCGCCATTGCCAACAATTTGAATCAACGACGTGGTCTCGACTCCATTCGCAGCGAGTTGTTGCAAGCCACTCACCACGAGCCACGCGGCTGCAAGCGATACGCACAGGACGATGGGAGCAACGGCGTTAATCCAATGTCGCGGTGTATCAGATGATGGTTCCAGAATCGAACTTTGTTGCGATGAAGCAGACCCAAGGGTTGGCAAGCCTTCGGCAGCGCGCGATTCGGCTTTTGCCATCGCCCCCCAGTCACGCCCGGTCCAGGCGATCAACGCGACGAATGCGAGCGCCCACAATGGATAGAAGCGGTAAGGAATGGTCGCGATGAACACACTGAATGCGTCGACACCTTCGGCGGCGCTGCCCAACTGTTTAAGTCCCTCTTCGACATAGCTGATCTCTCCAGCCACCCAAGTGGAGACCAACGCCAGCCCGGCGACCGGCGCGGAAGTGGAGTCGACCAGATAGGCGAGCTTCTCGCGCGAGATGCGGAGTCGATCGGTCAACGGTCTTACGGTGCTGCCAACTAACAGCGCGTTGGCGTAGTCGTCGAAGAAGACGATCAGCCCCAGCGCCCATGTCATGAGTTGACCCCGGCGGCGGTTCGATGCCCAAGTGGAGATCGCATCGACCAAGGCATGCATGCCCCCACCACGTGTGACGACGCCAACCATGGCACCCATCAGCAGTGTGAAGGCAAACACGAATAGATGATCGCGATCGAGGAGCTGCGGGGCGAGATGTTCAGTAATCGCCGTTGGAATCGTGGATGCCAGTTGTCCATCGACGGTAATCCAACAGCCGACCAAGACCCCAATGCCCAGCGAGATGATCACGCGATGGGTTACCATCGCCAGCACGATGGCAACCAACGGCGGCATCAAGCTCAGCCACGTTGGATCCCCGGACATCATGCACGGTCACCCGAGAGAACCGCTTGCGCGGCCGTGGACGCCGATTCTGGAAGGGTTACCCGAAACTCGGTGCCGCTGCCGGGCTCGCTCGAAACGTGGACTTCTCCGCCGTGAGCAGTCACAATCCGCCAGCACTTGGTTAACCCAAAGCCAAGCCCGCGACCTGCTGAACGTCCGGAGTAAAACGGATCGAACAAATGCCGCCGAACTTCCGGCGCGATGCCGGGCCCATCGTCGCGGATGACGATCTCGATTTGGCCAAGCGGTTTGGGTGAATGGTCCGCCGGCGTATCAATCGCT
>CAZNXE010000443.1:0-3282 GCA_964576465.1 uncultured Planctomycetaceae bacterium
ACCGATGGTGCCATGGATCGCTTTTTGCAGCGGTCCGCAATCGTGCAGTCGATTCGCAAGACGTTGACGTCTCAGCGATATATCGAAATCGAGGGGCCCACATTGCACTCGGTTGCCGGTGGGGCTGCTGCAAGACCGTTCAATACGCATCACAACGCGTTGGACATGCCGCTGTACCTGCGAATCGCCCTGGAGTTGCACCTCAAGCGAGTGCTGGTTGGCGGAGTCGAACGTGTTTTTGAGCTTGGGCGTGTCTATCGCAACGAGGGCATCAGTCCGCGTCACAATCCCGAGTTCACCATGCTCGAGGCGTATCAGGCGTATGGTGATTATCGCACGATGATGGATCTGACCGAGCAGATTATTGGTGACGCCCTGGTCGCCATCGGTCACCAAGGATCGGTTCCCTGGGGCGATCAGCAAATCGATTTCACGCCCCCATTTGAACGGGCGACGTACGACGAATTGTTCGCCAAGCACACCGATGTCGACCCTGGCGATGAACAAGCGGTGGCTCGGTTCGCGGAAACTCTGAATATCGAGACAGGCGACCGACACGCCGACGTGATTAAGAACGATGTTTTCGAGGAGTGCGTCGAGGACAAGCTCAAGGGGCCGATCTTTGTGATGGACTACCCGGCGAGCATTTGCCCCCTCACGAAACGAAACCGAGAAAACCCAAACATTGCCGAACGATTCGAGCTATTCGTCGAAGGCATGGAGATCGCCAACGCCTACACCGAACTGAACGACCCCGACTTGCAGGAAGAGTTGTTCAAGACACAACTTGCCGGTCAGAAGGCCGAAGATTCGATGGCGACAATGGATCACGATTTCATACGAGCCTTGCGTAACGGGATGCCGCCGGCGGGTGGACTTGGAATCGGCATCGATCGCTTGACGATGCTGTTGACCAATAGTCAGACGATTCGCGACGTGATTCTGTTTCCGCTGCTGCGGCTTGAAGCCCGGTAGTTCGTTGTTTCCATAGGCATGAGAGTTTGAACGTGATCTAAGGCGAGCGGCAGATAGAAAACTACCGTAGCATGGAACCCCGTCCCGTGTACTCCGTGGGTTCTACACGGGACGAGGTCCCATGCTACGGTAAAAACATTTCTGCCACTCGCCTAAATGGGCGGTTCTTGGTGAACCGTCGAGACCAGGACGGATCCCTGGAATTTACACGGCAAAGGATGGCCCATGTACAAGCTGCTTCTCTGCTGGCGCTACTTGCGCACGCGTTATATTGCGTTGGCTTCGATTGTCAGTGTGATGCTTGGCGTGGCGACGATGGTGGTCGTCAACGCGGTCATGGCGGGCTTCACGACCGAGATGCAAGATCGTATCCACGGTATTCTCTCGGACGTGGTATTTGAGAGCCGCAGCCTCGAAGGGTTTCACGACCCTCAATGGCATATGCAACAGATCGATCGCGTGGCGGGTCAATACATCGAGGCGATGACCGCCACCGTGCATGTGCCCGCGATGCTTCGGTTTCGCTACGGCGATAGTTGGATGACGCATCCCGTGCAGTTGATCGGCATTGATGCCGCGACCGCGGGCGATGTTGCCGACGTAACGAAATACCTGCAACACCCTGAAAACCGTCGGCAATTGAGTTGGGATTTGCGTGACGGGGGATTCGACGTCATGCCGCCCGAGGCAAGCGCCGACATGCCGCCACGAGACCAATTGCAGAACGCCGGCTGGCCCCATCGCCGCCGCCGGGCAGAGCAGGAACAGGCGTTTCGCGAGAGCCTCACCCCGGGGCGCGTCGAGCCGCCAGGGTTCGCTATGCCGGAGTCTGAAGAACCGCTTGAAACGTTCACCGAGTCGCTGCCGGGGCCATATCATGGAAACCGAACTACCGATACAGCTCAAGTCACCCCCACGGAATTGCCACGGTCCATCGACACGGATCTCTCTCTGCACGACACCGCCGCCGAGGATTCTTTGGCGTCATCGGAAGTGAATCCCTTTGAACGAGCGGGCATGGCACTCCAGGACCAAGGTGAGATTTTCGATCCCACGAAGGATCAGTTCGACGGTTTGATCCTGGGAATTGCCATCGCCAGCTTTCGCTCGTCAGATGGACGAGATCACTTTCTGGCGCTGCCAGGCGACGATGTTCAACTCACTTTTCCCACCGCGGGGACTCCGCCGAAAGCGGAATCGATGCCGTTTACGGTCGTCGATTTCTACGAGAGCAAAATGAGTGAGTACGATGCGAGCTTTGTGTTCGTGCCGCTCGAAGTGCTGCAACGTGCACGTGGCATGACCGATCCCACGACCGGCATCAGCAACGCGACCTCGATTCAGATCAAACTTAAGAACGATCGCGACGGGCCAGTGGTCCGCGATTTGTTGCGAGCCTCGTTTCCCGAGCAAGTCTATGGCATCAACACCTGGCGTGATAAACAGGGGCCCCTGCTGGCTGCCGTGCAGTTGGAAAATCGCATTCTCAACGTGCTGCTGTTCATGATTATCGCCGTGGCAGGGTTTGGAATTCTGGCCATTTTCTTCATGATTGTCGTAGAAAAGACCCGCGATGTGGGCGTGCTCAAGTCGCTCGGCGCATCGAAACAAGGCGTGATGAGCATCTTCGTCAGCTACGGAATGTTGCTGGGCATGGTTGGCGCCGGCGTTGGGCTTGGCTTGGGGTTGCTGGTGGTCGCCTATATCAATGAGATCGCCGCGCTGCTTGGCGCGATCTCAGGGCGCCAAGTCTTCGACCCTTCGATCTATTACTTCTTTACCATTCCCACGATTGTTGATCCGCAAACCGTGATATGGATTGTCGTCGGTGCCGTGGCGATTGCCGTTGCGGCGAGTGTGCTGCCGGCGCGTCGGGCTGCCCGAATGAACCCCGTGGAGGCGTTGCGATATGAATAGTCGCAGTCTACTAGCCGATCAACCAACCCAAGTCGCAAGGCACGGCGTGTCGGCCATGTCGTCCGAATCGCGGGAGACGCAGCCTGGGTCCACTGCCCAGTTGCGGAGCGTGGGAATTGAAAAGTCTTATCACAAAGGTCGGGTTGAAATTCCCGTTCTTCGTGGCGTCGACATGGAGGTGCAACACGGCGAGTTCCTGGCCATCGTCGGACAAAGTGGGTCGGGAAAGAGCACGCTGCTGCACCTGTTGGGCACGCTCGATGAGCCCGACGCCGGGGAGATCTACTTTGGCGATCGAAGGATCGACCGCCTTCCTGCCCGGCAACGCGATGCATTGCGGAACCAAGACTTCGGCATGATTTTTCAGTTCTATCATCTGCTTCCCGAACT
>CAZNXE010000444.1:0-3274 GCA_964576465.1 uncultured Planctomycetaceae bacterium
CCATATCGAACAGCCACACTCCCGTCGAACGGGTCGCTTCCCTTTCATGGAAAGCCACACGACCGTCGAGGTTCGCGCGGTCTCACGAATTTACACTTGCCGCCACACGCATCGCAACCAATCTTGCGACCAGCACGGCCAAGTAAAGTTGCCCCGTCACGGCTTCCAGCCATGTGCCGGTTCTCGCAGCCGCGGAAATGGGGGTCACGTCGCCATAGCCGAGTGTTGTCAGCGTGGTAAAACTAAAGTAGATGAACGTCGATACCCAGTGCCATGCCGTCGGTACGCCTTCGGCTGGGACAAGCCATGGCGGAAAGGCGAACGAATCAGGCTGCAACACTTCGAGCACGCAAAACGAAAGCGCCCAACTGAGCCCCAGCAATAGGTAAACGCAGATGGCACCGCAAATCGTGTCACCCGTCACGTCTTTCGCGCGCATCACGTCGCTTAGGATGAGCCCGGCGGCGACCATCAGAAAGGCCGTATAAGAAACGAGCTGCGTGATGATGGCAGCCCGATTCACGTCCGTGGCGAACCACTGCGTGGCGTGAAAAAAGCCCGTGGCAAGTGCGGCGAACAGTGCCAGCACCAACACGGCAGCCAGCCGTTTCGGTGTGCGGTAAATCGCAAAGGTTCCGCTGACGACGACGAACACAAAGAGTAATTCGACAACGTCCGATACGTCATGAGATCCCTCGCTAATCGGGTGAACCACGACCAGCAGTAGAAGACTCAGCAGATGGATCTTGAACTTTTGGGCGCGCAGCCAAATGACCCAACGTTGTCGATCAGACTGGGAAGCATCAAGCATGGTCCGGCCCATGGTCAGCGTTTATGTCCACAATCATTTTCGCGCCGCCACAATACGGGCATGGTCGAATTGCCACCGATATGTCTCAAGGGTACCATCGAATGGATGGACATAGAAGGAAGCATGAGAGGGCCTCCTTCGATTCGGTTTTCTTGAAGGCCGTGTTTGTCAACGAGTTAGATCGCTCAATCCAGATCAAAGGCACAGTGTCGTGATTGTCTCCAGATCCGCTTGGTGCGGTGGTTGAGCCAACGTATCGAAGTCGAGGGTATTGAATCGAATGAAGATTGGCTTGGGAATTGTCGGCATCGCCCTCACCGCCGCGCTGGTGATTGGCGCCGATTGGTGGGTCGCGCGGCCGGTGGATGAGCCACGGCAATTTGTCGGTCGCAACACGTGCGCCCAATGCCATCAAGCAGAATCACATGCTTGGGCCGGATCGCATCACGATCTGGCAATGGATCTGGCGACGCCGGAAACCGTTCTGGGCGATTTCAACGATCAAGAGTTCACGCACTTCGGGGTCACCTCTCGCATGCACCGCGATGGCGATGCCTATGCAATGACGACCGACGGTCCTGATGGCCAGATGCAGACATTCCAAATCAAGTACACCTTTGGCGTCCAACCGCTTCAGCAATATCTGGTCGAGTTCGACGATGGACGCGTGCAATGTTTGCCGGTTTCTTGGGATACCCAGCAGCAGCGATGGTTTCATCTCTATCCAGACGAGGCGATCGACTCCGACGATATTCTGCACTGGACCAAGCCGGCACAAAACTGGAATCACATGTGCGCCGAATGTCATTCGACGAATCTTCACAAGAATTATGATTTCAAGAGCGACACGTTTCATACAACGTTTTCAGAAATCGATGTCAGTTGCGAAGCATGTCACGGGCCGGGCAGCCTGCATGTTGAGTTGGCCCAGGCGAAGTCGTTGTTTTGGGATCGCAATCATGGTTATGGCCTCGCGCAACTCAAGGGCACAAGCTCAAAGGCCGAGCTTGATACGTGCGCTATGTGCCATAGCCGGCGGCGCAATGTTCACGCCGGGTTTCAAGGCGGGGACGAGCTGCTCGATTTCTACGAGCCAGAGATTCTCGATCGGGAGTTGTACTATGTCGATGGCCAGATCCTGGAGGAAGACTATGTGTACGGTTCCTTTCTCCAGAGCCTTATGTATCGAAAAGGGGTTCGCTGCACGGACTGCCACGATCCTCATACCGCACGGTTGAAGGCCGAGGGCAACTTGTTGTGCAATCGTTGCCATCAGCCGGCGAAGTATGACACGCCACTGCACCATCATCACAAGACGTCATCGAAGGGTGCCGCCTGTGTCGAGTGTCACATGCCCGAGCGGACGTATATGGTGGTCGATCCTCGTCGTGACCACAGCATTCGAATCCCACGTCCCGATCTTAGTGTCACGCTGAACACGCCCAACGCTTGCAACCAATGCCACGACGATCAAACCCCACAGTGGGCCTCCGATCATGTCGTGAATTGGTACGGTGAGAAACGTCGCCACACGCCGCACTACGCGGCGGCGATCGATGCCGGGCGCAAAGGGCTTGCCGAGGGAGAGTCGCTCCTCCAACCTTGGGCGCATCGAAGGTCCATCAGTCCCCTGGTCCGGGCTAGTGCCGTTTCGTTACTTGGACAATACAACAGCCAACAGAGTATCAACACAATTCGTCGGGCGTTGGATGATCCCGAGGCACTTGTCCGAGCCGCCGCGGTTCGCCAGTTTGAGGGGCGTTTCGACGAGGAGGTCTTCCCGTTCTTAATTCCCTTGCTCACCGACCCAACCCGTCTCGTTCGCACCGAAGCGGCGCGCGTGCTGACGCAGACCAAAGACATGTCGCTGACCGAAGAGCAGCGTGTCGCCTATCGAAACGCGTTGAAGGAATATGTAGACGGGCAATTGGACTTGGCCGATCAGGCCGCCGCGCACCATAACCTGGGAGTGATCTATTCGAACCTCGATCAAACCGATCGGGCGGAAGCCGAGTATCGCAGGGCGCTCCGCATCGAGCCGCGATTCGTCATGTCGCGCTACTACCTTGCGATCCTGCTAAACGAACGCGGCGAAACAGAAGAAGCGGAGCGGCAGTTGCGCGAAACAATCGCGGAAGTTCCCGACTTTGTCGACGCCCACTACGCGTTGGGGCTCTTGATTGCGGCCGATTCAAACAGAATGGAAGAAGCAGCCCAAGCACTAGAGCAAGTCGTGCGGCTGGCGCCAGAAAACGCCGCCGCCCATTACAATCTAGGGCTAGCCTGGCAACAACTAGGGCAGCTCAACACAGCCGAGCGCGAGCTAAAAGCCGCCTGCACCGCGTCCCCAGATGTCCCCAGATATCAGCGAACCCTAGTCCTTTTCTACGCACAAACAAAACGTTGGGCAAAGGCCGTAACCGCTTCCGAAGTGCTTCTCACCCGACCCCAAGCCGACCACAG
>CAZNXE010000445.1:0-3259 GCA_964576465.1 uncultured Planctomycetaceae bacterium
TTGCCCGAGGTGCTCACGCCCCGTTTGGGGCTGCGGCCAAATTCTCCGACGGCCACCACCAAAGTCTCATCGAGCATCCCACGCTGGTCGAGATCGGAAATCAAGGCCGAAATGCCGGTGTCGAGCATCGGTGCGATCCAGGTTTTCAATCTCTGCGTGAGGTTGCTATGCACATCCATCGAGTGCTTGTCGCTGTTGGCGATCTTGGGCCAGTTCACTTCGACAAAGCGAGTGCCTGCCTCGACCAGCCGCCGTGCCAGCAAGCAGCATTGGCCGAATGTGTTGCGGCCCGTTTCTCCATAGGGGTTCACACCGTAACTATCGCGAACCGCGTCGGTTTCCTTCGACAGATCGAACGCATCGCGGGCGCGACCCGAAGTGATGAGACTGAGCGCCTGTTGGTAGTATGCGTTCACGTCGTACTTGGCGACCGCTTCTTCGAGCGACGGCATGCCCTCGGTAATCAAGTCGCGCAGCCGGGCTCGGCGCCCAAGCCGGGCAGTGGAGACTTCAGGACGTAGTTGCAGGTCATCAACTTTGATGCCCTCCATCTTGTCCATGTTGAGATCGTCGCCCGGTGGGAAAAGGTAATACGGATCGTACGCACGTCCCAAGAACCCGGCCGTACCTGCCTTGTTTACGACGTTGCTCTCTTGCAGTGGTCGCGGCATCATCACGAACGGCAACATCGGCTCGGTCGGCGGTTTGAGTTTTGCAACCAGCGAACCAACGTTAGGAAAGTCCTTCGGGCTTGGAGGTTCGAGCTGCCCGGAGGGACTGACTTTGTCGGCTGTGTACCCGGTGAGCATCTGATAGATGGCCGCCGTGTGGTTGAACAGCCCAACTGGCGTATAGCTCATCGAACGGATGAACGACAACTTGTCGGTCACTTGGGCCAACTGCGGCATCAACTCCGTGACGTTGACCCCCGGCGTCTTCGTATCGATTGGCGAAAAAACGCTCTTGACGTTGTCCGGAACGTTCGGCTTCGGATCCCAAAGATCAAGATGGCTAGGGCCACCCTGCAAGTAAATCAGGATGACGCTTTTGGCCTTATTCCAACCAGGGCCACCCGCCGCATCATTTGCCTGCGCCTCTTTCAGTTGCAACATGTTCGCCAAGCTCAGGCCAAACATGGCCGAGCCACCCACGCGCAACAGTTCGCGCCGGGTAACACCATCGCAAGTGTCTTTGCTCCGAAGACCAGGGATCACAAGCACGGCAGGCACCTCACCTTTGAAAGCAAGACCGAGCGCCGCAACGACCAGCAGCGCAAAATAGGCGGGACAGTAAACCGTTCAATTGTAACGATTTGAGATGGCGGGTGTCAAATAAAACTATCGGTGTCATCCCGCGAACAGGAATCGCCGAACTACGCGCTTCCCAATGCTCCGCAGGCTATGGCTTGGGTAACAACGATCGCATGAATGCTGCCATATGCTCGATTGACTCCCGGGCTTCCGGGAGCAGCGGTTCGTGGGATTGGAACACATGGAACATGCCCCGCCAGACTTCGAGCTTCACCTGGATTCCATCCGATCGGGCCTTGTCCGCCACCCGGATACTGTCGTCGCGGAGCATCTCGTGCTCGCCAAGCTGAATCAGCAGCGGCGGGATGCCGCGGTAATCGCCAAAGACGGGTGAGGCAAGTGGGTTGCTGGGATCTGTCTTTCCCAGATAAAGATCTCTAAACACAGGCATGGTTCGCGCACTGATGATGGGATCATCCACAGTCTTCAGGGACTCGCTCGCCAGCGTAAAATCCGTGCATGCCGACAGCGGAATTCCTCCCGCCGGCAACGGTAGCCCGCGGTCTCGCAGCGCCAGAAGTGTCGCCAGAGTCAGATTGCCGCCGGCCGAATCTCCGGCAATGAACGTGGCCGTGGCGGGACCAGGGCCAGACGGGCCGTTCGAGACGATCCACTGGTGAGCGGCGACACAATCATCGAGCCCGGCGGGGAAAGGGTGCTCCGGCGCCAGTCGGTAGTCGGGCAGCAGCACGGCACACTTTGCCGCCGCCGAGATGTGGGCCGCCAGCGGGAGATAACGTGCGCCCGACCCCGAAACAAAACCACCGCCGTGCAGATAAAGGAGTCGCACATCGGCGTCCGCGCCGGGTGCTAGAACCCATTCACAGGGAATCTCCCCGACCTTTAAGCGAATGAGCGTGACGTCTTTGATGGTCGGCTCGCGGCGCGATCCCATCCCCGCACGCAACTGCTCCAGGTTGAAATCCACCGTGCCGAAGGGCGTGTTCTTGCGCAACCTTTGCAGGTAGTCGATGCTTTCCCGCGAGACGGTCCGCAGTTCCTCTGCCGGCGCTCCCGACGCCGGGGGAATGTCGCCGTTCTCCTTCTCAGGGCTCGCCGCGGAGTCTTTTTGAACGGCGTTGTTTTGGACGGGCGTCTTCGGTTGTGCCCGAACGTCGTCAACGGCGTACGCGCCGCCAGCGACCACGAAGACCAACAACACCGTGCCGACAATACGTTTCATCGCGGACCTCCGATTTTGTAATAGTCAGGTCCATGATAGCGGCATCAAGTCGGCTTTGCCGACCGCTCGTGTTGCTGTGCGCCACTGGGTTCCGGACGGGCATCTACACAAGTTTGCTAGCATGTAAAATGAAAACGTGACGGGTGGCCCAGTCGCTTGAACTGAACGTGAGCGGATCGAGAACGATCCAATTGGCGGTCACGTCGCCTCCGGACTGAAGACCATCGGCAAAGAGGCTGCGATCGTCGGTTGTGACCGAAAGCCGGAAACGGCCCAGGTTGTGACCCACGTTGCGAAGATGTTCCAAGGTAAACGTCAACACGGTTCCCTGGACAAATCCAAGATCCGTCACGGTTTCAACGACCGCAGTATTGGTCTGCCCCCACGGCATGGAACACATGCGACGGCCCGCCGTTGCCCGCGGGAGAGCGATTCTCACGGAACTCGCGGCCCGGTGGACTCGATAACGAAAGTGTGCGCCTAGATCTGGGGCGCTGACCGCCTTGCTCGAAAGAGAGTCCTCGGGCAGCAATGCGGTGTTGCCCTTTGTCGCTGGGCTGTCTAGTTGTCTTAAAAGATTCCCGCCGACTCGAGGCTGAATCGTACGACTAGACCGGCGACGATGACGGCGACCATGCTCATCAGCTTGATGAGGATGTTTAGGCTGGGGCCGCTGGTGTCTTTGAACGGATCGCCCACGGTGTCTCCCACGACCGCTGCTTTGTGGGCATCGGTTCCCTTGCCACCATGATGACCATCTTCGATG
>CAZNXE010000446.1:0-3141 GCA_964576465.1 uncultured Planctomycetaceae bacterium
AAGATGCGGTGAACGCATACGACCAAAACATCGAACGTGGCCCGAAGTTCCACAACGATGACCAACTTCGACGGATCGCTCAGGCGCGGCAGTATCGTGGCGACAGGATGCGCACCTGTAAGTTTCAGAAGATCAATGACAACAAGGCGCTGCCACTGATCGCGATTCGGGTATTTATTCTGTCACGAAAAAGCCTCGGCGGGATCCAAACCGATCTGGAAAGCCGGGTGCTAACCAAAGCCGTCGATGGCCAACAAACGCCGATTGAAGGGTTGTACGCCGTGGGTGAAGCCGCCGGTTTCGGCGGGGGCGGCATGCACGGTCTTCGCGCGCTGGAGGGAACGTTCCTCAGCGGCTGCGTGATTACGGCCCGCGTCGCGGCAAAATCGATTTCCGGAAGCAAGCTATCTGCTTAGAGTCTCCCCAAATCCCTCACAGAGATACTGCGATCAACATGAAAAAGACTGGTGCCCAATTAGCCGTATTCGCGCTGGAACAACTTGGCGTCCGGTTCACGTTCGGGATTCCTGGAACGCACACGACGGAACTCTACGACGAGCTGAACAACTCCGACCAGATCGAGCCCGTGCTGGTTACCCATGAAGGTGGCGCGGCATTCATGGCCGACGGTATCTCGCGCACCTCCGACACCATCGGCACGCTCACCATCGTACCTGCCGCCGGAACCACGCATGCCATGAGCGGCATTGGTGAGGCCTTTCTAGACGGCATTCCGATGTTGATCATCTCCGGGGGCACCCGACGAGACAGTGGTCGCCATTACCAGTTGCATCAACTGGAACTTGGCCCGTTGGTCACGCCGATCACCAAGGGCTACTTTCTGATCGAGCGTCACGATGACATCATCCCCACGCTCTATAAGGCTTACGACTTGGCGACCTCAGGCGAACCTGGTCCGGTGTTTGTTGAGATCCCGGTGGAGTTGCAACTGTTCAAGGGAGAGTTTTCATCCCTGCAAGAATACCAGAGCCCACCCGCCCGTTCGCAACCGAGCGACGCGGATATTTCGCAAGCCTTGGAGATGCTGCTGGCAGCAGAGAAACCTTGTATCTATGTCGGCTGGGGGGCGGTCGATGCAACTGAGGAGATTGCCAAGCTGGCCGATGCCTTGGTCGCTCCGGTTTCCACAACCTTGCAGGGCAAGAGTTCCTTTCCTGCCAATCATCCCTACCACGTTGGAGTTGGGTTTGGGCCAACGGGGTTGCCCGCGGGACAGAAGACCTTTGCCGGGTGCGACTGTTTGCTCACCGTGGGGGCCCGCTTTGGTGAAATCGCCACCGGAAGTTACGGCATCACGGTGCCTGAAAATCTGATCCACATCGACATCAACCCCGAAGTCTTCAACAAGAACTACGCGGCCAAGCTCGCCATCGAAGGCGATTCCACCGACGTCATCAGTGCCATCAACAAGGCCTTGGCCACGAAGAACTGGAAGTCGAAGCGAGATGCCCAAGCACTAACGACGACCATCGCCGACGAAAAGCGGGCCTACTCCGAATCGTGGCGAAAGCAGAAACACGACGAACTCGTCTCGCCCGGTTTCTTTTTCCAGTCGCTGCGAGAACAGCTTGCCGACGATGCCTATCTAGTGATTGACGACGGCAAGCACACCTTTCTGGCGGCAGAGTTGTACGACGTTCATCATCCGCGACACTTCATCTCGCCAACCGATTTCAACTGCATGGGATACTGCGTTCCGGCCACCATTGGTGTGAAGCTGACGCATCCCGAGACGATGGTCGCCGCGATTGTCGGCGATGGTGCCTTCTTGATGACCGGCATGGAACTGCTGACCGCGGTGAACCAGGGCGTGGGCGTCATGATCTTTGTGTTCCACGACGGCGAGTTGGGGCAGATATCCCAGTTTCAAAAGGCGCCCCTAAACCGCAAGACCTGCACGGTGCTTGGGGACTTCAACGCCGAAGGATTCGCCATCGCCACCGGCGCCGAGTTCCTGTCGATGAAGAACGACCATCAAATCGACGACTGCATTGCCAAGGCGATCGCATTCGCCAACGACAACCGGCCCGTCATCGTCGACGTGAACATCGACTACTCGAAGAAGACCATGATGACCAAAGGCGTCATCAAGACCACTCTCGGCCGCTTCCCACTCTCCGAGAAGATCCGCTTCGTCTCCAGAGCCGTGGCACGGCATATCACCGGTTGAGGCGATGTAAGATTTTAATAGAACCGAGTCGAGCGGTGCGTCCGCGCTCCGCTTGACGGCACCCTACGTTCGCACATTTACATTTTAGCAAAGCGGTGCGTCCGCGCTTCGCTTGACGTCACCCTACGATCGCACATTTACGCATTACGCCACGCCAGGGACAAACGAAATCTCGATGGTTGAACCTTCCGTCCAGCAACCGCTTCTTGGTCACTCATCGCTCGGCTATGGCGTTGGTCTTCGCAGCGTGCATTTCTCGCATATCCTCGAGCATTGGCCCGCGGTCGATTGGTTCGAGGTCATCTCCGAGAACTTCATCGACTCCGGCGGTCGCCCGCGGTATGTGCTCGATCAGGTGGTCGAGCGCTACCCGGTCGTGATGCATGGTGTTTCGCTGTCGATTGGGAGCAGCGATCCGCTTGACTTCGATTACTTGCGAAAGCTGAAGCGGTTGGCTGATGACATTCAAGCACGCTGGGTGTCCGACCATTTGTGTTGGACCGGTGTGTTGGGCCGCAATACGCATGACTTGTTGCCGATTCCGCTCAACGAAGAGTCGCTCAAGCATGTCGTCGAGCGGATTCGCGTGGTGCAGGAGACGCTCGAACGACGGCTTGTTCTGGAGAACCCCAGTTCGTACGTAACGTTCGCCGCCTCGACGATGCCGGAGTGGGAGTTCATGACCCGCATGGCGGAAGACGCCGATTGTGGGCTGCTGCTGGATGTGAACAACGTCTACGTATCGAGCGTGAATCACGACTTCGACGCCGAAGCGTACATCCGCTCGGTGCCGCATGACCGCGTCGTGCAATTTCACCTCGCCGGACATACCGATCTCGGCACGCATTGCATCGACACGCACGACGGGCACGTGGTCGAAAAGGTGTGGCAGCTCTACCGATTGGCGGTCTCGTTAACCCAAGGTGTTTCGACGCTGCTGGAATGGGATG
>CAZNXE010000447.1:0-3109 GCA_964576465.1 uncultured Planctomycetaceae bacterium
CTAGATGTGTGTGAATGCCAGGGTATCGCCGGTGGAGGCGCGTATATTAATCGAGAACCCAGCATTAAGTATATACAATATGGTACTGCGAATTTCTTCTTGCGATGATATTTCTGGATGAAATTCGATAATCAGTGTTTTGAGGGTGCTGAGGTTTAGGTTGGGTAGGAGTAAAACTTCGCCGCCTTCAATGTCACAAATAAGAATATTGATATTGTGCTTATCTATAACCGAGTTGACGGGAATGACCTCACATTCGATGCGTTGCTCCTCGCCATTACCTTTTCGGCTGAATTCTGAAGATGACCAAAAGTCATCATAGACGTAGAAATCTTTTCGATTTTCACTCGCATTGGCGGCAGCCATGCCGACATAAAGTGTTGGTAAAACCCCGTTGCGCTCAAAATTTTTGCGCGCCAAAACGATGATAAGTGGGTTTGCCTCTATGGCGACGACATTTTCAGCGCCTACTTTCTTGCACGCAGAGATAGTTAAAAAGCCAATCGAAGAGCCTACGTCAAGAACTCGATCCCCAGGCTTAAGAAGTGCATGCAGGGCGTGTAGTTCGTTGAGTTCGTAATCTTCTCGGTAAAGAGTATCACGTAGTTTGGCGCTGATGTTGTCAGGAAAGCCAAGCTGTACACCACTCAAGGTGATTTCGGACGGTTGGCTTATTTTGCGCAAAAAATGTCGTGCTCGGCGGAGAAGGTCAGATTTAAGACTGATCATAAGGGCCGCTCGTATATTAGAAAAGTTAGTTTTACGGAAAAAGATTAAAGTCGTAGGGTAATTTCATCTTCTAAAGTATAGGCACATGAATGTGCTGCTATATGCTATTGGAGGCGGTATGTGAACGCAATAAGATGCCTTTAGTAAATCCATCAGAGCGAGAGTTGACAAATTCACCGTTCGCGCAGGCCGTTTTGAAACAAGCCCAAAGGGGCAATAATAATGATCACGATCCACCATCTCGAGAATTCCCGCTCGCAACGCGTTTTGTGGATGCTTGAAGAGCTTGGCGCAGATTATGAGATCAAACGCTATGAACGCGATAAGGAAACCAGCCTGGCGCCCGCGGCGTTGAAAAAAATACATCCTCTTGGTAAATCACCGATAATAGAATATGGCGACCGAGTTATCGCCGAGACCGGAGCGATATTAGAATATCTCGTGGCCACCCATGGCGGCGCTATGGCGCCCGACCCAAATAGCCATGATTATCTTCGTTACAATTACTGGACCATGCGGCTGAGGGGTCCTTTATGCCTCCTCTGGTGCTGGCGCTTTTCCTAAGTCGTATGGAAACGGCGCCGATGCCATTCTTTGTGCGACCGGTGGCGCGACGTCTCACCAAGGGGGTTCGAGATGCCTATCTCGATCACACCCTGAAAGCCTTGTTCGACTATCTGCATGATGAGTTGGGCAAATCCAAATGGCTCGCCGGTGACCAAATTACCGCGGCTGATGTCGCTATGAGCTTTCCTATGGAAGGGTTCTCTGTTCGTGGAGATACTCGTCCCTATCCGCGCATCAAGGAATATTTGAAACGCATTCACGCTAGGCCAGCCTATCAGCGTGCGCTGGAGCGCGGCGGGCCATATTCGCTGATGGGCTAAAGGAGCTGAAAAGCCGGTCACAATACTGTGAGCGCTTGTCACCGGGTTGCCTTGATCCGGGCTTTCTTTCGTCACGCAGCAATTCTAAGTATATGGCTCTGTTATTGGGCTATATCGGCCTAAAGAGCATGTTCATAAGGGTTTTGAGCGGCTTTCAGAGGCGGGTGCATGACCAAAGGAATCCGGGTCATGTTTAGTAAAAGGGTGAAAATCATGACTTTGGCGATGCTCTCGGCAATCTCTCTGATCTGTATGGATGCGGCCATGGCGGCCCGTCCTGTGGATGAAAATATGGCTATTGTGGAAGTCGCAGCGATGAGCGCCCAGGCCACACCGGAGACGGTTGAATCAGCGTTGGTGTCAGCGCCAGCTGAAAACACCGCCGATAGCGGCGATGTTTTTTTGGCGCTGGAAGATCAATCCCCCGAGAATCTCGTCTTTGACGGTGAAAGCGATAAGGTGGTTGCTGAACGCTTGCTCAGCTATATTGAGAATCTTGATACGCTGTCAGCTGATTTTACCCAGATTGCCCCGTCCGGGGCTATTTCTACGGGCAAGTTATCTTTGCGCCGTCCGGGTTTTTTGCGTTTTGAATATGATCCACCAACGCCGCTCCTCATCGTTGCTAATGGCGGCTTGGTCTATGTGCGGGATGAAGCGCTTGAGACTACCGATTCATATCCTGTGGGGAAAACGCCGCTCAAATTATTGCTAAAAAAGAATATTGATCGTGACGATGCCAAAATCATCGCGGTGGACCGGGGTGTTGATACTATCGCCGTAACCTTTGGCTCAAATGTGGAAGAAACTGAAGGTGAGCTGACAATCATCGCCAGCGCACCAGATATGGCCCTCGAGCGCTGGATTGTTCGAGATCTCCAAAATGGCATCACTGTCGTGACGCTGGAAAACGTCGAAACGGGCATTCGCCTCGCCAATCGGCTGTTTCAGGTCCCTGAAGCTGGCGGTCAGTTTCTTAAAAATTAGCCATGTTACAAATATAACAGCATTTGTCGCATAGTCACAGGCAAGCTTTTTTTTGATTACCTATTGAAAATCCCCTCTGTGATGCGTTAATGTAACAGTACGCGAGGATATCCAGTTCGGGTCGGCGTTGCCCCCCCGCTTGCAGGCCCGACAATCCTTTCGCGTCGCCGGAATATCCCCTCCCGGCGTAGGCGCAATAGCGCAGCTTGGCGCCCGATCTTGTAAAGGATCGGGCGCCTTTTTCTTGATCTGCTGTGCAGGGCGCGGTAAGCGCGAACCGAGTAGTAAAGACTGACCCAGATGGACGACAAAGACCTTGAAGAACTTGAGCGGGAATTGCCCGCTCTCGCCGTGTTGTCACGGTTCTCACGTTCTCTTGATCGCCTTCCTTGGTTTGCCAATCTTGGGGAGCCGTTGACGCCGGGCGCCAAATCGGCGGCTGAAAAATATCTCGATGGTCTTGGGTTTCCGGGAGCCGATATTGCAATTCTGGTAGATTGGAAGGA
>CAZNXE010000448.1:0-3073 GCA_964576465.1 uncultured Planctomycetaceae bacterium
GGTGCTAGCGTCGCTTGGGTCGTGGAGGCCGGTATCAAGAGATGGTGTCGTTCGACACTCTGGATCACGACCATCTCCGCACGTTTCTTCAGCGACGAGTTCGCGATGGCGTGCTATTACGCCTGATTGGCAAATGGCTGAACGCGGGCGTCATGGACTCGGGTAACGTGAGTTACCCGGACCGTGGCAGTCCGCAGGGTGGGGTGATCGCTCCTCCAACAAAAGTGCAAAACTTTCTCCTTGCCTGCGGTGCTAGCTTTCCTCGCAAAAAGGGGGAAGTTAATGCGGTAGACGATGCGGATCTGATCGGGCTCAACCACCACACGTTCGACGAGCGTACGGAGAATCTCGCGACGCATGGTCCAGTCGGCCTGATCGAGGTTTAGGTGGATCGCATCCGAGAAGTTGTCCAGGCACTCCAAGGCTTCTCGCAACACAGTTTGCTCATGTGCCCGGGATTGTAACGCTTCAAGCTTCGTCTCAAAGTCCAACAGACGCTTCCGCGTTTGCTTCAGTCGTGGTTCGAACTCTTCACGATCAACCACACCATCCGCGTAGGCGTCGATCAAGCGATTCACGGTTCGTTGCGCATGACCGATCTGTTTCGTCAACGACTGCTCACCATCGGAGCTCCCCGGTGTGGCCAGTCGTCTTTCGTATTCCTTGCGCAGCAACTTCGGGTTGCGCAACAGTTCACACGCATCGTTCCACACGGCTTGGTCAATCTTGTCGGTGCGGACTTGCTTATTCTGACACACACGTTTGCCGCCGAAGCGATAGGCGTCTGTGCCAACACAACGATAATACGCGTACGAAACCTTGCCTTTCGCGCTGTCGCGGCTGACCTTCTTGCCGTAGTAGGCATAGCCGCAGCATTCGCATTCCAAGAGGCCCTGTAAAAGATAACGAGCGCCCCGTTTGCGTTCGCGGCCGCGCAGGCGGTTCTCGGTCAATTGTTCTTGCACGGCTGCAAACAGCTCTTTCGAGATGATCGCGGGCACGGGTATCGAGATTTGTTCGCTCGCCTCAGTATCATAAGTCGAGCCGGTTCGGCGTGGTATTTTCGGATTGCCACGCTGCGTGCGCAGTTTCGGACGGCGTGGTCCCGTGCGTGTCTTGCCGAACGCCGCGGAACCTTTGTAGGCAGGGTTTTTCAGCATCGCCCAGACCGTTGTGCGATCCCACCACGACTTGCCCGTGCAGGTCAAAATCGCCTCCGCTTTCAGCCGACGGGCCACTTCGCCAATCGAGATGCGGTCTCGGCCAACCCACTCGAAGACTTGCTTGACCACCGCCGCTCGCTCGTTGTTGATCTCATACGCAGCCTCGCCACCACCGTCACGCTTGGAGATGTAGCGATAACCATAAGGCGCACCGCTCAACACGTTGACACTGCCGCGAGTAGCCGCGTGTCGCTTACCACGCCGACTACGTTCCATGATCTTCGCGCGTTCGTATTCGGCGAACATGCCTTGCATCTGTAGTAGCAAGTCTTCTTCCGGACTGACACCGATCGCCCGGTTCAAGAATTCGATCTCCACGCCGTGCTTCTTCAACTCATCGACCAACAGTACCTGATAAGCGTAACGTCGTGAAAGCCGATCAGGAGAATGGACGTACAGCTTCTGAAAGCCGCCGACATACGCCGTGTCGCGCAGCCGCTCGAGCGATGGACGCATCAGTGTGGAGCCGCTGACGCCATCATCGAGGAAACACAACTCCTCATCGAGCGTCAGCCCGTCATTGGCAACTCGCTCGCGTAGTGCCGACACTTGGCTCGCGATTGTTTGCTGTTGAGCTTGTTGGTCGGAGGAAACGCGCGCGTAGATCGCCACGCGAACCGTTGACTCAGAAGGCGTAGTCATGCGACGCGCCTCCGGGCAATATGCGTTTCGATCGCTTGAGTACCCTTGCCCACACGCCGCGTTCGAGCCGCGTTCGGTTCCTCGCAAGCGGTTGCTTCCACCTTGTGTCTTTGGCCGCAAACCAACTCGAACGCCTGAGCTAGCAGTTCCCGTTCGATTCGCGACGGAGTGAATTGCCGTATCACCGTTGCGGTCACTGCGCTGCCAGCACGATTGCCTGAAACATCCATGTCATTGCTCCGGGGGAACGGATTCTCACTGCCACCACATCCCATGTGTTCACAGTGGCTTACGGCACCTTCCAGCCCTCACCATAACTAGGCCGAAGGCGCTCTCTGGGGATCAGCCTATCCAAGAATCCGCCCATGTTTGCAATATCGTTGGAGGAGCGGTTTCGCCGCTATTGGCGAACGTGTATCTCCACAATGTTCTGGACGAGTGGTTCCACAACGATGTCCTGCCGTGCATGCGTGCCCGAGCCCGTCTGGTTCGATACGCGGATGATGCGGTGATTATCTTCGAAGTGGAATCGGACGCTCGACGCGTGCTGACCGTGCTGGGCAAACGTTGCTCGAAATACGGTCTGACGATTCATCCGGAGAAAACTCGGCTCGTCGACTTTCGGCGTCCGTTGCTGTCTCCGAATAAGTCTGGTAGTGCCCCCGGCACGCCGGCAACTTTCGACCTGCTGGGGTTCACGCATTACTGGAGCCGCTCTCGTAGCGGCAGGCGAGTCGTCAAACGCAAGACGATGTCTTCCCGTTTGACTCGTTCTGTTCAGTCAATCGACCGCTGGTGTCGCGCCCATCGCCATGATCGGCTCGTCGACCAGCATGCCGCTCTCAGTCGGAAGATTCGAGGACACGATGCGTACTACGGAATCACCGGTAACGGCGAGTCGTTGAAGAAGTTTCGCTTTCTGGTTCATCGTACGTGGCGTCGCTGGCTCAGCCGGCGACACCGCAAGCGGAAGCTGGATTGGGACAAGTTCAATCGGCTGCTCGAATCGTTCCCGCTTCCACCACTGCGCGTGGTGCACTCAGTCGTCCGGCATCGCGAGGCGAATGTCTGATGTGAGGAGCCGTATGCCCTAATGCGGGCACGTACGGATCTGTGGGAGCCCGGGGCGAGCAATCGCCTCGGGCCACCTGGCCGTTGGCTATTTTCGGCCGAACCGAATAGCTGACGTGTACACGGCCATCGAATCG
>CAZNXE010000449.1:0-1223 GCA_964576465.1 uncultured Planctomycetaceae bacterium
GAATCAAACGGCACCTCCATCACGCGTGGCATCACACGATCGGGAACCGTCTTGGAGATTCCGCTTTTCGCGGCGGCGACAACCAATGCCGTCTCCGTGGGGTCACCCGTCGCGTGCCACTCCTCATCTTGTGGGGCATCGCTGTCGAGAGTCGCATCGTTGCACAACCCTCCGGCAGCCAACAGCAAGGAAGCCGCCGCGTTGTCTCCAGGGCTCACACCGTCTTGATCGCCAAATGCTTCATTCGCACGAGCCCGCTGCCCGAGATCGAAGCGACGTTCCATGGTTTGTAAGATGGCAACGTTCATGCGGTTTTCGGTCAGTGTTCCCGTCTTGTCCGAACAGATGACCGTTACCGAACCGAGTGTTTCCACCGCGGGTAGTTTACGTATTAGAGCTTGGTGCCGTAGCATCCGCCTCGCGCCCAGCGCAAGCGCCACGGTTGCCACGGCGGGTAGACCTTCAGGCACGGCAGCCACCGCCATGCTGAGTGCCGTCATGAACATGAGCTTGGGGCTTTCGCCGCGTAGCATGCCCAACACGAAGACAATCGCAACGATCAACAGTGCCGCCACGGCAAGCTGTTGCCCCAGTTTGGAAAGTCGTTGTTGCAGTGGCGTGGGCTCGCGGCGAACTGTTTGCAACATCGTGGCAATGCGTCCCAACTCAGTCTGCATGCCGATGTCGGTTACGACCATCTCACCACGACCGTAGGTCGCAATCGTGCCCATGAACAACATGTTTTTCTGATCGCCCAATTGCAGTTCATCCGTCGTAAGCAGGTCGGTTTGCTTTCCAACGTCTTCGGATTCACCCGTGAGAGCGGCTTCTTCGACTCTCAGATTCGCGCACGCAACAAGTCGTCCATCGGCGGGAATCGCGGTGCCGGCCTCGATGGTCACCAAATCGCCGGGTACTAGTTTTCGCGCCGATATCTCGTGAATCGTTCCGTTGCGGCGAACGCGGACCGTGGAAACCGCCATCCGCTTGAGGGCCGCCATTGCTTTTTCGGCACGAAAGTCCTGAAAGAACCCCAGAATGGCGTTCAGGGCGACGATCGCAAGAATCGCCGTGCCATCGATATACTCGCCAAGATAGTACGACACGGCCGAGGCGAGGACGAGCATGACGACCAGAGTGCCGGTGAGCTGCTCGGTAAAAATCGCCGCCGCGCTTCGCGTCGTTCGTTCTCGCAGCGCGTTTGGTCCGTAACGGTGCCGACG
>CAZNXE010000449.1:1239-3061 GCA_964576465.1 uncultured Planctomycetaceae bacterium
GTGCTCAGGCCATCCTTCAGCTCGCACTGAAGCTGTTTCAAGACATCCGGCACATCCAGCTTGTACCAGTCACTCATTTTCACGACCCTCGATGACTAGGGGGGGCCAATGCCCTTATCGGCACCCACTCACAATTCGGGCCTAACTTGGGCGATGACCAACAACCTCGAAGACAGGGTACCGTCTGTCAAGATCGCTCGCCTCGCGGTTTGTCTATGTCAACGAAAACAGCCACCGCCCTCTCGGACGGTGGCTGTCGTGTTTATCGGAGAATACCTGGCAAAACCCTAGCCTTGGTAGTGTCGGGTAATCAAGTCGTTTTGAATCCACAGCAGCTTGTTGAAGGCCCGAATCGTCTTGGCTTCGGTGATGGCGTCGAGCTGCATACCATGAATCGTGGCAATCAGCGCGTCGGCAACGAATCCCATCAGGGCGTTCATCTGCACCAGCGGAACCTCGAGTTGGGCACTGCCTGCTTTTGGGGTGTGAATGGCACCGACCGTATCGAGGTAGGTCACGAACTTGGGGTCGAAGTCTCGCGTGACGAGGCTCTCGAGATACCGTCCCAAGTGCTGCTTGCGATATTGCACTTGCGCATCGTCGAGCGTCAATTCTGCAAGGTCTTTCGCCAAGTCGCCTTCGTACCCACTATTGCGAACGAGGAAGTGCCGCTTGGTGGCGTCGTTGCTGAACAACTTGACATAAACCGCGTCGACCAACGAAGGCACCAATGGTCCGAGCAACGCGGCCGAGGCTTGAATCACCGCGGCGTCTTCTCCGGTAAAACCAATGAAGTCGACTAGATATTCAAACCGATATTGCAGGTCCGACTCCAATCGCGCCTCATCGATCTCTCGCACGGCGGCTTCGCTTGTACTTGCTTGATTCATCTTCTATCGCTCCAGTGCCTGAAATATGGATATGATTTGCAACAACATGTTACTTGCAAATTCTGTGCGAATGGCGAGACATTTCGTCGCACCTACGCAATGCAGGGCGAATCATCTTTATTGCGCCTTTGCAAAGGTAGCTCAACAATTGACTGCCGATACATTTGTGCTATTTCGGGCGCTGAATGGCATTTGATGGTGCTCGAACGCACGATCGGTTCATGTTGCGACGATCACGCCTGTTGACCGAATCGTATTACTTGAACCAGGTTAGCAACGTTGCACCTAATAAACGGCGATGGGCATGCGGCTTGCGACAGTTCTTGTTGGATGCGTTGAGTATTGCAACAAACGTCATCAGGCCGAGAATGCCAATGATTGGGGCAATCGGGGAGCAGCAGGGCGAGGGGCAGCTTTTTCACACAACTCGAAGTACTTGACTGGTAGTGCCAAAAGGAGGGCGAGTCATGGTTGCCACGATCAGGAGATTCGATCAGGCGGTTACTTGTCTATCTGTTCCGAGAGAAACCGGAGACGAACGCCTACAGCGCGAGGTGCAAGACATTCTGCGAACCAGTGGCTACGCCGTGTTGGCGTCCCTGCGGTGTCAGGTCGACCACGGCACTTTAACGCTGACCGGAAGCGTTCCGTCGTTCTACCTCAAACAGCTTGCACAGCATCATGGGGCGAGAACCTCAGGCGTGGAAAAGGTCCAAAACCACGTCTCGGTTGTCGATACTTGAGACTGAATCGATAGAGTTGACTTGGTTGGAAAACCGCCCTCGTTTTCAGGGAGTTGTGAATCCCCAATTTGAATCGCGCGGAACTGCACATGCAAGCCATCATTCTGTGCCGTATGGGCTCAGGTAGTCGGCCGATTCTGGTTTCAGAAGCGGGACGGGCGTCACTTTTCTATCCGATAAAGCATCTTC
>CAZNXE010000450.1:0-3033 GCA_964576465.1 uncultured Planctomycetaceae bacterium
GCCACCGCGGAGGCAAAACGTAGCGTCGTTACGTTCTCCGGGTCGTTCAGCGGGGAAGCTTCGACTTCGATCTCGCTAAGAACGAAATTCGAGTTCGACGATCGACCGGGCCCCAATTGCGGAAGCCCCTCGTGGGTGAACGCTTCGAGACGCAGTGCGACGATCCCCTGGGCGTCGGTATGGGCAACCAACTCGTAGGTGTCTTGACTAGCATTGCTCCCCTCGACCAACAACGTGGCATCGTCAAGCGTGCGGAGCGATGCGCCGCCGGTCGAAGCCGTTTCAAGCGGATTAAGAATGCTCCACGTGGTGAGAAGCTTGTTCGACCAATCGGCCTCCCAGATTTGCTGTGCGGCGTCTACTTCGGGCCGCAACGCAGACAGTTGGGTCTCGACGTTCGTGATCTGATCGTCAAACGCCGTAAGCTCTTCTGCCTGCTCAGGCGATGGAACACGAACGGTGGGAGGCGGATCGGCCTTGTTCCCGTCCATTGCCTTTTCCGTCAGGCTGTTGAAAAAGGCGAACATGCTATAGAAGTCATGCATCGTCAGCGGATCGAATTTGTGATCGTGGCAAACGGCACATCCCGCGGCCAACCCCAACCACACCGTCGATGTGGTTTCGACACGATCGACCCCGTAGCGAACCAGATACTCCGCGTCGATCGAGCCACCTTCGCTTGTCGATACATTGCAGCGATTGAAGCCCGTGGCTACCAACTGATCTAGCGAGGGACTGGGGAGCAGATCGCCTGCGAGTTGCTCGATCGTAAACGTGTCGAATCGCATGTTCTTGTTAAAGGCATTGATCACCCAATTGCGGTACGGCCAGATGGTGCGCATGTTGTCCAAGTGCAAGCCATGCGTATCACCATAGCGGGCCGCATCAAGCCAATAGCGCCCCATTTGCTCGCCATAGTGTGGTGATTCGAGCAAGCGATCGACCAACGCCTCATAGGCATCGTCGCGGGTGTCGGCCAGAAAAGTTTCGATCTCCGCCACGGTCGGAGGAAGCCCCGTAAGATCGAAGGTGACACGGCGAATGAGCGCGGTCTTCGAGGTCTCCGTTGCGGGAGACAGGCCGGCCGATTGAAGCCTTGCGTAGATAAAACCGTCGATCGAGTTGCGAGACCATTCCTTGCCAACATCTGGAATTCGAGGGCGCTGGGGAGGGATAAACGACCAATGTCCCTCCCATGGTGCTCCTTGTTCGATCCACCGTGTTAACAGCTCAATCTCAGAGGCAGTAAGTTCTTTACTGTTATCGACAGGGGGCATCCGAAGATCTTCGTCATCCGACGTGATCCGCGAGACAAGCTCACTTTCTTCAAGCACGCCGGGCACAATCGCGCGCGACCCGGACTCGAGTTCTGCAAACGCATCCTCTTCGCGATCGAACCTGAGTTCAGCTTCGCGACGCTCTGCATCGGGACCGTGACACGCATAGCACTTGTCCGACAGAATGGGTCGGATGTCGCGGTTGAAGTTGATCGTCGACTCCGCGGCGTCTTCCTCTCCAACAGCGTGCAGCGAAAATGCAAGGCTGCCAACCACGGTTAAAGCGAGACCTAGTGCAACACGCGTGTTGCGGACGACTGCATTGCCGTTCATCACGCAGACTCCATCAGCGGTGGGATAATTGCAACCTAAACAACTGTAACACAAATGTTTAGGTCTAAGGCGGGATGACTCTTATGGTAACGTGACCATGCCGCATTCGTCCACAACATAGGCCCTAAAATACGGCTCACAGGGCACATCGAGTGACCCACTCAGAGGCATAACCGTTCGTTGATATACATTTGCACAGCACGAGATGCAAAATCGTGCGAATTGCTCACATTTTATCGTCGAATGTGTGCGGGGAAGCTCCTAGGCGAGCGGCGAATGAGAATATACCAAGGGGACGCGTGAGCGAGGGACCAACCGGGGTAATGCACTGCGTTCCCTCGCTTACGCGTCGGGTTGTGATTGGTACGTTCTTACTTGCCGCACGCCCTACAGGGCTAAGTATCCGAGGCGGCGAGCAATTCAATCGTGACGCAGGTTCCGGTGCCAACCTTGCTTTCAACAATGATCGATCCGCCGTGTTCTTGCACGATGCTGTATGAGATGGACAGCCCGAGCCCTGTGCCACCCTGTGGACGGCGTGTGGTGTAGAAGGGATCGAAGAGTCGCTGTACCTCATTCTCTGGGATGCCACAGCCGTCGTCTCGTAGTTCGATTGCCACGCGATCATCGGCCCGATAGGTCTTGATATCGACCCTGACGCCTTCGCTTTTCGACTCAACCGAGTTTCGGATGACGTTGATCAGTACTTGTTCAATCTCAATCTGGTTGATGAACACATCTGGCAGGCCATCGTCCAAGTGCAGCCGCAACGTCGCCTTGCGGCTGGAGGCATATTTTCGGGCAAGTATTTCGGCACTCCGCACAACCTCGTTCAACTGCACGACTTGTTTTTCACTCGAGATGGGATGCGAAAAGGTCAACACACTTTTTACGATACGACCACAACGTTTGGCGTCTTCAACGATCGACTGAAGTTGCGATGCAACCGCAGCCGAGCCATTGGATGCGGCCATTTGCCGTTGGGCCAACTGAGCGGACAGTAAGATGGAGCCAACGGGGTTGTTGATTTCGTGCGCGATGCCTGCTGCCAGAGTGCCAATCGAGGCAAGACGGTCGGCGTGGCGAAGTGCTTCGGCGGCGGCCCGTTGTTCCGTGACATCGGTCGCCACTCCGCCGATGCGGTACACCTTGCCTGAGTCGTCTCGAATGGGAAAGCCCCGATCTTGGATCCAGCGAATCGATCCGTCTGGCCACTGAAGGCGATATTCGGTTCGATACGGTCGGCGAAGCCCTGCTTGCAACAGATTGTTGAAATGTTCACGGACGAGTTCACGATCGTCTGGATGAATCGCTTTGACCCAGGCCTCGGGTTGGGCCGTGAGTTGTTCGGCAGACATTTTCCATATTTTTTCGCAGGCTGGGCTAACATACAGGACACGACCATCGGAGGCCTCTTGAACCC
>CAZNXE010000451.1:0-2954 GCA_964576465.1 uncultured Planctomycetaceae bacterium
CAGTTCGGCTGTGCGTTCGACTGGCTCGTCGCCGCGTGTCACGCGAACCCTGATCTCTTGGCCGGGCTTGGTGGTCTTCAACATGATCGTAAGACCTGCTGGACCCGCGATGGGCTGATCGTCGATGTGCGTGATGACGTCGCCAACCCGCAATCCGGCCTTGGCAGCGGGCGTGCCGTCGCCGACAACGCGAACCAGGGCCCCGGAACCTTTTTCCGGAATGCCCAACTCCAGGTGCCCCAAGTAGCCTGAGCGATCTTCTAAGTCGCGGTAGGACGCTTCGCTCAGTTCGATTCGCTTCAGCGCCGCACCACGGCTCGTCAGCGTGACCAGCATCTTGTAACCGTCGGCCGGGTCCGCCGATCCTAGGGTTGCCCATCGTGGCTCGAACCGAACGTCAACCGCTTCCGCTTCGGCCACGTCTGCTTCGATGGTGTCATCCGGAACATCGTCGTTCCGTGGCTCTTCCGCAATCTCATCATCGGGCGAAACAGTGGGGTGTTCGTCAGGTTGTTCTTCTTGGGCTTCGACCGGTTCGCCTGCTTGGTCCGCGGCAGCATCGATGGCGCCAGGTTCGTCTTGAGCGGCCTGCTGTTGCTGCTGCTCTGGCGGTCCTTGCCAGATCGCCATCAGATAGGCATTGGCCAACAGGATCATGAAGGCCAAGAACATGAAACTAATGAAACGGCGGTCCATACGTTGTGGGTCCTGTTATCGGAGTCGGCGACGGTCGGCGTCGCCAGTTCTCCCGGCACGGTCGGAGTGATTCCGAACGATCGACTTATTGAGTGTTCTGAACGCTATCTAAACGAGTTCTCGCCGTATCAAGCGATCCGGTTGATGCGATGGCTCGTTGCAAGACGATGACGACAACCGAGCGGGCTCCGCGGCAAAAATGGCCCCGGGCGACCCGGCTGAGTTGGGTTTGCACCCTGCAATGTACGCGAACTCGCGTACACGACTACCCCTATTCGTCCGCCACGCTGGCTACGCCGGATGCTCCCGTATTGGGTTGTTCGGCGGAGGGGCAGCAGGATTCGCCCAAATGCGGAATTTTTGATGTTCACCGCCGGTGTGGTTGCCCACTTTCGTCCCGAATTAGACGTAACTTGAAGAGCGATCGGGGTCGCATAACAGCCCGATGGCGAGCGGTTCGTCAGCGACCTTCGCGGATCCGATCCCCGAGAAAGTTATCTAACTCAGGCGTGTCATAGATTTTTCGGGCGGTTTCGTCCACGTTGTACTCCACCCGGCGAAACGTGACTAAGTCGTCCTCAAGAACGATGTAGCAAGACCGCGGGTCACCGTCGCGTGGCTGTCCTACGGATCCCACGTTGATCATCACTTTCTCGTCGGCCAGGCGATATTGGTAGCCGATCTCTTCGGGGCTCGAAAAGTTGAGGCTCTCGGAGAATACCCCGGGCACATGGGTATGTCCCTGAAAGCAGTATTTCTCGATCAGCGAGAAGATTTTTTCCATCTTCCGCTGATTGTAAATGTCCTCGGGAAAGACGTACTCGCTCAGCGGATTGCGTGCCGATCCATGGACAAAAAGCAGGCCGTCTTCGCGACGGTTGCGAGGCAACTCGCCCAAGAAGTCCCAGCGCAGGGCGTTGGCGGTCGGGTCGCCTTGCGAGCTTTCCAACTGTTGCCTTGTCCAGAAAATGGCCCGTTCAGCCCCGGAATTGAATCCCTCTGGATCGAACAAGGCCCCTTGATCGTGATTGCCGAGAATGCAGACGTCGCACTTCATCACCAGATCGATGCACTCGCGAGGGTTCGGACCATACCCTACGATGTCGCCGAGACAGTAGACCTCTGAAATGTCCTGTTGGCGGATGTCGTCCAACACCGCCTTCAGGCCTTCCAGATTGCTGTGAATATCGCTGATGACTGCGCGTTTCACGCCGATAGAACCTCGCATGACGCGCCGCCGTGCCGCAACGCGTCAACTTAATTGATTTTGGCGAACCTAGGGATGGCCGACCGGACATTCCACCAGGACGCGCGATTACAGCCTTATGATGATGCCACGACGTGAACGAACGCGGGATTCTCTGGCAAATGGCCTGAGAACATTGTCTTGGAACCCTGTTCGCGAACGCAACTCTGTTGACATACCTTATTTTCGGGACACCCCCCAACAATAAGCCTTGATTTTAAGGGAACCCCCTTAGGGTGGTCAAGCGGTGTTGCGCCTTGCGTCGCGTCGTAACTCCCCACAGATTAAGGAGGTTCGTCGCACTGGCGTCCACGACCGCTGCTCCAAACGCGGGGCATCTGGCCGGAAGCGATGGCGAGGGTTTCTACTTCTATTTCTGGTGAAGCGGTGTTGGCTTCTTTATTCGTGTCATACCAGTCACAATGGTTCTGATGGCAGAGGGTCGGTCGAACGTGAGCATCCGCATTCTGGCGCTAGAAACCACGGTCGATGAGGGCAGCGTTGCCGCCTCTGTCGACGGGCGTCTTGTCGCCGAATATCCACTGGAGCGTAATCACCGCAGCGCGCAAACGCTCGCCCCCACGATTCGTCAGCTTCTCGACTCCATTGCATGGGAACCGTCGTCCGTCGACTTGGTTGCCCTCGATATCGGACCTGGTTCGTTTACCGGCACTCGCGTCGGCGTGACGACCGCCAAGGCGTTTGCATACGCAGTCGGCGCCGAATGTCTGGCGATCGAGAGCCTGGAAATCGTCGCCGCCCAAGCTCCCAGCGACGCCGCGCACATCAGCGTTGCCATCAACGCCCAACGCCGGCAAGTTTTCACCGCCAACTTCACCCGTGACGATGATGGACACCCGGTCTCCACGGGAGCAATCGAAATTCTCGACAACGATGTCTGGCTCGAAAGCCTCACACCCGAGGTCACGGTCACGGGGCTGGCGTTAGAGAAACTGTGCGAGCAACTTCCCCCGCACGTCACCATCGCACCTCAAGCGAGCTGGATTCCCCG
>CAZNXE010000452.1:0-2934 GCA_964576465.1 uncultured Planctomycetaceae bacterium
ATAGCAATGTCTCCGACGCTGCCTTCTTAGCGGACTTCGACATGGTCATCTTCGCCGTGCGCGATGTCTTTGGCGCTGTTCCTCCCGCCACGGCCAACACCGCGATGGAGACCTATATCCGAAATGGCGGCGACCTGCTGATTACGGGTGTCACTGGTTCCACAGATCTTGTCGATCGTTCATTCCCCGACTTGGCACGGGCCATAGGACCGGATAGAAATTTCTTTGCTCCTGAGAGTGATCAAACCGTCACCAGTATCGACAACTACATTACCAATGGCCCGCATGGTGATTTTCGAGGAGTCACCATTGCCAACTCCAATGGCTTCGATCAGTTGTTTGCTAACACGGGTTTGGGCACGATTCCCTTAGTTCAGGCCGACGGCGCGCAGTCAGACAAGATCATCTTCACCGACCTTCCTGGAGCTGGGGGTTCAGTCGGAGCTTGGCAAGGTGGCGGGGGGCCCGCGGCTCAGCCCGATTTCTTCGACGGTGGAACCTTTCAGGGCATGTTGCTGAACTGGGCCGAAGGTGGCACAACGACCCAAACCGAGGTCACGCCGCGCGTTTTTTCGACCGCTCTGCATCCGCTGGACTCCGTTGTTACCGTCGATCTTTACATCGGCGATCCCAACAACGGAGGTGTACTTGCCGGTTCCGTCGGGCCGATCAACATCGAGGGAACGATGGACATCGTCGGAGCGCTCGATGGTTCAGGCGATGGCACGCTGGCCATTACGAATTCGTCGGTTGGTGTAATCGGTGTGCTCAACCAGCTAGTCGACCTTGGGATTCTCGGCACCTTGCAGCTTGATGTTGAAGTTCTGGATTTCTACGTTGCCAACCAGACAGTGGGGGTTGCCGCCAATAGCTTCGATCTCTCTACATCTCCCTACTATGTTGCAGGATTCACCGACGGCGAGTTCACCATTCACAGCCCGACCGGCGCCCTGGAAGGCCTCCTTGATGGAGTGGTGCCCATCTTCGCGGACGTTCCTGAACTGTTCTACGGAGGTCCCGATGACCTCGACAATTCTGTTCTCGATGGAACGTTTGACGAAGGGGTTGGGCTGTTCACCAACCTGGCTGAACTCAATCTCAACTATGACGACTTCGCCTTGCCGATATTCGACGTCGATGGGCTTGGAGAAATCTGGGGCGTACTCAATGGGGAAATCCACGTGGCCGAGGCACCCGAACCATCGAGCGTGGTCTTGGGTGGAATTGCCGCAGTCGGGTTTTGGTCGTTTCGCCGTCGACAGCGGCCAACGGTGTAGCTTCGATGAGCCTTGAGGAACTGAGAGAATCAGCATGAAACTGCTAAGAAACAATGTGGAGGCCAATATGTGCCGCAAAGCTGGATCGATCCCCTTTTGTCTTCTCGTATTGAGCTTTCTCTTGCCGTCCGCCCGTGTCACTGCCCGCGAAATTCTGCTGATTGATGACTCCGCTGGAGGTTTCGGTCCCGTGGCCGGATTACTCACAGCCGAAGGCCACACGGTGACGGAACTAACCGATGAGTTGGCCGCGGGCTATAGCAATGTCTCCGACGCTGCCTTCTTAGCGGACTTCGACATGGTCATCTTCGCAGTGCGCGATTTCTTTGGTGCCGTTCCTCCTGTCGCGGCCAATAGCGCGATGGAGACCTATATCAGAAACGGTGGCGACCTGCTGATTACGGGTGTTACGGGTGTCATTGGTTCCGCAGATCTTGTCGGCCGCTCATTCCCCGACTTGGCACGGGTGCTCGGACCGGAGGTGGGCTTTTCTGTTCCCGACACGGACCAAACCGTCACCAATATCGACAACTACATTACCAACGGCCCGCATGGTGATTTTCGAGGTGCAACCATTGCCAACTCCGATGGCTTCGAACAGTTGTTTGCCAATACGGGGTTGGGCACAGTTTCCTTGGTTCAGGCCGCTGGCGGGCAGCCAGACAAGATCATTTTCACCGATCTTCCTGGAGCCGGGGGTTCAGTCGGTGCCTGGCAAGGCAGCGGAGGGGGCGCGGCTCAGCCCGACTTTTTCGACGGGGGAACGTTTCAGGGCATGTTGTTGAACTGGGCCGAAGGCGGTACGACGACCCAAACCGAGGTCACGCCGCGCGTATTTTCGACCGCTCTGCATCCCGAGGACTCGTTCGTGTCGATGGATCTCTATATTGGCGACCCCAACAACGGAGGTGCGCTTGCCGGTTCCGTCGGGCCGATCAACATCGAGGGAACCATGGACATCGTCGGAGCGCTCGACGGTTCCGGCAACGGAACACTGGCCATAACCAATTCGTCGGTTGGTGTGATCGATGCACTCAACCAGCTTGTCGATCTTGGGATTCTCGGCACCCTGCAACTCGATGTCGAAGTTCTAGATCTCTACTTCGCCAACCAGACGGTGGGGGTTGCCGCCAACAGCTACGATCTCTCTGCATCTCCCTATTATGTTGCCGGATTCACCGGTGGTGAATTCACCATACACAGCCCGACCGGCGCCTTGGAAGGCTTCCTTGATGGAGTGGTGCCCTTTTTTGCGGATATGTTCTACGGTGGTCCTGATGATCTCGACAGTTCTGTTCTCGAGGGCACGTTTGACGAAGGGGTTGGGCTGTTCACCAACCTGGCTGAACTCAATCTCAACTATGACGACTTCGCCTTGCCGATATTCGACGTCGATGGGCTTGGAGAAATCTGGGGCGTACTCAATGGGGAAATCCACGTGGCCGAGGCACCCGAACCATCGAGCTTGGTCTTGGGTGGAATTGCCGCAGTCGGGTTTTGGGTGGCCCATCGTCGCCGTAAACCGGCGAAACGGAATCGGTGAGCTTCGATCGATTGTTGCTTGAGTCGATGACGACATGGGAAATGGGCAACCGTTCGGCTTAAGGCGTGCGGCAGATAAGAACGTACCAATCACAACCCGACGCGTGAGCGAGGG
>CAZNXE010000453.1:0-2933 GCA_964576465.1 uncultured Planctomycetaceae bacterium
ACGACCGACCCGTTTCGCGACGGGCACAAATTTTGTGTGAGCAACAGCCGCTACGGAAGCGGAAGTGTCCCATTCGTACTATTACTCCACAACACGAATCCGGGGCGATTTTCCTGACGAAGCCCCTGGCGGGAATACGGCGACTTGCTGCTGGCAGCGATATCCGACAGCATATCCAGCTCCACGCTCCCCCCATGAAGACGATTCCACATGGAAAACATAAGTCTCGCTAGCGGTTGTTGCACCAAACTGCGAGGGTTTCCTGACCAATGACGGTACCAATCGTAACGGATGTCCGCATATCGCCGTGGCCCGCCATGCAATTGGCCAGTGGATAACGCCTTTGCAGGACATAGCGTACGCGCGGTACATTGAGTTATAGCGGAACAGAGAGCCCTGGTAGACGACGTACCCCCCCCTCCTACAAGTATTCTACGTCTCGGGCGATCCGCCGGTTCAGCACACTTGGCGGCGATGTCGATTTCAAACGAACAATTCTGGAAACTCGCGGCAACCTCTGGACTGCTAACGTCCGAACATTGCCAAACGCTGGCTAATCAGTTCGGCCAGCTCGAAGATGCGGCACCGCAGACTGATGCCCTCGCGCTGGTCAAATGGCTCGTTTCAAACCGAATTTTGAGCCGTTACCAGGCATCCGTACTTCTCAGCGGCCAACCAGGACCGTTCCAATACGGCGACTATCAAGTTTTCGACCGCCTCGACAAGGGACGCCTCAAGGGATTTTTTCGAGCCGTTCACTTGCCAACACAGCATGTGGTGTTGCTGAAGTTTCTCTCGGGACCGGCAACCCAAGATCGCCAAGCCATGAACGCGCTGGCGCAACGAGTGGCGAAGGCCTCGACAATACGGCATGAGACCGTTTCTCGCTGTTATCAACTGATGAACGCCGAGGCATACAAGTTCATCGATTTATATAGCATAGAATGACAATGCATAGCGGTATACTTGGCGAAAAAAGAAAAGCTTTCCGAGGCCGCCGCCTGTCGCGTTGCCAGTGATTGCGCGACAGCCTTGGCTGAACTGCACCGTTGCGGTGTGATTCACGCCAGTGTGAGCCCCACGAATGTGTGGCTGCTGCCCAACGGTCGTGCCAAGCTTCTGCAGTTGCCCTTGTCGTCGGATCCCTTGGTCGAGTCCCAGGCAGTGCTAACGGCGTCCTCAACTGCGGCCGTTGCCCTGCTAACCGCCGGTACACAATCTCCCGAGGGAATGACGCTACAGCTTGACTGCCTTCCCCCGGAAGTCATTGCCGGCAACACAACCCCCGACGCCCGGGTTGATATTTACGGGCTTGGATGCACACTCTACGCGATGCTGTGTGGCCAGGCTCCTCCCTTGGAAACCAACACCATCGAGCAGCGTCTTCGCTTTCGCGGTGAGCACGAGATTCCCCCGCTGGACGATTCCCTTCCGAACATCTCCGGTCCGGTTGCGAAGCTGGTCAGCTTTATGTTGGCCCGCGACCCTGCCGCGCGTTATCAAGCGGCAACCCATGTGGTCGAGGCGATGGAGCCGTACGCCGCTGAAAACAGAAGTGCCGGGGAACCGCCAACGCCGCAGTTTTTGGCCTATCAGCAATGGCTCGATCAACAGGATTTACAGCCTCAATCGACCGTCGCACCAGATTTTACTACCCGTGGCAAAACGCATGGCGGCGGTGTTTCCGCATTGGAGGTCGACGGCCTCTCTTCGAGCGACGCCGAGGGTCTTGCCATCTCGACGGCCCGCACAACGATGCGTAAGCCGGGGGGCGGTTTGCCAACCTTTTTCGTTGTAGGTGGTATTGCACTGTTGGCGATCGCTATCGTGTGGTATTTGCTCCGACCAAGTGAATTGGCCATCGATACAGCCCCTCGCGCAGACAACGACAAGAAATCCAGTGCTGCCGCAGTACCGTCGAACGTCAACGGCGAAGATTCTCCGCCCGCAACAAAGCCCCCGCTGGTCCGCTCGCCGCTGGGGCCAACATTGTGGGATTCGCCCACTGCGGGTGAGCCGCTCAATCTGTCGTACTTGCCGCCGGGGGTGCAGGTCGTGTTCGCGATTCAACCCTCGGCGATCGTTGCGCACCGCGAGGGTGAAAAACTTCTCGACGGCATAGGGCGTTGGAGCGATTTTCTACGCAAAGATCTCGTCGATATCGCCGGCACCCCGCTAGCCAACATCGAGCGCGTCCATCTTGGCTTGTTGAACGACAGCCCCAATCCCCCGCAACGAGCATGGGTCATCTGGACCGCCGAGCCCAGGGCCTGGGATCAGCGGCTTGCCCAGTGGGAAGGTGGCGAAGCGATTGAACTGTCCGGCAAGAAAGTCTTCCAACGCGAAGGTATCGTGTACTACGCGCCCGCTGCCGGAGAAGATCGCCTGTTGGTGGTCGCTCCTCGCGAGGCGGTGGAAGACGTGATCGCTTCGTCGGGCCAGCCACCTCGTTTGCCTGGCGAGTTGGAGATCTTAGCCGAGCATAGCGACAGTGCTCGGATGATCAATGTACTGTTCGCGCCGAACTTCCTGTTCTCTGGCGGCAGGCAACTGTTTGCCGACGAGGCAGAACCGCTGAAGCGTCCCGTGGCCGACTTCTTGGGCAAAGATGCTCGCGCCGGATTGCTCAGCCTGCATTTGGACGACGATTTCTTTATCGAGCTTCGTATTTACGGATCGGCCGACCAGCACTCCCTGGTCATGGCCCGAAACTGGCGCGAGCGCGTGCATCAAATTCCATCGCGGGTAAGCTCGCACGTGTGGTCGCTCCAACCGTCATCCTACAGTCGCAAGGTGCTGGCCCAACTACCTCGAATGATCGAAATGCTAGAGAAATATACTCGGGCCGCGGTCGAAGGCCGTCAAACCATCTTGCGATGCTATCTGCCTGCCGAAGCCGCGCTCAACCTCGCGCTGGCCACACGGCTCGCTCT
>CAZNXE010000454.1:0-2911 GCA_964576465.1 uncultured Planctomycetaceae bacterium
TTTCCCCTGAATACACTGCTGGGCAAGCCAGCAGTGGCACCCGGTTCTCCAATACAGGTCTTTTTCAACAGGCTGCTATTCCACCCATCAACACACGTCCTGAGATGCTTGACCTACAACCTTCGCCAATTTTTCATCTGCCTGTTCCGTCTCCTAATGAAGCGCACGATGGCTTTGCGCAACCGTTTAGTCCGTCGTTGGGGCTTTCGGGCTCATCAAGCGTTGTGCCGGGTGTGTATTTGGATGACCGCCACTTCGTGCCAGGAGAGCAACGCTCACAAGTCGGGGGCGTCGATCTTGCTTCCCACTCCGAAGCTAGGACACTCGGCGGTGCGGTCGTCATTCCCGTGGACTCAGGGCAGACCACGGATCGACCCGAGGGCATTCGTCCCGAGATTCTAGATCTACGCCCAGCCCCCGTATTTTCGCCACCTGAACCGACATTTGATGATGACCAGTTTGTCTTCACGCAACCGTTTGATCCTCCGCTTGGCTTTACGGGCCCTTCGAGCATTTTGCCCTATGAATACCAGGTCGATAGCCACTTTGTGCCGATGGAAGATCGCTGGCGAGCGGGGTTCCCGCAATGGGATCGCTATGACCGCGACCACCCGTTGGGCGAAGACTATCTCAATAAGACTGGGCATTGGTGGGATCCGTACAATCAAAACGTGCTGAAGGGCGACTACCCAATCGCCGGCCAGAACACGTTCTTGAACGTGACACTCAAGAATGTGAGCTTCCTGGAGTTCCGACAGATCCCTCTCCCGACAACGCCCTTTGAAAGCACGATCGATCCGTTTCAGCAGGAGTTCTTCGGCAATCCCGACCAATTCTTCTACCAACAGTTATGGGTCGGCTCGATCGAGTTATTCCACGGCGATGCGGGCTTCAAAGAGCCGGACTGGCGGCTCAAAGTCACGCCGATTTTCAATATCAACTACCTCGACGTCGAAGAGTTGGGGATCGTTAATCCCAACGTCTTGATGGGTACCACCCGATTCCGCGACGACTTCGCGCTCGAGGAGTGGTACGTCGAAAAGAAACTGGCCGACCTAAGTCCCGACTTCGATTTCCTTGCAGTGCGGGCCGGGTCGCAGCCATTTATTAGTGACTTTCGCGGCCTGATCTTTGCCGATATCAATCGCGGCGTTCGCCTGTTTGGGACGCGATTGTCGAATCGGGAACAGTTCAATCTGGTCTGGTTCGACCAGACAGAGAAGAACACCAACAGCCAACTCAATACATTCGACGACCGCCATCAGAACACGGTCATCGCCAACTACTTCCGGCAAGACACCATCTGGCCTGGCTACACGATGCAATTGAGTTTTCACTACAACCGCGATGGTCCCAGTTTCAAGTTCGACGATAACGACTTTCTTGCACGGCCCGACCCGGCTGGCGTTTTTGCCCAGCATCGTGTCGAGACGTATTACTTGGGCTGGGCTGGCGACGGCCATATCAACCGCTTCAATATCTCGCATGCGTTCTACTACGCTTTTGGCGAAGATTCCTTGAACCCACTGGCGGGCCGCAAGGTCGCCATCGACGCCTACATGGCTGCCTGCGAGGTGTCCTACGATCGCGACTGGGCCAGGTTTCGGGCTTCGGGCTTCTACGCGTCGGGAGACGATGATATCAGCGACGGCGTCGCCCAAGGATTTGACGCGATCTTTGAAAACCAGAACTTTGCCGGAGGAATATTCAGCTACTGGAATCGCCAACAGATTCGTTTATTCGGGCTGGGGCTCACACAGCAAAACTCACTCTTGGTCGACCTCACTTCGAGCAAGGGGCAGGGGCAGGCAAACTTTGTTAATCCGGGCTTGCTGCTGTTCAACGTGGGGGTCGACTTCGACTTGACCCCTAAGCTCAAATGGATTAACAACGTCAACTTCTTGTGGTTTGACGATACCGATGTCCTTGAACACTTTACATTTCAGGCGGAAATCGATCGTCACATCGGCACCGATCTAAGCACCGGCATCGAGTATCGGCCGTTGCTGAATAACAACATCATCATTGAAAGCGGTGTTTCGGGACTGCTTCCTGGCGAGGGCTTCGAGGACTTGTACAACCCCTTCAACGGCGATGTGGATGGGTTGGTGGCTGTGTTCTTGGCCCTATTCCTCGAATACTAACCCCGCCAGTCATCTGCTCGGGATGCTGGCACTGCCGAGGGATGATCGCGATCCACGCAGCACGGTCACGGAGGACCGGCCATGGCAACTCGAGGATTTTGGCCGGGCAAACGCTGGCATGCGGCCCGTATCTTCGCAGTGTATTTGGCAGCCAACGCCATCGCGATTCTGTGGCAAACCCGTGGCGAATCAGCACCGCCTAATGAGCAACCCCAACGGCCTCAACGAGCCGTCTACAACCCACCGCTGGGCAATGAGGCCATCGATCCCGCCACCTGGCATGTTGAGATCGGTGACGATCCACATACACCTTTTCCGTTCCCGCCCGGGTTTGCCCAACTCGATCTCTCGCGTCAGACGACCGACGAGGCCTGGGCTAAGAGCCACGGTTGCGTGGCATGCCATCAGAATGCCCACGACCCACACGCCAAAGAAACGGTCCGATTAGGCTGCTGCGACTGCCACGGGGGTAATCCCAATGCCGGTACGAAATTTGAAGCGCACGTTGCTCCGCGTTTTCCCGACGCCTGGATTACCAGCGCCAACCCAGTGCGCTCTTACACGTTGCTCAACCACGAATTGCCCGAGTTCATTCGCTTTGTTAATCCGGGCGACTTACGAATTGCCCACATAAGCTGTGGTACGGCGAATTGCCACGCCAACGAGGTGCTCGAGAACCGCAAGAGCATGATGACCCACGGCTGCATGCTTTGGGGATCGGCCCTGTACAACAATGGTGCCGTGCCACACAAGCGGTCGCGCTATGG
>CAZNXE010000455.1:0-2894 GCA_964576465.1 uncultured Planctomycetaceae bacterium
AGGTCGTGTTGACTCCGCCAAAGTGCAACGGGTCGAGCAACACGTCGGAGGCCAGCAACAGGCTCGCATAATCGTCGCCACGCTGCGACGGAACGAACAGAACCCTTGGCTCCACGTCGGGAATCGCAGCTTGCCACCGCTTGCGAAGTGCAAGCGCATCGCGAGACGAACGTCCCTCGGTCACCACGATCACACCTTGCGGATCACGTCGCAGAATGGCGGCAAGCAGTTGATCGAAGTCGGGATGAATTTTGCCCAACTGCTGGGGGCAGAGATAAACGTGGTTGGCATCGTCCAACCCAAAGCCCGCCCGATCTTTGACCATGGCAGGTTTTTTAAGACGAGATTGATAACTTGGCATCGCCCGCATCATCACGAGTTTCTCGCTGTAATGGGCAGTCGCATCCTCCGGTTCGATCAGGTCGCTACTCAGATAGTAGTCCATCGTCGGGATACCGCTGGTAACCTGAATGCCCCACGAGGTGCATTGCACGGGCGCCAACCGCACGAAGGGCAGAAAGTAGTTCGTCGCGTCGGTGCCGACTTCCCAGTAGTACAACACATCGCATTGTCGCTTGGCAATGGCGTGGACCGCCGGCTCGAACTCCGCGGGGATTGCCCTCGCTGCCACGTCGTCGCGACCGATGCCATCTTGAATGCGCGCGGCGCCGTCGGCATCGCATAGCACTTCGATATCGTAGGCGTCGCTCGGCAGCCGCTGAATCACATTCGCCATCGATCGCAGAAACGCCCGTTCGTGCAGGGCTGTAACGATAAAACCTATTCGAGGTTTTCCCTTGGGCGGCTGCAAGTTAAACGCCGGAAACGACTCGGCGAACAGCGACGCATAGGCCTCGCGAAGTGGTCGGTCGTCACGCCCATGAAACTGAAGATTGAGTGGCGGTTCACCACCGACGCGCCGGATGTGATCGAGCCGCAACTCCGAACTCTGACCGCGCAACTGGTTGATGCGGTCGAGCAGCCGCTGCCGGAACGCTTCGATCGCCTTGGGATCCGAGAAAACCGTCGGGCATAACGTCTCGGCTTGCAGTCGACGAAGGAGATTGTCCGGCTCCAGTTGTGCCGCGCGGCGATAGGCATCCGTCGCCTCGTCGTTTCGACCATCTTCACGACACGTGTTGCCCAGCATCGCCAGGATATCGGCCGAATCTCCCTGCAGATCGAGCGCCTGTTGAAAGGATTCAATTGCTTCCTCGGCGCGCCCCAAATCGCGGAGTGTATTGCCAAGATTCGTGAAACCGATGGCGAACTGTGGTTGCCAAGTGACTGCCGTGCGAAAACAGTTCTCTGCCTCGCTCAGCCGCCCCAAGGCTCGCAGGATGCTGCCCAAACCGTTACACGCATCGACATAGCCGGGCTTCAACTGCATGGCCTGTTGAAAAAAACCGTAGGCCTCCTCAAGCCTGCCCAGCTTTCGCAACGCTTGCCCTAGGTTGCTGAACGCATCGGCAAAGTCAGGCTGCAAGCGAATTGCTTCACGATAAGCAGCAACAGCTTCCTCCAGTCGCCCTAGTTGTTGAAAAGCGTTCCCCAGATTGCTGTGATACGCCGGCTGATTCGCCTGCACGACGATGGCACGTTGAATCAGATCAATCGCCTCGGTGTTGTTTCCCTGCTGGCACGCAACGACACCCAACAAGTGCAGGGCATCGGCATGGTTGGGTTCCACCCCAAGAACCTGCTGATAACAATCGCGCGCCGCATCAAGTCGACCAGTCTGATGATGAGCAAGGCCTTCGTTGAATGATTGTGCGGGGGATGACATGGAGCGGTAGACCTGGACAATTGGAGTTTCTGGCTTTCCTGCGCCATCTTTAATCGATATCGACTGTAATGTGAGATTTCATTTGTTCCCAGATCAGCCGAGCAATCAACTCGTTGGCGTCGCTCGTGACATGACACAAATCGAGAAATGCCTGTTTGTCGTTCCAGCCTTCCTGCTCGAAGGCGTTGCCAAGGTAGACGACGCGATGCAAGGGAGCCAGTGTCTCTTTGTTTGGGCCATCTGGAACATTGATGATTTTTAGGAGCGCGTTATAAACAGCAATGTAAATGAGTTCGGAACCACCTTCTTCAATAAGAATGTCTTGTTCCTCTGGCGAAAGATGTTTCTTGGTAAAAATTACTGGTTGCCAAAAAAACCACGTTTCAAATCCATACTCGTCACCAATCGCCCTGATCATGCGAATGGTCGCGGAATAGTAGCTAAGCAATTCAAGTGCCTTGTCTTCAACTAGCAATTGAGCGACTCGCTCTCTTGCGGTTCCCTCAGAGTTGTCAGCCGAATTCATGATTCGTTCAATTCGCTCTATCACCTTGGGGTCCGCGCGGCGGTCGTCTATGTGTTGTTGCCACATAGCACCTCCAATCACTGGGTCCAGCGAACGTGGCTGGTCGGAAACGAGCAGCGTGGCGATTGCGCTATTTCGCACAATTTGCTTGATATGTTGACCGGTTGTGCCGCGAAGAGAGAGATTGAACTCATCACGTCGATTCACCGAATTAATCGAAAGGCCAGCACGGCAGTGCTGCTGAAGAGATGCGACGTCATTCACGCCATCGTAGAACACAGCGATATCAGGGACATTTCCGCGCTGACACTCTCGAAGAAGCGCAATGCATTCTTGCGTGCTCACGTATCCGATCTGCCCGAAATTACGAACCGAAGAAGGCACGCCATCTTTCTGCATGATCCAGTTGAGGTGGGCTGGAATCGTTTCACGATCTGACACATTCGCACCCCAAGTAGTCGAACCGCCAAACATAAATACCTCAAGGCGTTCGCTTTTCTGCACCTTCACGGTATCGAGCTCTGGAGTCCGGCGCAGCCCCTCGCGGTCGATATTCACGTATTGCCCAGTGAACGGTCGTCC
>CAZNXE010000456.1:0-2870 GCA_964576465.1 uncultured Planctomycetaceae bacterium
ATACCCGCGTCGTAGCGGCTAGCAATCGTGATTTGATGGAGGAGGTCGAGGCCGATCGGTTCCGTGAGGACTTGTACTATCGGTTGAACGTGGTGCCGATCGTGTTGCCCCCGCTCCGCGCGCGTCGCGATGACATTCTGGATTTGGTCACGCATTTCCTGAATGTCTACAACGAAGAGAACGACCGCTACGTGCTGCATATCGAACATCGGGCCATCGAGGCGCTGCAAGACTACCATTGGCCGGGGAATGTACGCGAGTTACAAAACTACATCGCCCGCGCGATTGTCATGGCGCCAGGCGACGAATTGACCAGCGATTTGTTGCCCGAGGCAGTCACCGGCGGGGCGACTCCACGCCGCCCGCGGCAGGGGGCCGCCAACATCGAAACCTTGGCCTATGAGTTGGTCGCGCAAGGACGAGCAACAGCGGAGCCTCAAGAAGACAACCTGTACACCAAGATCGTCAATCGAGTGGAGCGGGAGCTGATTGTGCAGGTGATGGCCGATTGCGACAACGTGCGAATCAAAGCGGCGGCCAAGCTTGGCATCAACCGCAACACGCTGCACAAGAAGCTGAAGGAATTCAAATTCGATGAAAACCTTGACCCCGGAGCGTAAGGGTCCATGGGACAACTAGTCGAACGCATCGAGATTGTCTGTTTCGCGGCCAGCTACGCCGTGGCGCTGCTGCTGGAAATTGCCCGCTTCTGGTTTCGCAGCAGGCAGCGTAGCCGCGTGGGGTTGGGGTTCGTGGTCGCGGGATTGCTCGCCCAAACGCTCTTCTTGGTCAGCCGCACGGTCCACGGCGGAGCCACCCCGCTATCGAGCAACTTCGATTGGTATCTTGTCGCGGCCTGGGTCTTGGTGGCGTTCTATCTGTACGTCATCTGGCAGCACCCCACGTTTTCAATCGGTATCTTCGTGTTACCCCTGGTGCTGGTCTTGATTGCGGTCGCCACGTTTCTTACCGATCGCGAGCCGTTTCCCGCCGATCGCGCATCGTTGTGGTGGGGTGCCTTTCATGGTGCTTTTCTTCTGGCCGGAACCGTCGCCGTGCTGATCGGGGCCATTTCCGGCACGATGTATCTGGTGCAGGCCAACCGCATGAAACACAAGAAACCGCAGGCAAGAGGACTGCAACTTCCCAGTCTCGAATGGCTTCAGCGAATCAACACCAGGGCCATTACTCTCTCGATGTTGATGTTAGCGGTGGGGCTGCTGTCTGGTTCGATCCTGAACCTGGTAAACCACGGCGGGAACATGACCACCGTGCCATGGTCCGATCCGGTCGTATGGAGTTCTGCCGTCACGCTGTTGTGGCTTGCCGTTGCCCTGGCATTTGCCACGGTTTATAAGCCGGCACGGCAGGGCCGCAAAGTGGCCTATCTCACGGTGACCAGTTGCGCGTTCCTGGTCTTCTCGCTCGGGGTTGGCCTGTTCTTCACCGAACATCGCAAGCCGCCGACCAAAGAACCGCTGCAACAGCACGACGGCACGAGCAATCGACAACAACGCGAAGAGGCAAGATTGCTCTCGTTCCGCGATCCTAGCAATGCCCGTGGCGCAACTCAGGGCGCTCTCACCAATCATTTCGTCGCAACACCCCGGGGGTGGCGATGAAGCTGCAAATGGTCGGGTGCGGCCACCATCACTCTCCGGTGAAACTCCGCGAACGTCTCGCGTTCAGCCCGCGGCAAAGCGAAGAGGCGCTCGAGATGCTGCGCGGTCGGTTCCCCGATTCCGAAGCGGTTCTGTTGTCGACCTGCAATCGGGTCGAACTCTACACCGCCTCGGAAGATGACCATGCACGACCCACGCACCTTGATGTGGCCGAGTTTTTGGCCGACTACCATGGCCTGCGAATAGGCGATTTTTTTGACGACCTGCTCGAGCGGACCGGGGAAGACACGGTGCGCCATTTGTTCACCGTCGCTACGAGCCTCGACAGCATGGTCGTCGGCGAACCTCAGATTCTCTCACAAGTCAAACAGGCCTATCGATTGGCCTCGCAATTGGGCACCACCGGCCCGTTGACCCACAACATCTTCCAGTCGGCACTCAAGGCTGCCCGACGTGTCGCGAGCGAAACATCGATCAACGAACGCAGGGTAAGCATTCCCAGCGTCGCGGTAGCCGACTTCGCCCGCAACATTTTTGACACGTTCGATGACAAACGTGTGTTGGTCATCGGCGCCGGCGAAATGGGTGAAGAGACGATCCGCTATCTCCGCGCGGAGGGTGCCCACGACATTGTCGTGTTGAATCGCAGTTCCGAGGGAGCGCGGGAACTTGCCGAGAAGTTTGATGGAAAAGCTGCCCCCTGGGAGGCCTTGCTCGACGAGCTCGTGGCAGCCGACGTGGTCATTAGCACGACGGGAGCCACGGAACCAATCGTTCGCTTGGAAGCGTTTCGTGAGATCGCGCCGCGTCGCTATCAACGACCCCTGTTCATTCTCGATCTGGCGATCCCGCGCGATTTCGCACCGGAGATCGAGAACGAGTTGAATGTGTATCTCTACTCGATCGATGATCTGCGTGAGGCATGTCGGCTGAACCAGAATGAGCGCGACCGTGAACTGCCAGCAGCTATCCAAATTGTCGAGGAGGAAACAGAACGCTTCATGGTCGACCTTCGACACCGATCGACCGGGCCCGTCATCGAACGTCTCAAACAGGGATGGGAAGGTTCTAAAAAAGATGAACTGCGGCGGCTGCTCAACAAGCTACCAGACTTAGACGAAAAATCGCGGAACGAAATTCAGATCTCGTTTGATCGTTTGGTCAACAAACTACTGCGCGGCGGCGGGGGGGGTGGGCGGGGGGCGGCCGGGGGGGGCGGGCGGGCCGGGGGGGGCGCCGGGGGGGGGG
>CAZNXE010000457.1:0-2860 GCA_964576465.1 uncultured Planctomycetaceae bacterium
AATTTTCTGGAAGATTGCCCGATTGAGGCTGGATCGAGAATTCTCCATTCTGGCTACGATTTTATTGTGCAGATCGCTGTTTTTCGTATTTAACGCCAACACGCTGTACACGCATTCCCCGGCAACTTTTTTTGGACTGGCATCTGTTTATGCAGCCCTAAAATGGCGCGCGACTGACAGTATCAAATGGGCGCTCATGACCGGGGCCATGATAGGCGGCATGGGAATCATTCGCCCATTTAATGCGGCCGTTTTTATAGCCCCCATTGCAGTCTCGGTAATTTTTCCACTGTTGCGCAAGAATTTTTCTATGGCGCGGCTTTTCTCAATAGGGGCATTTGGGTTCACGGGTTTTCTATTCGTCATTGGCCTTGTCATCTACCAGACTATGGTGACCGGCTCCCCCTTTATCACTATTCCAGAATGGATGGGCTGGAGCGAGCCTATCGCCGCTGCATCCCCATCAAGCTTTATGTTTTCTATAAAACGGTTAGTTTATCTCTCGATCACAACATCGCCAGTCCTGGTCGCCGGATCTGCCGTGATGTTATTCGCGCTATGGCGCGCGCACCAGCTGGATTTCCCTGATGCCATTTTTCCAGCTACCATTGTGGCCTTTTTATTCTATGGCGCTGATGGCGGTACGCCTTATTCGTATGGACCGCGATACCTTTTCGAAGCGTTTCCGTTCCTAATCTTATCTATTGTTGCGGGGCTTTCCGTAATCGGCCTAGACAACCGCTTTGCCCGGGCGAGCATAGTTTCTGCTTTAGTGCTCCAAATTTCAGGCCTGATGAGTTGGCTGGTTTTTGAACGCGCCGCCATTTATTCAATTGCTGAACCATACCGCCTGGTCCGGTCATTAAATGTCGAAAATGCACTGGTCGTTCTTGACAGCCCATCAGGGAAATACCGAACACTATACCCCCGAGACCTTACGCGTAATGGCCTGGATCTGAATAAGCGATCAGTTGTGTATGCAGATAATCTCCTAGACTGTGGAGAGTCACTAAGGCGTGCTTTTCCCACACGCAGCCTGTGGCGCTATCAGACTGGAACCCTACGAAAGATCAGCCCATCTGCTGTGAAGGGTTCTAAAGAGTGTTTTTAAGTTATTTCAGGGGCGGAGTGACGGCGCCATCACCCGATGCTCTTGATCTGGTGATAGCCCCCCTCAGTTGAAAAATGAGCACGGCGCAAAAACCAACAGCCAATGTCAGTATAAAAATAAGAAGTCGCTGTTCCAGGAATTGATATATTATTCCGTGTACAAATGTTATAACCAGCAAGGGGTAACTAAGCTGTTGAATGCGCTTCCATCGCACAGGACCAAACCTTTTGATCGACGCATTATTTGAAATTGCGAGAAGCACGCAAAAGACTATAATGGCGATGAGCCCTAGATAATTTGCAGCCCCAAAAAAGTCATAGCGGATAGGTAACAATTTATTCTCACTCACGGGTTGGATAAAATAAAGCCACCAGCGCCCGCCGAAATGAACCATCAGCCCTGCGCCAACATGCGCGATCGCAAAAACGCCAGCCCAAATGCCAAAATTACGACGTAGCTTATTCGATAGCCCAAACGGCCGCCCCTTAAGCAAATTTGCCGGCGCCAATATCAACGCTATCATCAAATATAAAAAGCCGGCATAGGCAGTTAAATAACTCAGGAACTGCTGGATGCTGCTAGGCTGAATGGCCACCGCGGCCACGGCGCCAAAAGGCTGCCCCCGGCAAAAAACGACAGGTGCCGTGCAATCGGAGAGGAAAAGACGTTCATACGTTAATCAATTTCTGCCAACATTCGGGGACCATTTTATACGGGCGCGCTACAGATGATACGCTCGGAACAGTTGTCTATTCCCGCTTGCCCAAACACTCTATACGCTATCATCTTGTCCATAATGTTTACAGTTACGCTATCCCATGACGCATTCCAAACCAATTTCAGATCAACTGATGGATTATGTTTGCCCGGCCTGCCAGGGCGGCTTGGAATCAATTGAAAGCGAATATCATTGCTCTCCTTGCAATAAATCCTATCCTATCCTTTGCGGCATTCCGGATTTTCGCCTCTCCTCGGACCGTTATTTAAGTTTATCCGATGAGCGCAAGAAGGCCCAATACCTCCATGACTTTGGCAGGGAGCACACGCTCAACGCGCTTGTAGAGGAATATTATCGCATCACTGATGATGTCCCTCCGAACAGTGCCAAACAATTTGCGGCATATGTTCTTAATGGCGAGGCGCGCGGCGCCGAAATCTTAGGCGCGCTGCCATCAACCATCGGCAATTGCCTCGATATTGGCTGTGCAAGCGCTGGAACTATCCTCGCTGCCAAGCGGCGCGGCATCAACATTACAGGTGTTGACATTGCTTTGCGCTGGCTCGTCATCGGTGCGAAAAGATTGAGTGAGGTCGGACTAACCGGAAATTTAGTTTGCGCGGATGCCGCCGCCCTGCCCTTTCGACCAAACCAGTTTGATACGGTTATTGCTGCCGATTTCCTCGAACATATTGAAGATCCGGCACAAGCGATATCCGCACTCAACTTGCAGCTGGCCCCAGAGGGAATAATCTACTTTTCTGCAGCGAATCGTTACACGCTTGCGCCCTATCCTCTCGCTGGAATGTGGGGAGTCGGGTTTTTACCAGATAAGTTGCGCCGCCAATATGTCTTAGCGCGAAAGAGGGTGGATACGTTACGCAACGCCACCCTGATGTCACCATCCATACTCTCACGCCTGGTTGAAAGAGAAGGATTAACGATCATCTCACGCGCACCGTTAAGCATCCCTCCAAATGCGGCCTCACTTGCTACAATCCGGTCATCTTTGATTATAATCTATCGCGCGC
>CAZNXE010000458.1:0-2832 GCA_964576465.1 uncultured Planctomycetaceae bacterium
GTTGGTCCCTCGCTGACGCGTCCCCTTGGTATATTCTCATTCGCCGCTCGCCTTAATACGGAACCGGCACCGCTGCCCCCTCCGGCCCGGGAAGCATTTGAGGGTGACCGGCGTTTGAGGAAGGTGGCTCATCCGGCGGCGTTGCAATGGGCTGTACTAAAGGTTGTCCCGACATGCCGCGAAGCAGGGGGCTATCAAAACCGACCTGACGGACGGCGTCGATCACCTGCCCTGGCGCGTTGTTGAGCGGCCCCTCGGATGCCGCGACCACGACGGGGTTCGCCGCGGGGGAGTATTGGTCGATTGTCGTGACCACCGGACCACGAATCGACGACCTCGCGCCTTGGGGTTCATAGAACGGTTGCACTACTGGACGACGAATCTGTGCTGCCGGCGGGAGCGGAAGAACCTCGATACGCCCGGGGGCAGCCACCGCTTCCGGCATGACTTCGGTGCCCGCGGGAGTTCCGTGCGGCACGGTTCCTCGACTGATCGCATTGGGGCGCGTGTAGGTGTAATCAAGACGCAGGGCTGCCGATCTTCGCCGCGCCTCTTCGCGGGCGTCGAGATACGCTTTTCGCGGCCAAGCGCCCTCGGAGAGTTGCACACCGCAATAGTCCAGCAGGGCCCCTTTCTCGAAGTTCACCGCTTTGATCGCCAGATTGTATTCGACGAGCGTGCGGAAGTACCGCACTTCGGCTTCCGCCTGATCGCGCTGTGCATCGAGTTGATCGTCTTGAGTGAACAGGCCAGCGTCGATCGCGCGGTTGATCGCTTCGACACGCTCCTTCGACTTAAGCCACCCGTTGTAGTTGGTTTGGGTAACCGCGTAGGCGCGGTGCAATTCACGCAACGCTCCGGCAAGATCGTGTTCGATGGCCCGTTCTTGTTCTTTGAGCACGGCCCGTTCGCGGGCAAGCTGGAGTTCGGCGTTGCGTACTGCTGAGAAGCCTTCGCGTAATCCAAGCGGCACGCTGAATTCAAATCCGGTTAGCCATTCTTGAAAGTCGCCGTCGGTGAGTGATTGGTAGGCATTGTCCAACGGTAACGCGCTGCCACTATTAGGTCGAATGAGATCGTCGCCAAAACCACGCCAACGATATCGGGCCACGACGTCGAGTCGGGGCAACAAGAAGTTACGCGATGCGGTAAGTTCCAAATCACGTCGCTTGACCATCCAACGTTGCCGGCGAAGTTCGACTCGACGAGCGAGCGACTCGACAAGCATGACCTGCCAGTCCACGGCAATCTTCGCCGTTGTCGGTTCATCGGCAGGTCGGATTAGGCGCCCGTCGTTCAATGGTAACCCGATCAAGAGCCGCAAGTTTGCTTCACGTTCGTAAAGCCCGGCAGTGCCGCTAAACTCGCCGCTGCGGCTTCCGATACCAGTGCGGGTACTTCCGCCGGGTCCGCCGCTTAGCGCATCTTCGACCTGAGCGCGGAACTCGAAATACTCGGCACCGGCACGAGCCTCTAGCGGAGCTTCGCCTCCCTCGGCACCCGCCTCCCCGAGTTCACGAATCCGCCGCCATGTGGCGAGTGCCCCGTCCCGCGCGGTCACGCGAGCATCGAGTTGGCGATACGCGAAGTACAGATCCCAGTATGTATTTTCAACATTGCTCACAAAGTCTCGGACGCCCGCTTCGAACTCCGTGAGCGATACATCGTGATCGACCCGAGCGAGCAAGACACCATTGCGAAAGCGGAGACTAGGCGTGGCGTCGGGCCCAAAAATTCGATTGAACTCCAGGCCGCCGCCGCGAAGCAGTGGGTGCCGCGCTTCGACTTCAGCCACCGCATCATATGCACTGGGAAACAGGTTCGCGGGCTGGTTGTTCCAGTCGTAAGCGACACTGTGCCGAACAGCGAACTGCGAACCGGTTGCTGCACGCTTGGTGATCGACGATTCAAACGTACCGATGTCCTGCTGTAATTCACGGACGCCGCCGCCGATCAACAGGTTGTTGATCACACGATCGTTGCGCTGCCAAAACATGCTGGTCGCCAACTGCGCGTCGAATTGACTGAGCGCCGCTTCAACACCCAAACGCGGGTCGGTCTCCGCGATGGCTGGATCATACGCCGTCGGCACGAGCCCTGGTGAGGACACGATACGACCACCAAGATCTGTCATGGCCTGACTGTTGGCCAATGCCAACTGAATCACCTGCTCCAACGACAGTTCCCATATTTCGCTTGGCTGGTGGTTTGCCAGCGTCCGCGGTTCAAGCCCCTCGGGAATGGTATCCATGCCCGAGGTTTCGACGTCGGGATATTCAATCTGCGTGGCCTGGTTCATGTAATGGGCCAACTCGCGACCTTCGCCCAGGTAAATCGGGCGCGCGTTGCGACAGCCGAGCGCGGAGAGCCAGCAGCCCACCAGCAAGGCGACAGCAAAGCCAGATTGTCGGATTCTTGATAGCACCATCTGCCCAGCCGTTTGAGTTCGACCAGCAACGTCGTTCGCGCGCAAGATCGGTGCGCGGAATCATCGCTACAGACGGTATCGGCAACTTGACCGTTAGACTTCGATCAGATTACGGATCTACCAAAATCAGAAAATGTACTGCATATCCTCCTGTTGCCGCAGACCACTCATTCTTATCATCTCGCAGGTTTCTTGCGCTGAGCAAGGGCGTATGAGAGTCCGCTGACTTGCGCGACGAGGACACAAGCGGGGCTGCCAGGACAATAGAAATGGCCCTCGGTGATAGCACATCATCACCGAGGGCCATTGATAGCTGATGTCTACGCTTGCAATCCGAAGGGTTTACGGTTCGCTGTCGGTTTCTACTTCGTTGACTTCAATCGCATCGCCGAGGAGGTCTTGAT
>CAZNXE010000459.1:0-2823 GCA_964576465.1 uncultured Planctomycetaceae bacterium
ATAACCCATCGACCGAATAAGGGCGGCCCACCGCTTGAGCCAGATGAAGAGCCCGGCTCAGTGGTTCGTTTGCTCGCCGAAGACGTGCAGAAACTCTCTGTTAAGTACCACATGGATTGCTTCGAGGTGAACGCTGTCAATTATGGAGCACCCCAACTCCGCGAACGGGCGTTATTCATTGGCAATCGGTATTCAACTCAGATTGACTTTCCGAACCCGACGCACGGCGTTGAGAGCCCAGGCGGCCCACAACGCACGCTCTTTGACAAAGAGCGTGCGTTGGAACCGTGGGCGACACTTGGCGACGCAATAGCCGACCTGCCCAAGGAAGACAATCCGGTGATTATGGACTTCAGCCCTCGGAAGAAGGGCTACCTCGAAATGCTCCCGGCAGGCTCTAACTGGCGGAGCCTACCCAAGAATGTCCAACAAGAATCAATGGGACGAGCTTGGCACGCGAAGGGCGGACGCTCTGGTTGGTGGCGAAGACTGTCATTCGATTTACCCTGTCCTACGCTTGTCACGATGCCGAACCATGCGAGCACAAGCCTTTGCCATCCGTTAGAGGTTCGAGCCTTGACTCTTCGGGAGTACGCCCGCATTCAGGAATTCCCCGATGAATGGCAATTTTTCGGAACCCCTTCACAGCAGTACGCTCAAGCAGGGAATGCCGTCCCCGTTCGTCTCGGCAAGGTAGCCGGCGAAGTGATTGCGGAAAAACTTGCGTTGCTACGGAGACAAAACTGGCAACCTCAGAATGAGACAAGCGAGGCATGTCGAATCATTTACATTCAGTCACACGTGCGGACGCGGCAGTGGTTCAAGGCAGGTGAAACGTTAGTCTGGAATGATGGAGACGAAAACGGTCATGCGAGTTACGCGATTCCGAAAACGAAGCGAAAGACAACGAACCTGTAGGAAGATGAGTATCGCATGCCGAGACACAAAGGGCTTCCGCGACCATCAGCATATATCCTGAGTAAGCCCCAGTTGTTGAAATGGCTCCAGGACGTCGATTCTGACAATGAGTCTCGACAGCGAGTTCTCCATATGGAGAACGACTTTCGTGAACGAATCACCCAGCACCTAACGTCACTACCCACTGCGGACGCAAGGCTGCAAAAGTTCAACACGAATCCGTTTGTGTTGATGTTTCACTGCCTCAACCGTGGGTATTCGCATATCCATCAAATTGAAGAGGACATTCTTCCGGCAAAGGTTTTCATGTCGATGGAGACATCCGCCGGTCGCATGGCAGAGATCGTCACGCTTCCCATTTTCAGCTGGCAAACCGTCGAGAGTGCGATGCAGTCCACCGACTCCGTCCTTGATGGTCGTTGTCTTGATGGAGACGTCCTGAAACTCGCGACACTTAAGAGTGGACCCCGATGTCTCAACGATGAGATGAGCAAGGACATCGCTGACGACATCATCCGCAATTGCCAATCGTGGGCGGAGGAAACAAACGTCCAGAGGATAGACTTTACTTATGGCGTACTCTATGGGACGAGGAAGCTCTCAAACAAGAAGGACTGGCACATCCTCAGAAACGTTGGTGAAAAGCTTGCAACCGTGGATGGGGCAGAGCTCCTTGTTAGTCCAGACCGTCAATGGTTCTGCCAGTACACAATCGGGGATTTGACAGTGGACGTCACGGTCCGCATTGGTGTCGACTTGTGGAACTACATTGGCGGTCACGACTTGGCGTTCATGGAGGTCGCGGCGGCGCTGATTCGGGCCTGCGTGGTTCCGAGCGACACGGAATCCGAAGACTGCGAATTCACGATATCGGACCTGCGAGACATAGTCAGCCTTGATGTTGTTCCAAAAGGTTACAACGTCAGCATTTTGCAAAGAAAACAGCTTTCATGGCTGTTCTTTTTCGCCCGGCACTTCTGTGATGATCTGGCTCACAGTTGACTTGGAATAGGTGAAACAAGCGTTGTATGGAACCTTTGCTTCTACCCGGTGACGAATTGTCGCACGCGCCTCGTCCTCGGCTCTCGATCGTTCGCCTACTAGCGGAATTCAGCCGCTTCCGAGGCGGGTTTACCGCACGGTTCGTTCTATTCGTCGGAGGTCGGCCCGTGTTAGAATCGGCACCTTGCTTTACAATCGCCCGCGAGTCTCCGGGCGAGACGGGACGAGAGGAACGCCGACGTGCGCTTAAATGGTTTGGCCGAGTGGTTTGCTCGGCACCGATTCCTGCTCGTCATGTTTGTACTCGCCATGACGGCGACGTCGATCGTCGGCTTGCAGCGAGTGGGGTTCGACGATCTCCCGCTCAATATTTTCAAAACCGACCAGGCCGACTTCGAGTTACTCGAAGAGCTATTCGAGGATTTTGGGTCGGACGACGGCGATTGCATTCTGGTCGTTGAGAGCGAGCAACTCTTTTCGCCCCAAGGCGTGGCCCTGCTGCGAAGGCTGACGACGGAACTCGAAAAAATCGACGGCATCGAAAGCGTCCGCAGCATGGACGACGTGGTCGTCGTCCGGCCTGATCGCCCACTCGAGTCGATCCTTCCCGCAGCCGACGCTCTCCCGGAAGCCTATTCGCAAGCACGTCGCGAAGCGCTTGCGCATCCGATGCTTGGCGGTCATCTGGTTTCCCCCGACGGTGGTACGACGTTGGTCGTGGCCCGAATTCGCGGCAACTCGCTTTCGATCAGCGAGATCAAGCCCACAATCATGGCGGTTCGCGAGATGATCGATCGGATGGCGATCCCCGAAGACCTGGCCCGCGTGCGTTTGACGGGCGTTCCTCCAATTCGTTACGAGATTTTCAGTTCGATCCGTCGCGATAGTTTCCGCTTCATGGTC
>CAZNXE010000460.1:0-2705 GCA_964576465.1 uncultured Planctomycetaceae bacterium
GCCGAGCACCTGGGCGACATCATGGATGGTGGCGCCAAGGAAAACCCCGGCCTGCATGTCGGAAAAACCCATTAGATGGGTCAAGGACGGGTAGATCACCATGGCGATCGTCGACAGGGTTGTGACGCCAACCACGGTTAAAATCAGATTGCGCTCGCTTTCTTTTGTTTGGGGCAGAACGGAAGCGATGGCCATGGCTGCCGATGCTCCGCAGATAGCAACCGCCCCAGCAGACAAAACTGAATGTGAAGAGGAGAGCCCAAGCATACGGCCCATCAACCATCCAGCGGCAATCGTGGTTATGACTCCGGTGATGACAAGAAGCGCTGTCGCCCAGCCCAGCGCTGCAATTTCCGCGAGCGTGACGGAGGAGCCAAGAAGAATAACCCCAAGTTGCAACACGCGTTTTGAAGCAAACTGAATCCCAGGAGCAGTTTTAGGCTCGCCATTGAGGAAGTTAAACGCAATCCCAAAGAGGATAGCGTAAAGCATCACCGGTCCGCCGTAACGTGAGGCGATAAATTGGGATGCAAATGCAATGGTTCCGCAAAGAAGCAGTCCGGGACCAACCGCCCGCGCGCGTATCAGGGCCTCGTTCATGAGTTACCGATGTGTTGATTCTTGAATGTGTTGATATGCGCAGTGAGATTACTCAGCGGCGTGCATGCTAGCGTTATCTGTTGCCAGAGTGGGGGAGCCGTTTTCTGAATCAGTGCATTCGCGTCGATCCCGATGGATAACCATTCGACCATGCAAATCCTCAATACAGCGCGATCCGGTGCGAACGAACAAAAACGGAAACAGTCCGTGTAATAGACAGGCAGCGCCGGTGCATACCATTTTCGCGCCAAAGCCAAAAGCCATGCCCATATGCTGAAAATAGCTTTCCCCGACGCTCGCGGGATGTTCGGTAAAGGCGCGTTTGATCATCGTGGTTCGTTCCCCTTCAAGGCATTTTGCCCAGAATTTAGAATATCCGCGTTAGACGAATAATTATTCCTATAAATCCTCATAGAGAAACTATTCATTGCAATTATATTCTACTAAATGCATAATTCATAGTATGGATCGTATAGATAAGGCCATTTTGGCGCTATTACAGCGCGATACTGCAACGCCGGTTAGTGAAATTTCCGAATCGGTTGGGTTGTCTCAAACCCCATGCTGGCGTCGAATCAAGAAAATGGAGGAAGGGGGGCTGATCGCGCGACGGGTGGTGCTCGCGGATAAGGAGGCAGTGAACCTCAATCTCACCGCCTTCGTATTTGTGAAGACGGCACAACATTCTGAGGCTTGGTTGAAAAGCTTTGCCGATACGATCCGGCGGATTCCGGAGATTATCGAAGTGCATCGCATGAGCGGCGAGGTCGATTACCTGATGAAGGTTGTGGCGCCGGATATGGCTGAATTTGACCGGGTCTATAAACGGCTCATCACCTCAGCTGCATTTTCCGATGTGACGTCAACCTCTCTATGGAAGAGTTGAAATATACAACGTAACTGCCGCTTGATTACGCGTGAATGATAGTCGCCCACGCGCAGTCTCATTACATTTTGTAGACGACGCCTTCTTTCATGACGAAGTCAATGTCTTCTAGTTCTGTTATATCGCTCAGTGGATCGCCCTCGACGGCGACAAGATCGCCATATTTACCAGGTTCAATTGTTCCGAGTACATCAGTTTTCCCAAGGTTTGCCGCACCGTTAACAGTGGCGGCATGGATAGCTTCCATGGGCGTCATGCCGGCTTCGACGAGGAGTCTAAACTCGCGGGCGTTGTCGCCATGGCGCGAAACACCACTGTCAGTACCGAACGCAATTTTGACGCCGGCTTTGTGGGCGCGGCGCACCATATCCATCATCTGTGGACCAACAGCGAGGGCCTTGGCGCGGATTGGCGGCGGCATGAAGGTATCGTCAGGCTCTGCCATTTTCATCACGGTCACGCCAGCGAGAATAGTCGGCACAAGAAAAGCGCCGTTACGCTTGAACAGACGGAAACTCTCCTCGGTTGAATAGGTGCCATGCTCAATAGAATCAACGCCCGCGCGCAATGCGGAATTGACACCGTCAGCTCCGTGCGCATGAGCTGCAGTACGCCGCCCCAAAGAATGCGCTGTATCCATAATGGCCTTTAATTCATCTGCATAAAATTGCTGGCCCGTGCCTGCCTCAGTTTCTGAAAGCACGCCGCCGGTTGCCGTCAATTTGATCTGATCTGCACCGAGTTTTACGGAAGCGCGTACGGCGCGGCGGCAATCATCGGCTCCGTCACAAATGCCGGGGTCGGCGTATAGGTCTAGAATTTCCTGACGCAGCCCATGAGAATCGCCATGGCCGCCGGTCGCTGAAATGCCATGGGTGGCGGCAAAAATTCGCGGGCCCTCAACGTAACCGGCATTGATCGATTTTTTGAGAGGGACAATGACATCGGGATTGGCGCCGAGATTGCGGATTGTCGTGAACCCTGCCTGTAAGGTGCGTCGCGCATAAAGGGCGGCGCGCAATGCGACTTCGGCGTCGGGCATCTCAACACGTTCAAGCTTGCTGCGGGGGCTAAGCTCGCCGGTGATATGGGTGTGACCGTCAATAAGACCTGGCATGACAAACATGCTTTTGAGGCTGTGGACTGTCACTGTGTCATCGGCCCCGGCGTCTGCGGCGCTCGCACCGACATATCCTGAAACTACCGCAGCTACCCGACC
>CAZNXE010000461.1:0-2697 GCA_964576465.1 uncultured Planctomycetaceae bacterium
CTTATCTGCCGCACGCCCTTCAGAACGAACTTTTCTCGGTTTCTCTGGAATTCAGTGGCAAGATTCGGGTACATTGAGCGAAGATAGGGCCATGCGTCGGAATATTGTTGGCTTTTGCCTTTGGGGAGTATCGCCGTGCAACCGGTCTCGAATTCGACTCAGATTATCAATACGCTGTCCCAAGATCCGACGCTGATGTTGGCGTTTATTTTGGGATCGCTTGGCATCTTGGCGATTACTACGATTGCTGTTACGGCGATAGTGGGCACCAAATGGAAGAAGGTGCGGCAGTTCGAGGAGATCAACGCCTTGAAGCTCCAGATGCTGGAAAAGGGCATGTCGGCCGAGGAGATCAAGGAAGTGGTGTCGGCCTCGCCTCGATATGCGTGGCACGAAAAACTGGCTGAACATGCGATGAAACGCCACAAGTGCAAACCGCGCGAGTTTGTGAGTCAGTAGTCGGCTGTTGTGAATGGCAGCGAATGCAGGGAATGAACCTTCCGCAAGACTTGGGTTTCTCACTCGCCAGAGGCAAGGATGCCGCATCTTCAAACGCTTCTCAGCCGCGTCAAGCAGCGTCGGCAATCGTCGCCACTAGTAAGAACGGCCATGCGCGGTTTGTTAATCGCATGGAAAGCAGCCCGGCGTTTTCCCGGCAGCCGCTATTGCCGTGTGAAGTTGACGGCCGATGGGAACCGGTTTTGGATTCGCCCCTTCTCGTACGACGACCTGTTAACCGTCTCGCCCGATTACGAGGCGATCCTCAATCGCTGGCGACCTCAGCCCGGTGAAACGGTTGTCGATGCCGGCGCGTTCATCGGGCGGCACACCTTGGCGTACGCCCGCGATGTTGGACCGCAAGGACGGGTGATCGCCATCGAACCGCACCCTGAAAACTTTCGTTTGTTGCAGCGAAACGTTCGGGCAAACGGGTATCAGAACGTGACGTGCGTGCCGTGTGCGCTTTCCAACTACTCGGGACAGGGTCGGCTTGCGTACGATCGCGAGACATCGACCAGTGCGCTTTCCGTGGGGCAGTCAGCAACGGTGGCAGTTTGTGTCCGCACGCTGGACGATCTGCTGGCAGAACTCCAAGTCTCGCGAGTCGACTTGATGAAGATCGATATCGAGGGCGCCGAATTCGACATGCTGCGCGGTAGCGAGAAGACGCTTTCCGCCCGACATCGCCCACGTTTGATCATCGAAAATCACGACTCGAAACCAACAGGCGAACCGGCAACTTGCAACCTCCCGCGGTGGCTCGATGAGCACGGCATTGCTGTTGAAGAAGTGTGTGACAACGACCGGCACTTTTATGTGACCGCTGCCGGCGGTCGAGAAGTGTCAATGAACGAGAAGACCACGGTTAATTCCCTCGATCTCCCATAATCGCCGCCTCGTTGAACGTGGCGTGGTTGATTACGGTTCGGTCGTGCGACGTGAAGATGATGTGGATTTTTGCGTCGCGGGCTTGAATAGCATACGGATAGGCATAGGGTCCATCGCCGTCCATGATGTTCCGCCGGTGTGGATAGGTCTTATCGCCGTCGGTCGAGATGGAGACCGTTAGCGGTGCCCGTGTCGACATGCTGTTGTTGTAGACCAACAGCAGGTGACCACTGCGTAGCTTGATAAAGTCGATTGCCGCGTTGGGGTTGGGGAATGCCGTGTCTCGGCCCGGCGACCATGTTCGCCCGCCATCGTGCGACTCGCTACGCACAATGTAACCGTCGTCAATCGGCTCATAGCCACCGCCTCGCCGGCAGTAGGCCACTAGATGATCCGGCGCAAGCTCGACAACCGCCGGCTGAAGGTTACCCGTCCTCGAAGAGATTCTCCCACTCTCGGTCCATGTTTTCTGCTTCGGATCGAATCGCAGAAAATAAGATGCCGTGTCGGTGCCGACCAGTTCCGTGTCGCTGCCCGTCTCAACGTAGATCGGCAGTAGATAGTCGCCGTCGCTCAGCACGATGGGTTGCCCACGAACCATGGTTCCTTCTTCCATCGTTAGCAGCCAAGGGTCGGACCAAGTCTTCGCACCATCGTGCGAGATTTTTGCCTTAATGCGAGACTGAGACCAGGTATCGCCGTAGCGGCAGACATAAAACAGCCATACCAGTCCGTCGGGTGCCTGCCACACCACGGCGTTCCCCTCGGAACGAAACGGCGTATCGGCAACCACCACCGGCACAGTCCACTGTTGACTTCCCGCGGCAAGCCTCGCCGCGTAGACCTTGGTATCGCCGGCATACTCACCTTCGCCGCCGTAGTACGCCAGATAGAGATCGCCATTGCTCAACTGCGTGATCGAAGCGGGATGCTTATAGGGCCCGGGTGCCTCTGGCCCAAAGACGCGGCGCACGTCGACATCGTCAGCCGCCGCTGTGGAAAAGCTAACTGCGAGAACAAGGGCTGCTAGTGTGGCACGTTGCGCCATTGACGAGACCTGTTTGACAATCATCGCGTAGTCGAACCTTTCAATCTGAAGAACCTGCTGAATGACGTGCAGGCAAGAGCCCATTTTGGAGATTTCGCCTGCAAGCTGCACGACGAATCACGTTGACGTGGCCACCGTACACACAGACCCAGGATAACAGCCGGTCGCGACCATCGGTACTGAAACGCGGGGTTGGGGGGGAGGATTCCTTCGGCGGCCCCAAGGCCCTACAAGCTGCGGCAGGGAAGCAGTGGTGGGGC
>CAZNXE010000462.1:0-2661 GCA_964576465.1 uncultured Planctomycetaceae bacterium
CCACCAACCCAACTTCGACCCACCCCAGCACCGCGCGAGCCCGTTCCTGCACCCCTCACGCGTCCCCTTGGTATATTCTCATTCGCCGCTCGCCCTATACGAAGTAGAATCCGCAGGGGAGCCCAAGAAACCCACGCACAACAGGCGGCTTGCACGGGTTGGCGTATCGTGGCGATAATCGAGAGAGGTTACTCGACGATCCGCTTCGATAACACATCGGGAGAAGGCTACTTGCCCGGCGACGAACAATACGGTTCCCAATCCACGTCGACTTCGTCCGTGGAGCACGAGCCATACCGTGGCTCCAACCGTTTCCGAAACGCGGCACGACGATGGCTGGTCAGGGGATTGGCGATCGCCCTTGGCCTGTTCGTCGGATGCGCGGTCGCGGAAATCGGGCTTCGCCTGCTGGGGCAAGAGCTGTTTCGCCTCGGAACGAAGACCTACTTGGTTAGCGGAACCGAGAATGTGAACTACCACTGCTACCCCGACAACTACAGCGGCGACCTCGTGGGCGTGCCAGATGTGAGTCAGGGATCATGGCGTCTGTTCGATTCATCTATCCCGCCCAACGAGCTACAGCTTTCCGAACTCGACAAAACGCCTTGGTGTGTCGAATACCGCATGTCGTCGCAGAAGCTCCGCGACCGCGAGTATTCGCCTTCTCCGCCCCCGGGCGTGGTTCGGGTTTTAGGAGTTGGCGACTCATTTGCGATGGGAGTTGGTGTTCCCGTCGAGCGGTCGCTGTTTCGGCAACTCAATGCGATGGCGGGTTTGGATGTCGAGATCGTCAACGCGGCTCGATCCGGTTCGTACATCATGCACGAGTACGCCCAAGTCGAACAGTTGACCGGGCCGCTGAATTGCTCGCGGGTATTGGTCGTTTTCATCCCAAACGATATCCAACCGAACGAAACGCAGATCAAGCAAGAGAGTTATATCAACGATCTCATCAATCTTCGTGAGACCGATCTCGACACGCATGTGAATCGTATCTCGCTTAGCCGACACTCACGTCTGTTTGAACTGGTCTATCGCTGGCGAGAATCGCGAAGGATTCACGACGAAACTATTCAGTGGTATCTGGACTGCTACGACGAGCAGCAGAATCCCGCTGGCGTCACGATGATCAAGAATATCTTCGCACACTACGCATCGCTTCCCACGGCAAAGGTAGCGCTGGTAATGTACCCGATGATCGAGGGCTTGGATGGCGAATACCCCCTGGCTCCGATTCATCGCCAGGTAGAAGGTATTGCCATCGAGGCAGGGCTTCCCGTGTTGGATTTGGCGCCGTTTTTCGCTGGCCACAATCCAAGCGAACTGTGGGTCCATCCGTGCGATCACCATCCGAATTCCAGGGCGCACGCAATCGCGGCTAAGGCGATTTATGAATGGCTAACCACCGAACTCCCTTGGTTTCTTGACCCACGGCAACCGCTGCACACAAATGATTGAAAAGTGGATGCACGCCCTGGCGTTCGCTACACTTACTCCCAGATCAAGTTCTCGTGAACAAGCCACTTGTCGAAAGCGAACTGAGACATGAAACGCAAATATCGTGTTGCCTCGATTGGTCGAACGGGCAAGGGGAATTATGGACATGGGTTGGACGAAGTCTGGAAACATGTCCCCGATGTCGAGCTAGTTGCCGTGGCAGACGACAACAAACAAGGGCTCGCCGATGCTGCCCGAAAGCTTGGCGTCGATCAAGCATTCACCGATTACCGCAAGATGCTCGACCAGGTGAAACCCGACATGGTGAGCATTGGACCCCGTTGGCTCGATCGCCATCACGAGATGGTCGTGGAAACCGCCGGACGGGGTGTGCATATTTACCTGGAAAAGCCGTTTTGTCGAACGCTGGAAGAGGCCGATTCAATGGTGCGAGCTTGCGAGAGTTCGCACGTCAAGCTAGCCATCGCACACCAAACGCGCTATAGCCCCAAGATTCGTGTCGTGAAGGATCTCATCGATCAGGGAAAGATCGGTGATGTCTTGGAGTTTCGCGGTCGAGGAAAGGAGGACCGTCGCGGAGGTGGTGAAGATCTTTGGGTGTTGGGCACCCACGTCATGGATCTGATCCGCAACTTTGGCGGTGATCCCGAGTGGTGCATGGGGTCGGTCACCGAACAAGGCCATCCGATTCAATCGAGTGATGTCGTCGAAGGAAATGAAGGGATCGGGCCGCTTGCCGGCGATTCGGTACACGCGATGTATGGCATGCCGAACGGCACGACGGCGTATTTTGCGTCCCACCGCAACAAGGCTGCCCGAAACTCACGGTTCGGTCTAATGATCTTCGGTTCGCGGGGCGTACTGTGGTTCCGTACCGGTTTTCTGCCGCGTGCCGCCTATTTGGCAGAACCGAATTGGGTTCCGGAGGCCGATGGTCCACGCTGGCAAGAGATTTCGTCGGCAGGGCTTGGCGTTCCAGAGCCGTTGACCGACGGTGGCTTGCATGCCGGCAATGTGGAAGCGGTGAAAGACCTGATTCGCGCGATCGAAGAGGATCGCCAGCCGGAAAGCAGCGTATACGATGCACGGGCAGCCATGGAAATGATCGTGGCAGTGTTCGAGTCACAGCGAACAGGCCAACAGGCGATGTTCCCGCTACAGAATCGCAAGAATCCGTTGACGATGCTTGACTAAGGCGTGCGG